>NZ_JAMQOL010000039.1:0-55928 GCF_023717965.1 Paractinoplanes hotanensis | reverse complement strand
CCCCCCCCCGCGCCGGCCCCCCCCCCCCCCCCCCCCCCCCCCCCAACCCCCCCACCACCCCCCAACCCCCCCCGGCCGGGGGCGGGGGGGGGGGGGGGCCCCCCCCCCCCCCCCCCCGCTACGACATGGCCGTTCGCTCTAGTGGTTGAAAGCTGGGCGTCGCTCTAGTGGTTTACGCCCGCCAGCTCTTTCTTGGCGTCGCGCGAGGATTTGATCAGGCTCGCCGCGGTGGCGATACCCAGCGTGCCGATGATGATCAGCAGGGACAGCCAGATCGGGATCTCCGGCGCCCAGTGCACCCCGTGCCCGCCGTTGATGAACGGGATGGTGTTGGTGTGCAGCGCCTCGAGGAAGAGCTTGACGCCGATGAAGGCGAGCACTGCCGACAGGCCGTAGTTGAGGTAGACGAGCCGCTCGAGCAGGCCGCCGAGCAGGAAGAACAGCTGGCGCAGGCCCATCAGCGCGAAGACGTTGGCCGTGAAGACGAGGTACGGCTCCTTGGTGATGCCGAAGATCGCCGGGATCGAGTCGAGCGCGAACAGCAGGTCGGTGGTGCCGATCGCGATCATCACGATGAGCATCGGCGTGAAGAGCCGGTTGCCGGTCTCGGTCACGGTCATCATCCGGCCGTCACCGAACGTCGACGAGACGGGCAGGGCGCGCTTGGCCCAGCGGATCAGCACGTTCTCCTTGAAGTCGTCCTCGTCGTTCTCCCCCTCCTTGAGCAGGGAGATCGCCGTGTAGACGAGGAACGCGCCGAAGATGTAGAAGACCCAGGAGAACTGCGAGATCAGCGCCGCGCCGGCCGCGATGAACGCGCCGCGCATGAGCAGCGCCAGCACGATGCCGATGAGCAGCACCTTCTGCTGGAGCTGCCGCGGCACGGCGAACCGGGCCATGATGATCATGAAGATGAAGAGGTTGTCGACGCTCAGCGAGTACTCGGTGAGCCAGCCGGTGTAGAACTCGGCCGCGGGTTGCCCGCCGGCGAAAATCCAGATGCCGGCGCCGAAGGCCAGGGCGAGCGCCACGTAGAAGGCGACCCAGCCGCCTGACTCCTTCATCGACGGCTCGTGCGGCCGACGGCCGACGATCAGCAGGTCGACGGCGAGGACCGCGAGGACCGCGACCAGGGTGACGATCCATACCCAGGCAGAAATGTTCAACAAGGCCTCCGGCAGACACGGTCCGAGACTGCGCCCACACCGGGAACGGCGGGAGCAGCGTCATGCGACTGTCGGAGGTCTCTTCCGCCGCCTTTCGGCGACCGCCGGCCCCGGGTGCGCCCTTCAGGGGGTTGGACGCTCCGTGTTGACGAGACCGGCACGAAGGAATACTCCCCTCCTACGGCAGCCATTGTGACTCATGAACGGCACAACAGCGGAGCCACCCGGCAAACCGTGTCGAGTGTCATCCTGCGGTAAGCCCCAGGGTGGGCACCTCCACGTTACCGCGGGGCAACCGAAGACCACTGCCGCCCCTTGAATTCACTCGGCTCGCGACTCATTCACTCCCGCTGAATCGTCCTAGGAACCTAGCTCGAGAGGGTCTGTGGCAGGCTGCGGTTCATGGTTCTCGAGGTCGCGTTGATCGACATTCTCCCCGGTTCGGAAGAGGCGTTCGCCGCCGCATACAAGATCGCCCATCCGATCCTGGCGAGCACGCCCGGCTGCCGCTCGGTGCGGATGACCCGCGGCGTGGAGTCCGCGTCCCGCTTCGTGCTGCTGGTCGAGTGGGACAGCGTCGAGGCCCACCTCGAGAACTTCCGCAACAGCGAACGCTTCCCCCAGTGGCGCGGCTTCATCGGCGAGTTCTTCGCCAAGCCGCCCCTGGTCGAGCACTTCCTGGACGTCCCGGCCGGCGACCGTCCCGGCCCAGACCACGACTTCTTCCCGCAGTAGCGCCGTCCCTCAGTCCTCGGCCGGGTCGCCCTTGGTCAGGCAGTAGACGCCGCCGGACGGATCGCGGAAGGTCGTCCAGTTCGGCCACTCGCCGAGGAAGGTCGCGCCCAGCGACTCGTGCCACCGGCGCGCGGCGGGGATGTCGGAGCACGACACGTCCAGGTGCACCGACGCCGCGCGTTCCTCACCGAGCCGCTGCAACAGGAACCGCACGGGAATGGGCGGCTCGGGCTGCAACCGGACGAACTCGTCAACCCGCATGCCCTCGTCGAGTCGCCACCCGGTGAGCGTCTGCCAGAAGCGCACCTCGTCGTCGTAAACCGACGGCGCCAGGTCGAAGCAGAGCTGGTGCGGCCGCAGGGTCACCCCGCCGGGTCCGTTCAAGGGCTTCGGCCGTACGTGTTGACCGCGCCACTCGGCCGTGCAGAACTCCAGCCCCGCGGGCGACCGCAGCGTCTGCCATCCGCCATGGTCGACCAGCATCGTCGCCCCCGCCGCGAGCGCCCGGCCGTTGAAGCCGGCCAGATCCTCCACCCATAGGTCGGGATGGTGGCCGCCCGCCCCCGCACGCACGCCCTGGATCTCGAGCCAGTCGTCCCCGGCGGCGGTGCGCAGCCGCACGAACCCCGGATCCTTCTGCGGCGCCGGATCCGAGCTCGTCACCGAGGCCCAGAAGGTGACGGCCGCGTCGAGCCGATCAGCCGACCGATCGAGAAACGCGTCCACCCATCGAATCATCACCACACCGCCCTCACCGTGCGCACGAACAACACGACGGCTCGCATACCCTGCCGTCGGCCGCTGATGCCTCCCGCCGGCCCGGCCCACGGCGGAGGCGGCATCACCGCCCGGTCCGACCCCCGGGCGAGGACGATCAGGGCTGGTAGCGTGCCCGGCGGCCGCGGCCGGTGAAGCCGAGCCGGCGGTAGAGGGCAGCCGCGCCCGGATTGTTGACGTTGACGGTCAGCCAGGCCCGGGTGTCGCCGGCGGCTCGCATGCGCGACAGTGAGTCGAGGATCGTGGCCGCGGCCAGGCCCCGCCGCCGGGCGAGCGGCACCACGCCGACCTGGACCACCCAGTCGCGGGCCGCGATGATGAAGCCGACGTCGCCCAGGTCGGGCAGCGTGACCAGCAACGAGCACTCCGGCCGGAAGTCGTCGTCGTTCTCGTTCTCGGCGATCCACTCCTCGGCCGGGTCGCCCGGAAAGCCCGGCCGGTCCGAAAACGCGGCGTGATACGTCGCGTGGAACCGCGGCGCGACGGCTCCGCTCCAGCTCACGACGGTGACACCCGCAGGCCAGGCCTCCGCCCCCGGCAGTGAGTCGTCGAGCTCGATCCGCATCACCTGCTCGGCGAAGACCTGCCGCAGGCCGCGCGCCTCGAACAGCGCCGCCGCGTCGTCGGTCAGTGTCTCGGTCTCCACCGTGACGTCGGCATACTTCCCCGAAGCCCCGCTGCCGCCGGCATGCTCACCCGACGGTCCGTTGTCGGCTGCATGCTCCCCCGAGACCTCGCTGCCAACCGCACGCTCCCCCGAGACCTCGCTATCGGCGGCATGCTTTCCCGGTACCTCACTGCCGGCCGCGTGCCTTCCCGAACGACCGTCGGGCGCAGCGCTCTTCGCCTCCGCCAGTTCGGAGGCCAGCGCCAGGCCGTGGTCGAGCAAGGCACTGCCCAGCCCGCGGCCGCGCACAGCCGGGTCGACCAGCCCGGTGAAGGCGGGCCCGCCCGGCGTCAGCCGAGCCGCCCCGGCCGCCACCAGGCTGCCGTCGGCCGCGGTCAGCCCGAAGGCGGACCCGCCGTCGGCCGCCCAGCGCCGCCCCAGGAAGCTGGGGTCGATCGCCAATGGCAGGCCGTCGTCGGCCGCGTAGCACCGCTCGGCGAGCGCGAGGAGTTCCGCCGGCAAGCCGGTCAGCTCGGTCCACGTTGTCCGGCCGGTCGTAGTCATCCGGTCAGAGTAGGGCGTATCTGGTGGATCACGCGGGCTGGGCCATGCCGCAGCCCCGCGCAGTCCACCAGGTACGCCGCAAGACATCGCCGCCCAGTCCCGTGTCCGCCGGACAGCGCGATCCGGCAGACACGCTCCAGAAACCACGCCGGCCGACTCCGTGCGGGTCAGACGGCGCCGCGGGCCGGCGCTATCCGCGGGCCGGCGCTATTTCACCCCTGCCGCGTCCATGCCGCGCAGCTCCTTCTTGAGCTCGCTCATCTCGTCGCGGATACGGGCCGCCAGCTCGAACTGCAACTCGCGCGCCGCGCCGAGCATCTGCTCGTTGAGGTCTTGGATGAGCTGAGCCAGCTCGGCCCGGGCCATGCCCTCGCGGGCCGGGCCGGCCGGCGCCGGACTGCGGCCCTTGGACCTGGTCTCGGGCACCGGGGCCTTGCCGCGGGAGATCTGCCGGCCGCCGCCGCCGACCATCGGGGTGACCTGGGCGTCGGTGTCCTCGGCCTCGCGGTAGATGTCGTCGAGGATGTCGTGGATCCGCTTGCGGAGCGCCTGCGGGACGATCCCGTTGGCCTCGTTGTGGGCGATCTGCTTGTCGCGCCGGCGGTTGGTCTCGTCGATCGCGTCGCGCATCGACGGGGTCATCTTGTCGGCGTACATGTGGACCTCGCCCGAGACGTTGCGGGCGGCGCGGCCGATCGTCTGGATCAGCGACCGGCCCGAGCGCAGGAAGCCCTCCTTGTCGGCGTCGAGGATCGCCACCAGCGACACCTCGGGCAGGTCGAGGCCCTCGCGCAGCAGGTTGATGCCGACGAGCACGTCGTAGTCGCCCTTGCGCAGCTCTTTGAGCAGCTCGACCCGGCGCAGGGTGTCGACCTCGGAGTGCAGGTAGCGCACCCGGATGCCGTTCTCGAGCAGGTAGTCGGTGAGGTCTTCCGACATCTTCTTGGTGAGGGTGGTCACCAGCACCCGCTCGTCGCGCTCGGTGCGGAGCTTGATCTCGTGCATCAGGTCGTCGATCTGGCCCTTGGTCGGCTTGACCACCACCTGGGGGTCGACCAGACCGGTCGGACGGATCACCTGCTCGACGTACTCGCCCTGGGCCTGCTGCATCTCCCACGGGCCGGGGGTGGCGGAGAGGTAGACCGACTGGCCGACCCGCTCGAGGAACTCGTCGAAGCGCAACGGGCGGTTGTCGGCCGCGCTGGGCAGCCGGAAGCCGTGCTCGATGAGGATGCGCTTGCGGGAGGCGTCGCCCTCGTACATGCCGCCGATCTGCGGGATCGTCACGTGCGACTCGTCGATGACGGTGATGTAGTCGTCGGGGAAGTAGTCGAGCAGGGTGTACGACGGCTCGCCGGGCGAGCGCCCGTCCATGTGCATCGAGTAGTTCTCGATGCCGTTGCAGAAGCCGACCTGGCGCATCATCTCGACGTCGTAGGACGTGCGCATGCGCAGCCGCTGGGCCTCGAGCAGCTTGCCCTGCCGTTCCAGCTCGGCCAGCCGCTCTTCCAGCTCGGCCTCGATCTGGTGGATCGCCCGTTCCATCCGCTCGGGGCCGGCCACGTAGTGCGACGCCGGGAAGATGACCAGGTGCTCGACCTCGCGGACGACCTCGCCGGTGAGCGGGTGCAGGTAGTAGAGCTTCTCGATCTCGTCACCGAAGAGCTCGATGCGGACGGCGAGCTCCTCGTAGGCCGGGATGATCTCGAGTGTGTCGCCCCGCACGCGGAACGTGCCGCGCTGGAAGGCCATGTCGTTGCGCGAGTACTGGATGTCGACCAGGCGTCGCAGCAGCTTGTCGCGGTCGACCTCTTCGCCGACCTTGAGCCCGACGGAACGGTCGAGGTATTCCTGCGGGGTGCCCAGGCCGTAGATCGCGCTGACGGTCGCGACCACGATCGTGTCGCGCCGGGTGAGCAGCGACATCGTGGCCGAGTGGCGCAGCCGTTCGACCTCTTCGTTGACCGACGAGTCCTTCTCGATGTAGGTGTCGGTCTGCGCGATGTAGGCCTCGGGCTGGTAGTAGTCGTAGTAGCTGACGAAGTATTCGACGGCGTTGTTGGGCAGCAGCTCGCGGAACTCCTTGGCGAGCTGGGCGCAGAGCGTCTTGTTGGGGGCCAGCACGAGGGCCGGCCGCTGCAGCTTCTCGATCAGCCAGGCCGTGGTGGCACTCTTGCCCGTGCCGGTCGCGCCGAGCAGCACCGTGTTGCGGTCGCCGCGCCGGACGCGCCGCTCGAGCTCGGCGATGGCGGCCGGCTGGTCACCGGCCGGCTGGAATTCGCTGACGACCTCGAAGCGGCCGTCGAGTCGTGGAAAGTCGAGCGCCATGGGACCTACCGTACGTCGGGGGTATGACAAGTTCCGGCCCTCGCCGGGGCCGTGCGTTCACCCGGGCGAGGGGGTCGTGCGCAGGGTGCACATTCGGCCCTGCCCGGGGGCATTGATGCCGGTTGTGCGGCGCGCCTACCCTGGTCGGGTAGGCCGCTCGCGGCGGCCGCCCGGCACCGAGCGGGGCCACCACACGGTCCCCCTCAGCCGGCCCGTGGTTGTTGCGCCCCGGTTAGCCGGCGAGCGCACCCGCAGGTGGTCGCGCCCAGCGCAGACCGGCCGCCGCGAGCGCCCTTCTTTCAACCCGAGGGTCAGCCGCTTTCTTCCGTACGCCCCTTCCCCGAGGGCAACGGGCCGAGCCGGCGTCGGAGAGGCGGCGGGCCGAGCCAGCGCCCGAGAGGTAACGGCCCGAGCCGGCGCCCGAGAGCGGACGTGCGAGCCCCACCCGAGAGGGGACGGCCCGAGCCGGTGCTCGGTTCCGGGCGGCAGCGAGAGTTACCGGACGGCAGCGAGAGTTACCGGACGGCGTCGAGCCACAGCGGTCGGCAGCTCACCCCGGGGTGAAAGCCCCCGTCAGCTCGGGCAATCTTCCGGGCCGGGCTGCCAGCCGGTCGATTCGGCCCAGTCGTCGGCAGCCCGGGCCTCGTCGTCGAACCAGGGTTCCTTGGCGTCGGCGTAGGTGTATCGGTCGTGGTGCTCGGCCGCCCACCGGGCCTTGGCCGCCGCGTAGCCGTCGCGCGCCTCGGGGACGGAGCGCAGGTGGTCACGCATGAGCAGGGCGAAGCGCCAGCCGGGCGAGCCGATCACCCGGACGTGCAGATTCACCGCCCGGCCGGGGTCGGTGCCGCCGTGCAGGCGCTTCGGCCAGGTCTCGCCGGGGATGCCACGCGCGTTGTCGACCCACTCGCCCGGGCGCTGCGGGAAGCCGGCCCGGGCCAGCCGTTCGGCCAGCGTGTCCGCCTCGGCGAGGGTGCGCACGCCCAGCATGAGATCGATGATGTCCTTGGCGGGCAGGCCCGGGACGGCCGTCGAGCCGATGTGCGAGACCGGGTGGCCGGGGGGCAGGGCGTGCCGGATCCGGGCGATCAGGCGGCCGGCCTGTTCGGGCCAGGTGGGGTCGGGCTCGGCGATGTGCAGCCGGCGGTCGGTGCGCGCCGAGACGCGGAGGCGCAGATGTTCCTCGTACGGGCGGAGCCGGCCGCGGTAGAGCCGGTCGACCTGCGCGTTCAGTTCGTCGAGGGTGCCGTCGTTGATCAGCACCACGTCGGCGGCGCGGCGACGGACGGCGTCGTCGGCCTGGGCGGCGATGCGGGCCTCGGCCTGGTCGGCGGTCATGCCCCGGGTCTCGGCGAGCCGCCGGATCCGCGCTGCCCGGCCGGCCTCGACGACGACCACCAGGTGGTACGAGGGGGCCAGCCCCGTCTCGACCAGCAGCGGCACGTCGTTGACGACCACCGCCTCGGCCGGGGCGCCGGCGGTCAGTTCGGCCGTCCGGGCCCGTACGCGGGGGTGAATGATCTTTTCCAGCGTCCGGCGGGCGTCGTCGTCACCGAAGACCTTGGCTGCCAGCGCGGGCCGGTCGAGCTCGCCGCCGGCCGCGAGCGTTCCCGCCCCGAAGGCGGCCACGATCTCGGCGAGCCCGTCGGTGCCGGCCGCGACAACCTCGCGGGCGAGCACATCGGCGTCGATGATGACCGCGCCGTTGCGGGACAGCCGCCGCGCCACCGCGCTCTTACCCGCACCGATCCCGCCGGTCAGACCCACCTTCAGCACGCGACCAGTATTCCCGTCCGGCCCGGGACGCGACAGCCTGCTCGGGGAACTGCCGGGAACGGCGAAGGCCGCCCCGACCGGAGTCGGAGCGGCCTTCGGAGATGCTGCGGTCTGGCTCAGCCCAGGGGCTGGGTCAGCCCTTGCCGCCCGCGAGCTTCTCGCGCAGAGCAGCGAGAGCCTCGTCGGTGGCCAGGGTGCCGGACGGCTCCTCGTTGGCCCGGGCCGGGGCCGGCGAGCTCGAGGAGGACGACGTCGAGGTGGACGACGACGAGCTGGTCGCGGCGCCGGCCGGGACCGGGTTGAGCGCAGCCTCGGCGTCGGCGTCGCGGGACGCCTGCACCTGCTTGGTGTGGGCCTCCCAGCGCTCGCGGGCGTCGGCGTACTGCTTCTCCCACGTCTCGCGCTGCTTGTCGAAGCCCTCGAGCCATTCGCCCGTCTCGGGGTCGAAGCCCTCCGGGTAGATGTAGTTGCCCTCGTTGTCGTACGTGGCCGCCATGCCGTAGAGGGTCGGGTCGAAGTGCTCCTCGCCCTCGACGAAGCCCTCGTTGGCCTGCTTGAGCGACAGCGAGATGCGGCGACGCTCGAGGTCGATGTCGATGACCTTGACCAGGACGTCGGAGCCCACCTGGACGACCTGCTCGGGCAGCTCGACGTGCCGCTCGGCCAGCTCGGAGATGTGCACCAGACCCTCGATGCCGTCGTCCACGCGGACGAAGGCGCCGAACGGAACCAGCTTGGTGACCTTGCCCGGCACGATCTGGTTGATCGCGTGGGTGCGGGCGAACTGGCGCCACGGGTCTTCCTGGGTCGCCTTCAGCGACAGCGAGACGCGCTCGCGGTCCAGGTCGACGTCGAGCACCTCGACCTCGACCTCCTGGCCGACCTCGACAACCTCGGAGGGGTGGTCGATGTGCTTCCAGGAAAGCTCGGAGACGTGCACCAGACCGTCGACGCCGCCGAGGTCGACGAACGCGCCGAAGTTGACGATCGAGGACACGACGCCCTTGCGGACCTGGCCCTTCTGAAGCTTGTTGAGGAACTCGGTGCGGACCTCGGACTGCGTCTGCTCGAGCCAGGCCCGGCGGGACAGGACCACGTTGTTGCGGTTCTTGTCCAGCTCAATGATCTTGGCCTCGAGCTCACGGCCCACGTAGGGCTGGAGGTCGCGGACACGACGCATCTCGACCAGGGAGGCCGGCAGGAAGCCGCGGAGACCGATGTCGAGGATGAGACCACCCTTGACGACCTCGATGACGGAGCCGCGAACGACGCCGTCGTCCTCCTTGATCTTCTCGATGGTGCCCCACGCGCGCTCGTACTGCGCACGCTTCTTCGAGAGGATCAGACGACCTTCCTTGTCCTCCTTGGTGAGGACGAGGGCTTCGATGTGGTCACCGACCGACACCACTTCCGCGGGGTCCACGTCATGCTTGATCGACAACTCGCGCGAGGGGATGACACCCTCGGTCTTGTAGCCGATGTCGAGCAGGACCTCGTCCCGATCGACCTTGACGACGGTGCCTTCGACAATGTCGCCGTCGTTGAAGTACTTGATGGTCTCGTCGATGGCGGCGAGGAATGCTTCCTCGGACCCGAGATCGTCGACGGTGACCTTGTTGGCGCTCGAGGTGGCCTCGATGCTGCTCGTCATGTGGACTGTTGCTCCGAACGGATGGATTCGTGGTGTCTCTCGCGCGCCGCGGAACTGCCGGCGGGCACGGCACGAACGAGCCCAAGAACCATCGGGATCCTTGCAGTCGATCATGTCGAGACCGACGACCACGGAACCTGCTCCCTGCCGAGGCACACGATCCGCGAGCGCATCGACTAGCTTACCGTGCGCATTACCACAGGTTGCAAGCCCTCCTGACGAGCCAGGCACAATGTTCGGTCGAAACCCCGCAGCATGCCCGTAATGTCGGAAATCGGGACGCCGGTGGGCGGTGCCGTACCTTGTCGGGGTGACCGAGATCAACCCGCCGGCGCCCGGCTCGGCGATCACCGACGCCGAGAGCCGGGTCGCCAGCCGCGGCTGGTGGGACTCCGACGCCGACGACTACCAGGCCGAACATGGCCACTTCCTGGGCGATCTCGACTTCGTCTGGTGTCCCGAGGGGCTGCGCGAGGCCGATGCGCGGCTGCTCGGCGACGTGCGCGGCCGGCGGGTGCTGGAGCTCGGGGCGGGCGCCGCGGCGGGGGCACGGTGGCTCGACGGGCAGGGCGCCGAGGTGACCGCCCTCGATCTCTCGGCGGGCATGCTGCGGCATGCGCGGGCGGCCGAGGCCCGTACGGGCGTCCGGGTGCCCCTCGTGCAAGCCGACGCGCTGGCCCTGCCGTTCGCTGACGGCGTATTCGACATCGTGTGCACGGCCTTCGGGGCGATCCCGTTCGTGGCCGATTCTCAGGCCGCGATGCGGGAGGTCGCGCGGGTTCTGCGTACGGGCGGCTCGTGGGTCTTCTCGATCACGCACCCGATGCGCTGGATCTTCTGGGACGAGCCCGACGAGTCGGGGCTGATCGCCCGCAACTCGTACTTCGACCGCACCCCGTACGTCGAGACCGACGGGCACGGCGTGCCGTCCTACGTCGAGCAGCACCGCACGCTCGGCGACCGGGTGCGGGAACTGGTGGCGGCCGGCTTCGTCCTGCGCGACCTGGTCGAACCGGAGTGGCCGGCGGGGCACGAGCAGGTCTGGGGTCAGTGGAGCCCACTGCGCGGCCGGCTCTTCCCGGGTACGGCGATCTTCGTCTCCGATCTGCCCGGCTGACCGTTTCCGCAGGCCGCGCGGGGGTACCCCGGGTTCATGGCCGATGACAAGAGCCTGAAAAAGGGCGACGACGTGACCTGGAAGAGCCACGGGCAGACCGTCCACGGCGAGGTCGAGCAGAAGATCACGAAGCGGACCGAGGCGGCCGGGCGGACGGTCGACGCCTCGCCCGACGACCCGCAGTACAAGGTCAAGAGCGACAAGACGGGGCGCGAGGCCGTGCACAAGCCGGGAGCGCTGAAGAAGAATGGCTGAGCAGGACACCTACGCCGAGTTCAAGGACGCGGTGAACATGACCGCGACCGAGCTCGAGAAGTGGCTGAAGACCGACGAGTCGAAGGACGCCGGCCAGAAGTCGTCGTCGGGGGCCGAGTCGGTCGGGCACGACTCCGGCCGCAAGATCATCAACATCCTCGGCACGAAGAAGGCCGACCTGACCGAGGCCGACGAGGCGCACATGCGCAAGGTCGTCGGATACGTGCACCGGCACCTCGCCCAGCACCCCAAGGGCGACGTCGAGGACACCAAGTGGCGGTACTCGCTGATGAACTGGGGCCACGACCCGCTCAAGAAGTGAGCGTCAGACCGGGATCCCCGTCTCGAGCAGGGTGCCCATGACGGCGAGCGCGGCCGGGATCATGCGGTAGTAGACCCAGGTGCCACGGCGGTCGCTGTCGACCAGGCCGGCCTCGCGCAGCACCTTGAGGTGGTGCGAGATCGTCGGGCCGGTCAGGTGGAACTCGCCCGTCAGGTCGCAGACACACACCTCGCCGCCGCGGGCCGAGGCGATCATCGACAGCAGCCGCAGTCGCACCGGATCGCCGAGCGCCTTGAACATCGGCGCGAACGTGTCGGCCTGGGCCGGGTCGAGCGGCTCGCGGATGAGCGGACCCCCGGTTGCGGCGTTTTCCATCGTCTGGCTCCCCATGGCGTCACCCTTGCAAAGCGCCGCAACCGCGACGCGTCACCGGATGCTGGCTCTCCGCGGCCGGCTGGCGACAGCCGACTCCGCGGCCGCGAAATGCACGACCGCGGAGAGCGTACGCCGTCACGTCAGGCGATGGGGGCGGCCTGTCGCGTCAGTGGTCGGCGCCGTTCCAGTCGCGGCCGTGGCCGACCGAGACGTCGAGCGGGACGGAGAGCGGGTAGGCCGCGCTCATCTCGCGGCGCACCAGCTCCTCCAGCGGTTCGCGTTCGCCGGTGGCCACGTCGAAGACCAGTTCGTCGTGGACCTGCAGCAGCATGCGGGAGCGGAGGCCGGCCTCCTTGAGCGCCTTGTCGACCCGCAGCATCGCGATCTTGATGATGTCGGCCGCGGAGCCCTGGATGGGGGCGTTGAGGGCCATCCGCTCGGCCATCTCGCGCCGCTGGCGGTTGTCGCTGGACAGGTCGGGCAGGTAGCGCCGCCGGCCGAGGATGGTGGCGGTGTATCCGTCCTTGCCGGCCTGCTTCACCACCTTGTCGAGGTAGTCCCGGATGCCGCCGAACCGCTCGAAGTACTCGTCCATGAGGGCACGGGCCTCGTCGGTGGGGATGCTGAGCTGGTTGGACAGGCCGAACGCGCTCAGCCCGTAGGCCAGGCCGTAGTTCATCGCCTTGATCTTGCGGCGCTGGTCGGGCACGACCTGGTCGACCGGCACGTGGAACACCGACGAGGCGGTGGCCGCGTGGAAGTCGAACGCCGAGTTGAACGCCGCGACCAGCGCCTCGTCGGCCGACAGGTGGGCCATGATGCGCATCTCGATCTGGCTGTAGTCGGCCGTCATGAGCTCGTCGAAGCCCTCGCCGACGACGAACGCCCGGCGGATGCGGCGGCCCTCCTCGGTGCGGATCGGGATGTTCTGCAGGTTGGGGTCGGTCGACGAGAGACGGCCGGTCGCGGCGACGGTCTGGTTGAACGTGGTGTGGATACGCCCGTCGTCGGAGACCGACTTCAGCAGCCCGTCGACCGTCGACTTGAGCTTGGCGACATCGCGGTGGCGCAGCAGGTGCTCGAGCAGCGGGTCGGCGGTCTGGGCGAACAGGCTCTGCAGCGCGTCGGCGTCGGTGGTGTAGCCCGACTTGATCTTCTTGGTTTTCGGCAGGTTGCGCTCGACGAACAGGATCTCCTGCAGCTGCTTGGGCGAGCCCAGGTTGAACTCGCGCCCGACCTCGGCGTGCGCGGCCTGCTGGGCCGCCTTGACCTCGGCCGCGAAGTGGGCCTCGAGCTCGGAGAGGTAGACCGTGTCGGCCGCGATGCCGAGGCGTTCCATCTCGCCCAGCACCTCGGACAGCGGCTGTTCGACCTCCACCAGCAGGGTCTGGGACTCGCCGCCGTCGCGGGACAGCTCCTCGGTGAGCACGTCGGCCAGGTCGAGGGTGGCGCGGGCCCGCAGCATGACGTTCTCTTCGGCCGCGCCGTCGCTGCCGTCGAGGCCCTGGAGCAGGTCGAGCTGGCCGTTCGCCGGCTCCTCGACCCGCAGCTCGCGCTTGAGGTAGCGCAGGGCGAGGTCGGTCAGGTCGTAGGCCCGCTGGTCGGGTTTGGCCAGGTAGGCCGCGAGCGCGGTGTCGACCCGGACGCCGGCCAGGTTCCAGCCGTGGGCGCGCAT
This sequence comes from Paractinoplanes hotanensis, assembly GCF_023717965.1. Taxonomy (NCBI): domain Bacteria; kingdom Bacillati; phylum Actinomycetota; class Actinomycetes; order Micromonosporales; family Micromonosporaceae; genus Paractinoplanes; species Paractinoplanes hotanensis. Next base: position 42,622 of record NZ_JAMQOL010000039.1, on the reverse strand, counting down.
GGCCAGCGAGGCCGGCTTGGCGTCGTGCAGCACCTTGGGCCGGTCGGGGTCGGTGAGCCAGTCGGCGACGGCCCGACCGTCGGCCTCGTCGAGCGCGGCCGGGTCGAACCAGGCGGCCGGGCCGTCGCCGGTCGCCACGGCGACGCCGGTGAGCGAGCCCGTGCCGCGGCCGAACGTGCCCGTGACGGCCACCCCGACCGGCGCCGCGGCGGCGTGGGCGGCCAGCCACGCGGCCACCTCGCCCGCGCCCAGCACGCGGCCGTCGATGTCGAAGCCGGACTCGGCCTCGGGCTCGACCGCGTCGAGGTAGGAATAGAGCCGTTCGCGCAGCACCCGGAACTCGAGCGCGTCGAAGACCTGGTGGACGGCCTCACGGTCCCAGCCGTGCCAGCGGACGTCTTCCGGGCGCAACGGGAGCTCGAGGTCTTTACGCAGGGCGTTGAGCTCGTAGTTGAGGATCACCGACGACAGGTGGGCGCGCAGGTTGTCGCCGGCCTTGCCCTTGATCTTGTCGGCGTTGGCGACGACGCCCTCGATGCCCCCGAACTCGGTGATCCACTTGGCCGCCGTCTTGGGCCCGACGCCGGGGACGCCGATCAGGTTGTCGCTGGTCTCGCCGACCAGGGCGGCCTTGTCGCGGTAGAGGTGCGGCGGGACGAGCTGCTTCTCCTCGACCAGCGCGGGGGTCATCCGCCAGACCTCGGAGACGCCGCGGCTCGGGTAGAGGACCGTGATGTGCTCGTCGACCAGCTGCAGGGCGTCGCGGTCGCCGGAGGAGATGAGCACCTCCATGCCGGCGTCGCGGGCCTGGCAGGCGAGGGTGGCGATGACGTCGTCGGCCTCGAAGCCGGGCTTCTCGACGTACGGGATGCGCAGCGCGTCGAGGATCTCTTTGACCAGGCTGACCTGGCCCAGGAACTCCGGCGGCGTCGCGGACCGCCCGGCCTTGTACTCCGGGTATCTCTCGGTGCGGAAGGAGACGCGGGAGACGTCGAACGCGACCACGATGTGCGTGGGCTTCTCGTCGCGCAGCATGTTGATCAGCATCGAGGTGAAGCCGAACACGGCGTTCGTGTGCTGACCGGTCTGCGTGCTGAAGTTCTCCTTGGGCAGCGCGTGGAACGCGCGGTAGGCCAGGGAGTGGCCGTCGAGCAGCAGCAAACGGGGGGTCTGGGCGTCGTCGCTCACGTTCAGGAACTCTAGTCGGGGGGTCCGACAAAGCCGGACCGCCCCGCCTGGTTAGAGCACCTTGCTGAGGAATGCCTTGGTTCGCTCGTGCTGCGGGTTGCCGATGACGTCACGCGGGGCGCCCTGCTCGACCACCACACCGCCGTCCATGAAGATCAGATTGTCGCCCACCTCGCGGGCGAAGCCGATCTCGTGGGTGACCACGACCATGGTCATGCCGTCCTGGGCGAGCCCCTTCATCACGTCGAGGACCTCCCCGACCAGCTCCGGGTCGAGCGCGCTGGTCGGCTCGTCGAAGAGCATCAGCTTGGGCCGCATGGCCAGCGCCCGGGCGATGGCGACCCGCTGCTGCTGGCCGCCGGAGAGCTGACCCGGGTAGTTACCGACCTTGGCGCCGAGGCCGACCCGCTCGAGCATCGCCAGCGCGCGGTCGCGCACCTCGGCCTTCGGCTCCCGCTTGACCCGGCAGGGCGCCTCCATGACGTTGTCCAGCACCGTCATGTGCGGGAAGAGGTTGAACCGCTGGAACACCATGCCGATCGACTGGCGTTGCTTCGCGACGTCCCGCTCCCCCAGCTCGTGCAGCTTGCCGCCGCGCTCGCGGTAGCCGACCAGGTCGCCGTCCACGAAGATGCGGCCGGCGTTGATCTTCTCCAGGTGGTTGATGCAGCGCAGGAAGGTGGACTTGCCGGAGCCGGACGGCCCCAGCACGCAGCACACCTCGCCCGAGCCGACCACCAGGTCGATGCCCTTGAGCACCTCGAGCGAGCCGAACGACTTGTGCACGTTGTCGGCCCGCACCATCTCGGTGGTCATGTTCCCTCCCCGGTTGGGGTGATCCGGCCGCCCTGCTCGACCTGGATGTCACGCAGGCGTTGCTTGGCCTTGTCAGCCGCGCCGTACCCCTTGCTGAAGTGTCGCTCCACGAAATACTGCGCGACCATCAGCACGGTGCACAGGATCAGGTACCAGATCAGCGCGGCCACGATCACCGGCAGCACCACGAAGGTCCGCGCCGAGACCTGCTGCAACTGGAACCACAACTCGAAGGTGACCGGCACGAACGCCACCAGCGACGTGTCCTTGACCATCGCGATGATCTCGTTGCCGGTCGGCGGCACGATCACCCGCATCGCCTGCGGCAGCACGATGCGGCGCAGCACCTGCCCGCGGGACATGCCCAGCGCGACCGCCGCCTCGGACTGTCCCTCGTCGATCGACTGGATGCCGGCCCGCACGATCTCGGCCATGTAGGCGGCCTCGGAAAGGCCCAGCGCCAGCATGCCGGCGACGAAGCCCGCGATCAGATCGCTGGCCTTGATGCTGTAGAACTGCCCGTCGAAGCCGTCCAAGCCGAACAGCTTGCCGATCTGGGTGCCGAACGGCAGACCGAAGCCGATCCGCTCCCACAGGATGTTCAGGTTTCCGAAGAGCACCGCCAGCACCAGCCGCGGCACCGCCCGGAAGAACCAGGTGTAGACGAACGCCACCGACGACAGGATCCGGTTCGACGACAACCGCATGATCGCGATGACGATGCCGAGCCCGATGCCGATCGCCATCGACGAGACGGTCAGCAGGATGGTGCCGCGCAGACCCTCGAGGACCGGCTCGGTGAACATCACCCCGCGCTTGCCGTCCTGGTACTCCAGGAAGATGAACGACCAGCGGAAACGGTCGTTGGTCACCAGCAGGTGCACGAACATCGCGGTCAGGATCGCGATGACGCCCAGGGCCACCCACCGGCCGGGGCGCCGGACGGGCACGGCCTTGATCGCTTCCGGCCGTGCCCGCTCGGTTGTCGTTTCGTCGCTCATGCGAGGGTCAGACCGACGGGTTCACTTCGGGCGTGGTGATCGCACCGGCGGTCACGCCCCACTTGTCGAGGATCTGCTTGTAGGTGCCGTCCGCGATGAGGGCCTGCACCGCCTCGCCGATCACGCCGGCGAACTCGGTCTGGTCCTTCGCGATCGCATAGCCGTACGGCGCCGCGTCGTAGATCTCGCCGACCAGCGCGAGTTGCCCGTTGGTCTGCTTCACCGCGTACGCCACGATCGGCGAGTCGGCCAGCATGGCCTCGTCCTTGCCGGTCACCACGGCGTTGGTGGCGTCCGACTGCTTCTGGTACTGGTCGATCGTGATCGCGGCCTTGCCGCCGTCGGTGCACTTCTTGGACCGGGCCTTCAGGTCGTCCACCTGCACGGTCGCGGTCTGCACGGCGACCTTCTTGCCGCACACGTCGTCCGGGTTGATCGTCACGCCGGCCTTGGCGGCCCACTGGGTGCCCGCCGAGAAGTAGGAGACCATGTTGACCTCCTTCATCCGGTCCGCGTTGATCGTGAACGAGGAGACCCCGACGTTGTACTTCTTGGTGGTCACGCCCGGGATGATGCTGTCGAACGTGGCCGAGGTCCACTCCGTGGTCAGGTTCAGCTTCTGCGCGACCGCGTTGAACAGGTCGACGTCGAAGCCGATGACCGTCTTGCCGTCGCTGTCGAGATACTCGTTCGGCGCGTACGACGAGTCCGTGCCGATGGTGAGCTTGCCCGCGCTCTTGATGTCGGCGGGAACCTTGTCGGCCAGAGCAGTGTCGGCGGACGCGCTCGGCGCCGGGGCGCCGCTCGAGCCCGAGTCGTCCGACTCCGAGCCGCAGGCGCCCAGCGACAACGTCAGCGCCGCCGCGGCGGCCAGGCCGAGGATCGCCCGGCGGCCGGGGGTGGTGCGGAACATGATGACTCCTAGTCGTCGAAAATCGTGTTACGCGACGCCGAGGTAGGCGTCCTTGACGGCCGGGTCGTTGAGGAGATCGGCACCGGTGCCTTCCTTCACGATCCGCCCGGTCTCCAGAACGTACGCGCGGTGCGCCCGGGACAGAGCCTGTTGGGCGTTCTGTTCCACGAGCAGCACGGTCGTACCCTGTTGGTTGATCTCCACGATGATGTCGAAGATCTGCTGGATCAGCATCGGCGCCAGACCCATCGACGGCTCGTCGAGCAGCAGCAGCTTCGGCCGGCTCATCAGAGCCCGGCCCACCGCCAGCATCTGCTGCTCACCGCCGGAGAGCGTGCCACCGGCCTGCTTCTCCCGCTCCCTGAGCCGCGGGAACAGGGTGAAGGCGCGTTCCATGTCCTCGTCGATCTCGGACCGGTTGCGCCGCGTGTAGGCGCCCATCTCCAGGTTCTCCCGCACCGTCATGCCCGGGAAGATGCCCCGGCCCTCGGGCGACTGGGAGACGCCGCGGACCACCCGCAGATCGGCACGCAGCTTGGTGATGTCCTCGCCGTCGAAGCGGATCGTGCCCTGCGACACCGGCCGCAGACCCGAGACGGCTCGCATCGTGGTCGACTTGCCGGCGCCGTTGGCGCCGATCAGCGCGACCACCTCGCCCTCGCCGACGGTCAGGCTGATGCCGTGCAGGGCCTGGATGCGCCCGTAGGCCAGCGTCACGTTGTCGATCTCAAGCAGCATCGGTGGGCACCCCCAGATACGCGGCGATGACCGCCGGATTGTCCCGCACCTCGGCCGGCGTGCCCTCGGCGATCTTCTTGCCGAACTCCAGCACGACGATCCGGTCGGTGACCCCCATGACCAGGCGCATGTCGTGCTCGATGAGCAGGACCGTCACCCCGGTGTCGCGGATCCGGCGGATGAGCTGGAGCAGATCCTCCTTCTCGGCCGGGTTGAAGCCGGCGGCCGGCTCGTCCAGGCAGAGCAGGGTCGGATCCGTGGCCAGCGCTCGGGCGATCTCGAGACGACGCTGCTCGCCGTACGAGAGATTGCGGCTGACATCGCCCGCCCGGTGCGCGATCCCCACGAAACGCAGCAGCTCCAGGGAGCGCTCCCGGCCCGATTTCTCCTCCCGCCAGAACCGCGGCAGGCGGAACAACGCGCTGATCACACTCGTCTTGTGGTGCGCGTCCGCGCCCACCATGACGTTCTCGAGCGCCGTCATCTCGGGGAACAACCGCACGTTCTGGAACGTGCGGGCGATGCCACCCCGGGTGATCTGGTGCTTCTTCTTCCCGACGATCGACTCGCCCTGGAAGCGGATCGCACCCTCGGTCGGCCGGTAGACGCCCGTCATGGCGTTGAAGCAGGTGGTCTTGCCGGCGCCGTTGGGCCCGATCAGACCGAAGATCTCACCCTTGCGCAGCGAGAAGCTGACGTCGTTGAGCGCCACGACGCCGCCGAAGCGCAGGGTGACGTGGTCGACCTCGAGAAGAACGTCGTCACCCGATACGGACCTCGTAGCCGGCGACGAAGCCGTCCCACCCGTCGGAGCGGGCTGGTCCACCGGGCGCGCGTTCTCCCGGTCCAGCTCCTCCGGAGTCTCCTGATGCGGCTCACTCATGACCAGCCCTCCGCATCGCTCCGGGCAGGGCATTCGCCAAACACTGAGTTCATGGTGCCTTCGCTTCGCTCAGTCACAGCGGAGCCACCTCCTTCTCGCGGTCCTTGAGCTCCATCGCCCGGCGGCGGCTCGGGATCAGGCCCTGCGGACGCAACACCATGATCAGAATGATCGCGGCGCCGAAGATCGCGAACCGGTACTCGTACAGGTCGGTGTCGCCGAACGACAGGCCGCGCAGGCGGTCGGGGATGTACGAGATCAGCACGCCACCCAGGATCGCGCCGGCCATGTTGCCGGAACCACCCATGACCACACCCGCCAGCACCAGGATCGAGAACTGGAGCACGAACGTCTGCGAGTTGATGAAGCTTTGCTCACCGGCGAACAGGACACCGCCCAGACCACCGATGAACGCGCCGATCGCGAACGCCCACAGCTTGTACTTGAACGTCCGCACGCCCATGACCTCGGCGGCTTCCTCGTCCTCACGGATCGCCAGCCACGACCGGCCGACCCGGCTGCGGTCCAGGTTCCGTACACCCAGGATCACCAGGATGATGACCGTCAGACCGAGCCAGAAGTACGGGATCGCGTCGGTCACACCGAAGATCGGCTCACCGTTCCAGCTGCCCGGCGGGTGCGGGATGCTCGCGAAACCGCGGTCACCGCGCAGCGTCGACGTCGACGTCGCCACGATCCGGATGATCTCGGCGAAGCCCAGTGTCACGATGGCCAGATAGTCACCGCGCAACCGCAGCGTCGGCCAGCCCAGGATCACGCCCGCGAGCATGGTCAGCACCAGCGCGGCCGGCACCGCCATCAGCCACTTCCAGCCCGTGTCGGCGTAGATCACCGAGTCGGGCGAGGTCAGCAGCGCGGTGCCGTAGGCGCCGACGGCGAAGAAGCCGACGTAGCCCAGGTCGAGCAGACCCGCGTAGCCGACCACCACGTTGAGGCCCAGGGCCAGCAACACGTAATAGGACATGTTGAACAGGGCGCTCGGCCAGTCGATGCCCTCGGTGATGATCTGCGGACCGATCAGCGGCACATCGCCGGCGTACGGCAACAAGTACGCCAGCACCGTGAAGAACAGGATCAGCACAGCGCGCACGTACCACGGCTGCCGGCCGAACCAGCCCCGGACACCACCGTTCGTACGGAAAGACGCCTTCTCGCTCATGCTCGAGACCTTCCCAGCGACTCACCCAGCAGACCCGTCGGGCGGAACAGCAGGATGACCACCAGCAGCACGAACGACGCCGCGTGCAGCCACTGCGAACCGAACAGACCCGCCGCGTAGTTCTGCAGCACACCCAGCAGCAGACCACCCAGCAGGGCGCCCCGCAGGTTGCCGATACCACCCAGCACGGCCGCCGTGAACGCGTCGATGCCGAGCAGGAAGCCCGCGTCGTACCGCGTCACACCGATCTTCAGGTCGTACATGACCGCCGCGATACCCGCCATCAGACCACCCAGCAGGAACACCAGCGCGATCACCCGCGACTTGTTGACACCCATCAGCGCCGCCGAGTCCGGGTTCTGCGCCACGGCGCGGACACCCCGGCCCAGCCGCGAGCCGTTGATGAAACGATCCAGCGCGAACATCATCACCAGCGCCAGCAAGATGATGAGGACCTGCAGGTTCGTCACCGTCGTGTCGCCGATGGTGAACAGGGGACGCGCCTGGATGATCGGCGGCACACCCGTCTGGTTGCGGTGCGTCGCCACACCCACGACCTCGGAGATGAACAACGAGGCGCCGATCGCGGTGATCAGGAAGGCCAGCGGCGGAGCGTTACGCCGACGTAGCGGCCGGTAGGCCACGAACTCGACGGTCAGCGCGGCCGCGCCCGAGACGATGATCGCGGCGACCAGACCGACCACCATGTAGAGCAACATCGGGCCGACGGACGGCGCCGCCGAGTTCTGGTCGAGACCGAACAAACCCCAGGTCAAAATAGTGGCGTACGTGCCCAGGAGGAAAACCTCGGAGTGGGCGAAGTTGATGAGCCGCAGCACACCGTAGACCAGCGTGTAGCCCAGGGCGAACAACGCGATGATCGCGCCCTGAGCCAGACCCGTGACGGTGAGCGGCCCGAAATCATTGATCAGACCGGAAAAATCCACAGAGGGGCTCCAAAACGACGAGGCCGGTGCGGCCGGAGATCATCCGGCCGCACCGCCCACCAGAAAGTTAGTGCTCAGGCGATCAGGAGGTCTTGATCTCCACGTCGGCCTTCGCGTCGCCGGAGCTGTCGAACTTGAACGCCCAGACCTTGATGAAGTTCGGGTCCAGCTCACCGGTCTCGGTGAACTTGTACGTGTTCGCAATGCCCTTGTAGTTCACGGTCTTCAGGTAGTCGTTCAGCTTCGTCGTGGTGGTGTTACCCGCGTCGATGCCCTGAAGGAAGATGTTCGCAGCGTCGAACGCGACGTCCGAGTACGTGCCCGCGTCCTGGTTCCACTTCGCCTTGTAGTCGTTGACGAAGGTGCCACCCGCGGCCTCCGGCGGAGAACACGGGCAGGTCACGACCGTGCCGACCGCGGCCTGAACACCCGACGCCTTGGACAGGCCCGGGTCCTTCATGCCGTCGCCGCCCACCATCGTGCCCTTCCAACCGGCCGCCGTGAGCTGCTTGCGGATGATGCCGGCGTTCGTGTAGTAGCCGCCGTAGAACATCGCCGTGGCGCCGCTCGACTGCACCTTCTGCACCAGAGCCGAGAAGTCGGCCTGCTTGCCGTCACCCTCGGTCTTGTCGGACGCGACTACCAGCGCGCCCAGCTTCGACTTGACGACGTCGGCCAGACCGGCGCCGTACGCCGACTGGTCGTCCGCGACGAAGACCTTGGTGGCCTTCAGGTTGTCCTTGATGTACGCCGCGGCCGCCGGGCCCTGCGCGTCGTCGTTGGCGACCGCGCGGTGGAAGACCTTCCAGCCCTTCGTCGACAGCGACACGCGGGTCGCCGACGGTGAGATCGTCGGGATGCCGGCCGACTCGAAGATCGGGTCGGCGGCCTCGGACTCACCGGAGAACGGCGGGCCGACGATGCCGAGGATCTTCTTGTCCGCCACCAGGCTGCGAGCGACACCAGGCGCGACCGAAGCCTCACCCTGGGAGTCGAACTTCGCCACCTCGATACACGTGGAGCCCTTGGCCTTGTTGTACTGATCGATCGCCAGCTCGAAGCCCTGCTCGATGTTCACACCGAGGTTGGCGGCCGAGCCGGTCAGAGCGCCGAAGAACGCCAGCTTGTAGCCGCAGTTCCCCTCGCTCGCGGTGTCGTCGCTGCTTGAACTGCTATTGCAAGCAGCGGCACCGGCGATGAGCCCGATGATGGCCACTCCGCCGATGGCTCGTGCGAGAACCTGCCTCAAGGTTGGAACCCTCCTCCATACCGAACCCACCGAGCCACTGACAGCCGATTGGCACTTGCTGTGCCGGCGACCACAAGCGCCCCGTTATGGGGCGGGACGTTATCCCAGGTTCGCGGCCTGCCAAAAGACTTCACTCGGGCTTTCACCGAACCGTTACGTCCGGTGACCTGATGGCCGGGGTCGGTGTTACAACAGGGCTACCGCAAGATCAACTTGTGGCGGGTTGCGCTCCGTCCGCGTCCTGACCCTCCGCCAGGATCCGATCGGCCACCTCACGCATCGTCATCCGGTGATCCATCGCCGTACGCTGAATCCACTTGAACGCCTGCGGCTCGGTCATCTGATACTTGGTCATCAGCTCGCCCTTGGCGCGCTCCACCGACTTGCGCGTCTCCAGCCGATCGGTCAGACCGGCGACCTCGGCCTCCAGAACGGCGATCTCCGAGTAGCGCGACAGGGCGATCTCGACCGCCGGCACCAGATCGGACTTCTGGAACGGCTTCACCAGGTACGCCATCGCGCCGGCCGCGCGGGCGCGCTCGACGAGGTCGCGCTGGCTGAACGCGGTCAGAATGACCACGGGCGCGATCCGGCCGCCGGCGATTCGCTCGGCCGCCGCCAGCCCATCCATGATCGGCATCTTGATGTCGAGGATGACGAGGTCGGGGCGCAGCTCCTCGGCCAGGCGCACGGCGGTCTCCCCGTCGCCCGCCTCACCCACGACGTCGTAGCCCTCCTCGACGAGCATCTCGGCCAGGTCCAGACGGATGAGCGCCTCGTCCTCGGCGATCAACACCCGCTTGCGCTCGGCACCAGCCTGCGAGTCGGCCACGGAACCCCTACCCCCAACGTTCCCGAAGTCGCGACACCCCGGTATGCGGGTGTCGCCGCCCTAAGCCTAGTGGGTACGCTGTCCTCAGCTCATCTTGGCGGGACGAACTCGCAGCAGATGGGCCAGCTGGCCCCTGTATTCCAACCGGCAGAGAAGATGGTCTCAAACACCATACAGTGTGGGTTCGAATCCCACCGGGGGCACAAAAAACTGTCGTAGGCTGCCGCGATAATCTGCGCGTGCATCCGTCCCGACTGCGCCGAGAAGCGCTCAGCATGCATGCTGCCGGTGTGCCATTCAGCGAAATCTGGCGTCGGCTCGGGCTGTCGCGCAATACCGTCGCGTCCTGGCTCTACAACCGCCGCCGACTCGTCGCCAAGATCGACACTCGGTGCCCGCGCTGCGATCGCCCGGCCCGCTCGATCGACGATCCGAGTTCTTACGCCTACCTGCTGGGCCAATATCTCGGCGACGGCCACTTGCTGATGACGCAACGCGTCCCCCTCCTGACGGTCGCTTGTGACATGCGCTACCCGGGGCTCATGCACGAGGTGTCCTACGCGATGGAGGCGTGCGGCGCGAGGACGGTCGGCTTCCAGGAGCGGGTGGGCTGCGTGAGCGTCCGTGCGCATTGGACGCACTGGCCGTGTCTCATCCCGCAGCACGGCCCGGGCGCGAAACACCAGCGCGCTATCGAATTGTCGGATTGGCAGCGTCAAGTCGTGGACCGCTGTCCGGAAAGATTCCTCCGCGGGCTCTTTCACTCCGACGGCAGCCGCTTTGCGAATCGTGTCGTGCGGAATGGACGCGCCTACACCTATCCGCGTTACAACTTCGTTAATGAGTCGGCTGACATCATGTGGCTCTGCGCCCACTACCTTGATCGCCTGGAAATAGCGTGGCGTATGGCCCGCCACAACACCTTGTCGGTGGCGCGGCGCGAGGCAGTGGCTCGGCTGGACGAATTTGTCGGGCCCAAGTGGTGACCGTTCGCCCACGCGCGACGGCCACGAACGGGCACGACGGTTGACCGCTTTCTGTGAGGGGTGCTCCGCGAGCAGGCGCGCCGGTCACTCGTGGGGGTCACTCTGTGCTTCTGCGGCTGGGGTCGTGGCGACGCTCGGTGAGGTCGTTTGCTTCGCGGCGTTGGGGCGGGCGCCCCGGCCTGCGCCCGGGGCGCCGGTCGGTTTGCCGGTGTGGGTGGGTTTGGGCGGTTTCCTGGAGGGCGGCGCCGTGGGCGCGCGGCCGGGTTGGGTCGGCCGGCCCGGTTCTCCAGTGGCGGCGGGGCCGGGGGTGGCCGGTACGCCGGACGGCTGGGGTTCGGCGGACGGCGGTTCCACCGACGGCGGAGCCGCTGATGGCGGTGCGGGCGAGGGGGCGTCCGGCGGCTGGGCCGAGGCGGATCGGTGCAGGTCGCGGCAGTACTCGTCGATGCCGTCCTCGCCACCGGCCGCCGCGCTGAGTTTGCGGCGGTCCTCGCGGCTGAGGACCGGGGGCCCGCTCCAGGCCTGGCACCAGGTCAGCGCCGTGACGTCGAGCGAGGGGCGGGGCCCGGGCCGGGCCGGGGTGGGGGACGGTGTGACGGGGTTGCCTGTTCTCGGCGCAGGTACGCCCAGCGCCGAGAACAGGCGGTGCGCGCGCTGCTGGGCTTCCTGGGGCAGGTTGCCGGTGCGGGCGGCGACGCCGGTGGCGGCGAGAACAAGGAGAGCCAGACCGGCCGTGACAGGCACGAGCACGGCCCGGATTCTCGCCTTGGTGCGGTGACGCCGGCTGCTTCGGGCAGCACGCCTGCGGTGGGCGACGAACGCGGCTACCACTTCTTTCTCGCCGGCCAGTTCCTCCGGGGTGGCGGGGGCGCGGGCGGCTTCGAGGAGGTCGGCGAGGCCGGGGGGACCGCTGTCGGCGATCGTGCCGTACCCGCCGTGCTTGTTGCGTCGCGTGCGCAGTGCACGGAGGAGAGCGTTCAGGGAGCGCATCCTGTTACACCCCCTCTCTGGTGCGGATCTGGGGGTGGGTGGCCAGGCGGCGCAGGCCGCGCATGGTGGCGATGCGGACGGCGCCCGGTTTCTTGCCGAGGATGCCGGCGGTGGTGGCGACGTCGAGGCCGATGACGACGCGGAGCATGACGGCTTCGGCCTGGTCGGCCGGGAGGTCCGCGATCACGGCGAGGGCCCAGCTGGTGGCGGCGCCTTCGGCGGCTTCGGCGGCGGCGTCGGGCGCGTTCCGGGTGGGTGGGGTCGCGGTTTCCCGCGTACGGGACCGGCGCCGTTGTTCGTCGATGCCGCGGTGCCGGGCTATGCGGAAGAGCCAGCCGCGGAAGTTGTCGTGGTCGCCGTGGAAGCGGTGCAGGTCGCGGATGACGTGCAACCAGGTCTCACTGGCGGCGTCCTCGGCGTGGTCGCCGGCGACGACCCGCAGGTAGCGCAGCACTGAGGGGTGGTGGGTGCGCCAGAGCAGCGCGAAGCCGGCGTCGTCGCCGTGCTGGGCGGCGCGCAGGGCGTCGGTCAGGTCGTCGTCGGGCACGTCCGCTCCGGGGTTGGGGGCGGTGGTCTGGTACCCGGCTGTGAATCTGCCCGAACCTCGGGTTCGCCGGTCGCCTGGATGTTGTCATGGCAGGGACACGTTCCTGGAGGCCTCATGCTGTGGTCCGGTTCCTCACCCCTGTCCGTGATGCGGGAGAGCATGTGGGGTTTTCTGCTGTTCGCCGGGGTGGCGTGGCTGGCGGTCGGGTGGAGTGTTCTGCGGCTGGAGCCGGCGGACGTGGTGGCGGTGGCCGGTCCGGTGATTCTGTTCGCGGCCCTGTGCGAGGTGGTGCGGGCGCTGGCCGGGACGAGAACGTGGTGGATCAACGCGTCGATGGCGGTGTTGTTCGCGGCGACCGGCGTGGTGGTGCTGCTCGATCAGGATTCGACCTATGCGACGCCGGCCGCGCTGGTCGGGTGGTTCCTGTTGGTGCGGGGCTCGGTGGATGTCGCGGTGGCCACGATGAATCGGGGTTCCGACCGTACGTGGGGTCTGTTCGTCGTGCTGGGCGTCGCGCAGGCCGCGCTGGGTTTCTATGCCGCCGGCCCGCTGGCCCGGGCGGCCGATCCGGTGATCGTGACGCTGGGCGCGCTCGGTGTGTTGCGGGCGATCGCCGATCTGGTCACCGGGTTGCGGTTGCGGGAGGTGGCGGCGGCCCGGACGGACGTGTTGCGGTTGTCGCCGGAGCGGGAGGCCGGGGTGGCCGGCTATTCGGCGGGGCTGGCGGACTACGATTCGCAGCCGCCGGCCCGGCACCGCGCGGAGACGATCGCGGAGACCGACGTGGTGGAGCGCTAGGGCTTGATCTCCCCTGCCCCGTCGGGCCGGGATCCGCTTGTCGGCCAGTCGCCGGGCCGGGATCCCGCGCCCGGCGGGGCCTTTATTTGCGCTCGCCGACCCGCCGGAGCAGGCCTTCCTGGACGGCACTGGCGATGTGCCGGCCGTCCTCGGTGTACATGCGGCCGCTGGCCAGGCCGCGGCTGCCGCTGGCGGACGGGCTGGTGCAGTCGTAGAGGAACCAGTCGTCGGCGCGGAACGGCCGGTGGAACCAGAGGGCGTGGTCGAGGCTGGCGCCGATGACGCCGCCGGGTCCCCAGCTTTCGCCGTGGACGGAGAGGACCGAGTCGAGCAGGGACAGGTCGCTCGCGTAGGTCAGGGCGCAGGCGTGGATGAGCGGGTCGTCGGGCAGGGTGCCGTTGACGCGCATCCAGACGCGTTGCTGGTCGCTGGCGTTGCGGTCGCCCGGTGGCACCCAGCCGGGGTCGTTGACGTAGCGGACGTCGACGGCGCGCGGCGCGGCGTTGAAGGCGGCCCGCCGGCTGGGGTATTTACGCACCCAGTCGGCCATGGTCTGCACCTCGGTGGGCCCGGGGACGCCCTCGGGAGCCGGGGTGTGGTGGTCGAGGCCGACCTCGAGGACCTGGAACGAGGCCGACATGAAGAAGATCGTCTTGCCGTGCTGCTGGGCGGTGGACCGGCGCACCGAGAAGGATCGTCCGTCGCGGATGGTCTCGACGGCGAACTGGATGGGCTCGGTCGGGTCACCCGGTCGTACGAAGTAGCCGTGCAGGGAGTGGACGAGCCGTTCCGGGTCGACGGTGCGGCCGGCGGCGACCAGGGCCTGACCGGCGACCTGGCCGCCGAAGACGCGCTGGGCGCCGGTCTGCGGGCTCTCCCCCACGAAGGTCGCCGGGTCCAGCTGCTTGAGGTCGAGGACCTCGAGCAGCTGGTCGACGGCGGCTTGCCCGCTGAGGGGCTCGGTCACAGCGAGGCGGGGTCGACGAGGTCGCCCAGCCGGTGCACGCGCAGGGTGTTGGTGGAGCCGGGCGCGTTGGGCGGGGAGCCGGCCACGACGACGACGTAGTCGCCTGGCTTGGCCAGGCCGAGGCCGAGCATCTTCGCGTCGACCTGACGGAACATGTCGTCGGTGTGCTGGACGAAGTCGGTCAGGAACGTTTCGACGCCCCAGGCGACGGCGAGCTGGTTGCGTACCTCGGGAACCGGGGTGAACGCGTAGAGCGGGAGCTCGCAGTGCAGGCGGGACAGCCGCCGCACGGTGTCGCCGGTCTGCGAGAACGCGACGAGGGCCTTGGCGCCGATGTTGCGCGCGATCTGCGACGCCGCGACAGTGAGGGCGCCGCCGTGGGTGCGCGGGTCGTGCTGCAGCCGCGGCACCGGGATGGAACCACCCTCGGTGGTGCTGACGATCTTGGCCATGGTGCTGACGGTGAGCACCGGGTACTTGCCGACCGAGGTTTCGCCGGACAGCATCACGGCGTCGGTGCCGTCGAGCACGGCGTTGGCGACGTCGGACGCCTCGGCGCGGGTCGGCCGCGAGTTCTCGATCATCGAGTCGAGCATCTGGGTGGCCACGATGACCGGCTTGGCGTTCTCGCGGCACAGCTGCACGGCGCGCTTCTGCACCAGCGGCACCTGGTCGAGCGGGAGCTCGACGCCGAGGTCGCCGCGGGCCACCATGACGCCGTCGAACGCGAGGACGATCGCCTCGAGGTGCTCGACCGCCTCGGGCTTCTCGACCTTGGCGATGACCGGGACGATCCGGCCCTCCTCGGCCATGATCTCGTGGACGAGCTTGATGTCGTCGGGCGAGCGCACGAAGGACAGGGCGATGATGTCGCAGCCCAGCCCGAGGGCGAAGCGCAGGTCGTCGGCGTCCTTCTCGCTGAGCGCGGGAACGCTGACGGCGACGTTGGGCAGCGAGACGCCCTTGTTGTTGCTGACCGGCCCGCCCTCGACGACGAGGCAGCGGATGTCGGTGTGGTCGTCGACCGCGGTGACCTCGACGGCGACCTTGCCGTCGTCGATGAGCAGGCGGTCGCCGGGCTTCACCTCCTGCGGCAGCTTGGTGTAGGTGCAGGAGACCCGCTCGCGGGTGCCGAGGATGTCCTCGCTGGTGATGGTGACCAGGTCGCCGGTGTTCCACACGTGCGGCCCGTCGGCGAACTTGCCGAGGCGGATCTTCGGCCCCTGCAGGTCGGCGAGGACGGCGACGGCCCGATCGGCCTGCTCACTGGTGGAGCGCACGAGGTGGTACATCTTCTCGTGGTCGTCGTGGCTGCCGTGGCTGAAGTTCAGGCGGGCCACGTCCATGCCGGCCTCGACGAGCCCGAGCATGCGCTCGGGGGAGGCGGTCGCGGGCCCCATGGTGCAGACAATCTTTACGCGGCGTGTCACGGCCATCAGGCTAGTCTCTCTTCTTCATCGGCTTGGCGGCCGACCCCCGTCATGGGGATGAACTGCGTCTGTCGGGCGACAGCGAGGCAGCCCGGGCTCCCTCAGCAAGAACCGGCGCGCTGCGCTGTGACCTGCGGGCTTCAACGACCGCCACCCCAGCTTATCGGCCCGCTCCAGCCAGCTTTCCCCAACGCCCTTTCGGTACGCCAGGACGCCGATGTCCCCCTTTCGGCCATCGCTCCCGAGCGATGCGGCCACTACAGTCCGTATCGCCATGTTCGTGTCCGAAAGGATCGTTGTGACCGATTGGGGCCCGCTGGGCGAGGTGCTGGCGGCGGAGCCGTCGCGGGAGAATCAGGCCAACGTCGGCAAGCTCGCCGACCGAGCCGAAGACCTCCTGAAGCTGGTGCGGGAGACCTTCCCCACGTACACGCTGCACGACGAGCAGCACGCGGAGAACGTGATCGCCCTGATGGGCAAGCTGGCCGCGCCGCGCATCGACCAGATGCGGCCGCTGGAGGCGGCGCTGCTGATCCTGGCGGCGTACTTCCACGACGCCGGGATGGCCTACACCGCGGAGGAAATCGCCGCGATCGCCGACGAGGACGAGTTCCGTTCGTTCCTGGACGGCGACGACGAAGCTTTCGTAGCGACGGAACGCAGCGGCGGAGTCCCACCGACGGGGGTGATCGAGCGGTACTGCCGGGCCCGGCATGCCGACCGTGTCTGGACCCATCTGGAGGAGTGCGACCCGTCGTGGCTTCGCTGGGGAGCCGCGTCGATCATCGAGCCGCTGGCGTTGATCTGCCGGAGCCACAACGAGCCGGCCACCGCTCTGAACGAGGAGCGTTTCAAGAAGGACCACCGGAAAGCGGATCTGCGCTTCTGCGCGATCATGCTGCGGCTGGCAGACATCCTCGACTTCGACCAGTCCCGGGCGCCGCGGGTCATCTACGACCTTCTCGGTCTGGCGCGGCACGGCACACCGGAGGCCGCGACCAGCGACGCCGAGTGGCAGAAGCACCTGGCCGCCGGCGGGTTCGAGTTTCCCGAGAATCCGCAGCGGGGGTATTCGCTGCAGTTCGTGGCCGGTCCCACCAATCCCGGCGTCGAGCACGACCTGCGCTCGTTCCTCGAGGTCGTACGGGAGGAACTGCTGCGGTGCCGGACGATCGCTGACAACTGCGACGACCGGTGGCGCACGCTGCCCCTGCCGGCCGAGATCGACACTTCGACCATCACGAGCCACGGGACGCCGCAACTGCCGGACGGAAGTCGGCGCAAGGACGAGAACGGGTGGTGGTGGTCGCGGTGACTCAGACTCCGCAGATCGACCGGGCTCAGGCCTTCGAGGTCGAGCGGTACAAGTATCTGCTTCAGCAGGTGCACACCGTCAACGAGAACGTCTACCGGTTCCTGGCCATCTATCAGACCCTGGCGACCGTGCTGGTCGGGGCGGCTCTCGCGCTCTTCGTGCGGTGGGACGAGTGGAAGATCGATCCCTACGTCGCCCAGCTCGGGGTGGTGTCGATCATTGTGGTGGTCACGGTCATCGCGGCGTTCACGGTCGGGCTCATCGTGGTGGGGGTGCTGACCTGGCTGGACTATCGCGAGGAGGAGTGCGAGCTTACGGAGGAGGCTGTCCGGCCCGGGTATCGCAGGCCGCCGGAGCTGCGGAACTTCTGGCGGTGGTACGAGACCTACATTGTGCTGTTCATCGGCGGATCGGTGGCGATCATGTGGTTGGGGACCGGGTTCGTGTTGCTGCCGGCGATGTCATGAGGCCGGGACACGACTTCGTCGGGGTCGGTGTCGGGGCGATGGTCTTCGACGACGAGGGGCGGGTGTTTCTCGCCAAGCGCGGGGCGAAGGCTCGCAACGAAGCGGGGCTGTGGGAGTTTCCGGGCGGCATGGTGGATTTCGGGGAGCGGCTGGCCGACGCCGTGGTGCGGGAGTTCGACGAGGAGTACGGGATGGCTGTCGAGGTCACCGGGCTGATCGGGGTCGCCGACCACATTCTTCCGGCGGAGGGGCAGCACTGGGTTTCGCCGTCGTTCACCGCCCGGCATGTCGGCGGCACCCCGGCGATCAGGGAGCCCGAGAAGTGCACGGAGATCGGGTGGTTCCGGCTCGACGCGCTGCCCGAGCAGCAGCTCACGCTGGCCAGCCGGGACACTCTCACCGCGTACGGGAAGAAAGGGCCCGCCTAGGCGAGGGCGGGCCCCACCATCAGACGCCGATCGGCTGGGCCGAGGACTCCACGGGTGCCGGTAGTTCGCCGGCGGCGCCCAGGTAGTCGTGGATCGCGGCCGCGGCTGAGCGGCCCTCGGCGATGGCCCAGACGATCAAGCTGGCGCCCCGGTGCATGTCGCCGGCTACGAAGACTCCGGGGGCCGATGTCTGCCACGTGTTGTCGGCGTCCAGGACGCCCCGGCGGTTGCGTTCGATGCCGAACTGGTCGAGCAGCGGCTGCTTCTCGGTGCCTTCGAAGCCGATGGCCAGCAGCACCAGGTCGGCGGGGAGGTCTCGCTCCGAGCCGGGGGTGATGGTGACCCTGCGGACGCCGTTGACGCGTTCGACCGTGACGTCGGCGATGCGGACGGCTTTGACCTGGCCCTGGCCGTTGTCGACGAACTCCTGGACGGCCACGCCGAAGACGCGCTCGCCGCCCTCCTCGTGCGCGGGGTAGTTGCGCAGGATGACCGGCCAGGTGGGCCACGGGTGCTGCTCGGCGGCGCGGGACGACGGGGGTAGCGGGTACTGGTCGAGCTGGATCACGTTGGCCGCGCCCTGGCGGTGGGCCACGCCCAGGCAGTCGGCGCCGGTGTCGCCGCCGCCGATGATGACCACGTGCTTGCCGGCGGCGTCGATGGGGGTGCCGTCCTGCAGGCCGGCCACGACCCGGTTGGCCGGGACGAGGTGCTCCATGGCCAGGTGGACGCCGTCGAGGTCGCGGCCGGGGGTGTCGGAGGCGTCGCGGCCCGCGAGCGCTCCGGCGGCCAGCAGGACGGCGTCGAAGCGGTCGCGCAGGTCGTCGGCGGTGACGTCGGCGCCGACCTCCACGCCGGTCTCGAAGACGACGCCCTCGGCTTCCATCTGGGCCAGGCGGGCGTCCACGACGGTCTTCTCGATCTTGAAGTCGGGGATGCCGTAGCGGAGCAGGCCGCCGATGCGGTCGTCGCGCTCGTAGACCGTCACGGCGTGGCCGGCGCGGGCCAGTTGCTGGGCGGCGGCGAGGCCGGCGGGGCCGGAGCCGACCACTGCGACCTTCTTGCCGGTGGACACGGGGGCGGGCTGGGGGCGTACGTACCCCAGGTCGAACGCGTGGTTGGCGATCTCGACCTCGACCTGCTTGATGGTCACCGGGTCGTCGGCGATGCCGAGCACACACGCCGCCTCGCAGGGAGCGGGGCACAGCCGTCCCGTGAACTCCGGGAAGTTGTTGGTGGCGTGCAGCGACTCGGCCGCCGACTCCCAGGCGCCCGTACGCACCAGGTCGTTCCAGTCGGGGATGCGGTTGCCGAGCGGGCAGCCCTCGTGACAGAACGGGATGCCGCAGTCCATGCACCTCGTCGCCTGGTCGCGGATGAGCTCCTCGCCCGCGGGCGGGTAGACCTCGCGCCAGTCCTGGATGCGGACCGGGACCGGGCGGCGCTTGGGCAGCTGCCGCTCGTAGCGAAGGAAACCGTTCGGGTCAGGCACTTTTAACCCCCATGACCGCCTCGTCGACGTTGCGACCGGCGGCTTCGGCGGTCCTGATCAGTTCCATCACGCGCTTGTAGTCGCGCGGCACCACGGCGGTGAACCGTTCCACGGCCGCGGACCAGTCCTTGAGCAGCCGTTCGGCGATGGCCGAGCCGGTCTCGGTGGCGTGCTTCTCGACGAGGCCGCGCAGCTTGTCCTGCTCCTCGTCGGTGAGCGGGGTCAGGTCGACCAGTTCCGGGTTGACCCGGGTGGGCGACAGATCGAGGACGAACGCGGTGCCGCCGCTCATGCCGGCGGCGAAGTTGCGGCCGGTCGGGCCGAGCACCACCACGGTGCCGCCGGTCATGTACTCGCAGCCGTGGTCGCCGACGCCCTCGACGACCGCCTGGCCGCCGGAGTTGCGCACCGCGAACCGCTCGCCGGCGCGGCCCCGCAGGAACAGTTCGCCGCTCGTGGCCCCGTACAGAATGGTGTTGCCCGCGATGATGTTGTCCTCGGCGACGAACGGCGCGTTGTCGTCCGGCCGCACGATGACGCGGCCGCCCGACAGGCCCTTGGCCACGTAGTCGTTCGTGTCGCCGATCAGGCGCAGGGTGACACCCTTGGGCAGGAAGGCGGCGAACGACTGCCCGCCGGTGCCGCGCAGGGTGAACGAGATCGTGTCGTCGGGCAGGCCGGCGCCGCCGTAACGACGGGTCACCTCGCCGCCCAGCATCGCGCCCACACTGCGGTTGTCGTTGCGGATCGTGACCTCGGCGTGCACCGGGTCACCGTCGGTCAGGGCCGGCTGGGCCAGCTCGATCAGCTTGTTGTCGAGCGCCTTCGCCAAGCCGTGATCCTGTGCCACCACACCCCGCCGGGAGGCGGACGGGGGGAGTTCGGGCACGTAGAGGATCGGCGACAGGTCGAGGCCCTGGGCCTTCCAGTGGTTGACCGCGGGCCGCACGTCGAGCACCTCGGCGTGGCCGATCGCCTCGTCGATGCTGCGGAAGCCGAGCTCGGCCAGGTATCCGCGGACCTCTTCGGCGAGGAACAGGAAGAAGTTCTCGACGAACTCGGGCTTGCCGGTGTACCGCTCGCGGAGCACCGGGTTCTGGGTGGCGATGCCGACCGGGCAGGTGTCGAGGTGACAGACCCGCATCATGATGCAGCCGCTGACGATCAGCGGGGCGGTGGCGAAGCCGAACTCCTCGGCGCCCAGCAGGGCGGCCACGATCACGTCGCGGCCGGTCTTGAGCTGGCCGTCGACCTGGACGGTGACCCGGTCGCGCAGCTTGTTGAGCAGCAGCGTCTGCTGCGCCTCGGCCAGGCCCAGCTCCCACGGGGAGCCGGCGTGCTTGAGCGAGTTCAGCGGGGACGCGCCGGTGCCGCCGTCGTGGCCGGAGATGAGGATGACGTCGGCCTTGAGCTTGGCCACGCCGGCCGCGACCGTGCCGACGCCGATCTCGCTGACCAGCTTGACGTGCACCCGCGACCTCGGGTTGACGTTCTTGAGGTCGTGGACCAGCTGCGCCAGGTCTTCGATGGAGTAGATGTCGTGGTGCGGCGGCGGCGAGATGAGGCCGACACCGGGGGTGGCGTGGCGGGTCTTGGCGATCCACGGCCACACCTTGTTGCCGGGCAGCTGGCCACCCTCGCCCGGCTTCGCGCCCTGCGCCATCTTGATCTGCAGGTCGTCCGCGTTGACCAGGTATTCGCTGGTGACGCCGAAGCGGCCGGAGGCGATCTGCTTGACCGCGGAGCGGCGCTGCGGGTCGTAGAGGCGCTCGACGTCCTCGCCGCCCTCGCCGGTGTTCGACTTGCCACCGAGGTTGTTCATGGCGATGGCCAGGGTCTCGTGCGACTCGGCGGAGATCGACCCGTACGACATGGCGCCGGTGGCGAAGCGCTTCACGATCTCGGACGCGGGCTCGACCTCGTCCAGCGGGACGGGCGTCCGGTCCTTGAAGCTGAAGAGCCCGCGCAGCGAGCCGGCCTCGGCGGCCAGGCCGTCCACCTTGGACGTGTACTGGCGGAAGACGTCGTACTGCTTGGACCGCGTCGCGTGCTGGAGCAGGAACACCGTCTCGGGGTTGAACAGGTGCACCTCGCCCTCGCGGCGCCACTGGTACTCGCCACCGACCTCGAGGCGGCGGTGGGTGCGCTCCGCCGGGTTGGCCGGGTACGCCTTCTCGTGCCGCGCCTTGACCTCGGCGTGGATGTCGGCCAGCCCCGAGCCGCCGATCCGCCCGTTGGTGCCGGCGAAGTAGCGCTGCAGCAGCCGGTTGTCGAGACCCACGGCCTCGAACACCTGGGCGCCGCAGTACGAGGACACCGTCGAGATGCCCATCTTGGACATGATCTTGAGGACGCCCTTGCCGAGCGCCTTGACGTAGTTGCGCACGGCGGTCTTCGGGTCGAGCCCGGCCAGCGGGCCGGTGGCGATCAGGTCGTCGACCGACTCGAACGCGAGGTACGGGTTGACCGCCGCGGCGCCGTAGCCGATGAGCACGGCCGCGTGGTGCACCTCGCGGCAGTCGCCCGACTCGACGACCAGCGCGACCTGCGTACGGGTCTGCTCGCGCACCAGATGCTGGTGGACGGCCGCCGTGAGCAGCAGCGACGGGATCGGCGCGAGGTCGGCGTTGGAGTCGCGGTCGCTGAGCACGAGGATGCGCACGCCGTCCTCGATCGCCTCGGACACGTGCCGGCAGATCTGGGTGAGGCGGGCCTTGATGCCGGCCGCGCCGTCGCGCAACGGGTAGAGGCCGGAGACGCGCACGGCCTTGAAGCCGGGCAGGTCGCCGTCCTCGTCGATCGACAGCAGCTTGGCCAGCTCGTCGTTGTCGATGATCGGGTACGGCAGCACGATCTGCCGGCACGAGGCCGGGCCCGGGTCGAGCAGGTTGGCCTCGGGCCCGATGGTGGTCGCCAGGCTGGTGACCAGCTCCTCGCGGATGGCGTCCAGCGGCGGGTTGGTGACCTGGGCGAACAGCTGGTGGAAGTAGTCGAACAGCAGCCGCGGCCGCTTCGACAGCGGCGAGATCGGGGTGTCCGTGCCCATCGAGCCCAGCGGTTCCGCGCCGGTGCGGGCCATCGGCCCGATGAGGATCTTCAGCTCCTCCTCGGAGTAGCCGAAGATCTGCTGACGGCGCAGCACCGAGTCGTGGGTGTAGATGACGTGCTCGCGCGGGGGCAGGTCGTCGAGCTGGATCAGCCCGGCGTGCAGCCACTCGTCGTACGGCTCGGCTGCGGCCAGCTCGGCCTTGATCTCGTCGTCGTGCACGATGCGGCCGGCCGCGGTGTCGACCAGGAACATCTTGCCGGGCTGGAGGCGGCCCTTGGCGACCACCGTGGCCGGGTCGAGGTCGAGCACGCCCGCCTCGGAACCCAGCACGACCAGGCCGTCGGAGGTGTGCCACCAGCGGCCGGGGCGCAGGCCGTTGCGGTCGAGGACCGCGCCGATCATCGAGCCGTCGGTGAACGCCACGCTGGCCGGGCCGTCCCACGGCTCCATCAGGCTGGCGTGGAAGCGGTAGAACGCGCGCCGCTTCGGCTCCATGCCGGGGTCGTTCTCCCACGCCTCCGGGATCATCATCAGCATGGCGTGCGGCAGGCTGCGCCCGGACAGGTGCAGCAGTTCGAGCACCTCGTCGAAGCCGGCCGAGTCGGACGCGTCGGGCGTGTTGATCGGGAAGAGCCGCTTGATGTTGCCGGGCAGCGTCTTGGACTGCAGCAGCGCCTCGCGGGCGGCCATCCAGTTCTTGTTGCCGCGGATCGTGTTGATCTCGCCGTTGTGGGCGATGAAGCGGTACGGGTGGGCCAGGCTCCAGGCCGGGAACGTGTTGGTCGCGAACCGCGAGTGGACCAGGGCGATCGCGCTCGACACGCGCTCGTCGACCAGGTCGGGGAAGAACGCGGGCAGCTGGTCGGGCGTGAGCATGCCCTTGTAGGTGACGGTCCGCGAGGACAGCGACGGGAAGTACGCGGCCACGTCGCGCTGGGACGTCTCGCGCTCGGCCTGCTTGCGGATGGTGAACGCCACCCGGTCGAGCTCGATGCCGCCGAGTTGCTCGCCGGCCGGGCCCGCGGCGCCGCCGGTGAGCCGGTGCGCGGCCAGGAAAACCTGCATGATGACGGGGCGGGCGTCCTCGGCCGTCTGGCCCAGCCCGTCCGGGCGTACCGGCACCTCGCGCCAGCCGAGGACGTCGCCCCCCTCGACCAGGGCGTACTTCTCGACGATCTTGATGGCGCGGGCACGCTCGCCGTCGTCGCCCGGCAGGAAGACCAGACCGGTGGCGTAGTGACCGGCAGGGGGCAGCTCGAAGCCGGCCACGGCACGGTAGAACTCGTCCGGGACCTGAATCATGATGCCGGCGCCGTCACCGGTGTTGTACTCAGCGCCGCGCGCGCCCCGGTGATCGAGGCGGATGAGCGCCGACAGGCCCTTGGCGACCACATCGTGGGAACGCCGGCCGTACAAATCCGCTACGAAGGCGACACCGCAGGCGTCGCGCTCCTGAGACGGGTCGTAAAGCCCCTGAGGGTGCGGAAAAGCCACCGGGCCTCCTGTCGTCACTGGTGTTTCACTTCAAGGTCGGGACGACGTCGGCCCTGCAAAGTCTCTGAAGTCTACGTTAGTAGGTGCCGATCTCCGCCAGTTCAGATGGATCACACTTGAATCGGGCGCTCATCGACCTTCACGGCAAAATGGGGTAGCCGAACATCCGCCTGGGTTGGATAGTCTCGCGCGGTGGCGCAACAGGATACCGACGTCTTCGTCAGGCTCGAGCGGTTTTACGACGCCCTGCCCCGGCCCTACGCACGGGCCGAGGAGTTCGGCGGGCTGGTGCTCTTCGTCCGCGAGGGCGAAGGCTGGCCTTACTACGCCCGCCCCCGGATCGGGGCAGGCACTCCCTCTGCCGCTGATGTTACTGCCGCCCGGCAGCGGCAACGAGAGCTGGGCCTGCCCGAGGCCTTCGAATGGGTCCACGAGACCACCCCCGACCTGCTCGCCGTGGCCCGCTCGGCCGGCCTCGACGTGCTGCTCGCGCCGCTGCTGACGCTCGACCCGGCCGCGCTCGTGCCCGATCTGCCGGTGCAGGGCGGCACGATCCGCTTCCTCGACCCGGCCGCGTCCACCTTCGCCGCCGACCTGGCCGCCTCGCGCGCGGTGGCGCAGCTGGCCTTCGGTGCGCCCGCCACGGCCGGGTCACCGCTGGAGGGGGCGCTGCTGACCGTCCCGGCCGGGCCGGCCGAGCGGGACGCCGCGACGCCCGAGCTCAGCGCCGAATTGATTGCCAGCCAGCAGGAACGCAGCACGTCGGGCGACTACCACACGGCCGTGGTCGACTCCCCCGACGGCATCCTCGCCACCGGCGCCGTCATGCGGTCGGGCGATGTGGCCGAGGTCGCCGGCGTGGCGACCCTGCCGGCGGCCCGGCGGCGCGGCTACGCCTCTCAGCTGACCGCTGCGCTGGCGCGCCGCTCGCTGGCCGACGGGGCCGCTCTGGTGTTCCTGTCGGCCGGTGACGACGATGTCGCCCGGCTCTACACCAAGGTGGGATTCCGGCGAATCGGCACCGCCTGCATCGGCGAGCCGGCCGCGGCGACGCTATGACCGGCGCCGGCGGACCCGTCCGAGCGTGGCGAGCACAACACCCAGCACGACGAGCAGGCCGCCGGCCAATGAGATCCACATCACCGGCGTACCTGTGCTGGCCCGGCGGCCACCGTCATGCGCCGGCTCGGTGACCGCGCTCACCTTCCGGGCCGATGTTCCGGCGCACGCGAGAGCCTGATCACCCGACACCCAGGGCGCCGGCGGGGCGATGACCCGCTCGGCTAATCCGGGGGTCGCCAATCCGCGAACGGGGCGCTGAGGATGCGGGGGCGCATGTGATTGAGCGCCGCGTCGCGGGCGCGCAGGGCCAGGCGTCCGCGGGCCTGCACCACGGCCGACATGCGACGGGTCTGGCGGACGACCGTCGTCGCGCGGGGCTGCCGCAGGCGGCTGTAGGCCTCGAGGGCGGCGGTCAGCGCGGGGCCCGGCGCGGCCTCGCCGGCAAGCGCGCGCAGGGTGGCGGCGTCCTCGAAGGCGAGGCAGGCGCCCTGGCCGAGGTGGTGCGGCATGGCGTGGGCGGCGTCGCCGAGCAGCACAACCCCGCCCGGGCCGGACGGGAAGGCGTACGACCGGGGAAGGGGACGCAGCTCGCGGACCTCTTGCGGGACCAGTTCGTCGGCGTGGGTGGCGGCCAGCAGCTCACCCACCGGCGGATGCCAGCCGGCGAACCAGCGGCGTAGCAGCTCGAGCTGGGTGGCCGGCGATTCGGGGCGGGGCGCGCCCGCCGCGGTGGCGACCCAGTAGACGCCACCCTCGCCTGCGGCCCGCTCGCCCAGCGGGATCGACACGAACCGGTAGCCGGCGCCCAGGGTCTCGCCGCCGGCGGACTGGCCGGCGGGCGGCACCCGGTAGCCGGGGATGACGGCCTGCCACGCGGCGAAACCGGAGCCGACCGCGGCCGACTCGGGGGCGAGCGTGCGGCGCAGCGTGCTGTCGATGCCGTCGGCCGCGACCACCAGGTCGGCCTCGATCTCGGTGCGGCCGTCGCCGATCACCGGCCGCAGGCCCGGACCGGTGCGGATCGTCGTGACCGCGAATCCCGTCCGGATCTCGGCCAGGTCGCCGAGGCCGGCCATCAGGGCGTCGTAGAGATCTTCCAGGTGTACGGCGCCGGGAGCCGGACCGGCGCCACCGGAGCGCGGCGTGACCAGCCACTGGCCGTCGGGGCGGCGCACCCCGCCGTCAGGCAGCGGGCAGGCGATCGCCGACCAGCCGCCCTCGGCGTCGAGGGACTCGAGCGCGCGACGGCCGTTGGGCCACAGCACCAGCGCGGTGGGCGGCGCGGCCACCCGCTCACCCCGTTCCAGCAGCACGACGTGCCACCCGCTACGGGACAGGGCGCCCGCGGTGGCGAGTCCGGCAAGACCCGCGCCGACGACGACCGCGGTGCGCACCCGGGTCAGCGTTCGTCGCTGCGGGACTCCGGCTCGGCGTCGCCGCCTTCCCGTCCGGCGCCGGCGGCGTGGCCGGTGGCGAGCAGGGCGGCGCCGTTGCCCGCGGGGCCGGCCGGGTCACGCTCGGCCGGATGGCCGCCGGCGGCGATCTCCTCGGCCATGTCGGCCGGGGTGTCGGGCGGCAGGATTCCCGTACGGCGGTAGGCCTGGAACCTCGCCTCGCTGACCACCTGGTAACCCTTGGGCGTGGCGTCGCGCGGCGACTCGGCCGCCGTCACGTCGACCTGGGAGACGTCGCTCGCCGCGGACGGCCCGGGCTCGACCTCGGGCGCGTCGTCGGGCACCACATAGGCGCGCGGGCCGCGGACGACCAGGAAGTAGATGAGCGCGCCCAGGAAGACGACGATCGACGTGAAGACGTTGAGCCGGACGCCGAACAGGCGATTCGCCTCGTCGACGCGCAGCATCTCGATCCACACCCGGCCCACCGTGTAGGCCATGACGTAGAGCGCGAAGGCCCGGCCGCGGCCGAACTTGTACTTGCGGTCGGCCAGCCACACCAGCAGCGCCACACCCAGGTTCCAGAGCAACTCGTAGAGGAACGTCGGGTGGTAAAGGTCGGGCAGCGTCACCGCCTGCCCGTCGATGCGGGTGGCGTGGCCGGGGTTCGACCTGTCCATGTCGTGCACCTCGAGGCCCCACGGCAGCGTGGTGACCTTGCCGTACAGCTCGTTGTTGAACCAGTTGCCGACCCGGCCGATCGCCTGCGCCACCGCGAGGCCCGGGGCCAGCGCGTCGGCGACCAGGCCGAGGGTCAGCCCCAGCTGGCGCGCGCCGAGCCAGGCGCCGACCGCACCGCCGAGCACCGCGCCCCAGATGCCGAGGCCGCCCTCCCAGATGTAGAGGGCACGGACCGGGTCACCCCCGGCGCCGAAGTAGTCCTGCGGCGAGCTGACCAGGTGGTAGAGCCGGGCGCCGACGATGCCGAACGGCACCGCCCACACCGCGATGTCGAGGGAGGCCCAGCGGGCGACACCCCGGCTGCGCATCCGATATTCCATGATCAGGCAGGCGGCGACGATGCCCAGGACGATGCAGATCGCATACGCCCGCACGGGCAGGCCGAGCAGGTGCCAGACGGAGGTTGTCGGACTGGGGATTGCGGCGAGGTCCACGGGTGCAGGCTACCGGTTTTACTTCGCCGGGTTACGCACACCCTCAGCCAGTTCCGCGCTCAGCGCCCTCAGCCGCGACAGGCCGGTGGCGCCGTCGGGCGCCTCGAGCACACAGCGGATGAGCGCGCTGCCGACGATCACCCCGTCGGCGAAGCCGGCCACCTCGGCCGCCTGGGCGCCGGTGCCGACGCCGAGACCGACACCCACGGGCATGTCCGGGTTGGTGTGGCGCACCCGATCGACCAGCTCCGGCGCCTGCGAGGACACCGAGGTGCGCGCGCCCGTGACGCCCATCAACGCGGTGGCGTAGACGAAGCCGCGGCAGTGGGCGACGGTCATCGCGAGGCGTTCGTCGGTCGAGGACGGCGACACCAGGAACGTACGGTCGAGACGGTGCTCGTCGGCGGCGGCGATCCACTCGGCCGCCTCGTCCGGGATCAGGTCGGGCGTGATCATGCCGGTGGCGCCGGCCGCCGCCAGGTCGCGGGCGAACGCGTTCACGCCGTACTTCTCGATCGGATTCCAGTAGGTCATGAGCACGACCGTGGCCCCGGCGCTCGCGACCGCGTCGATGATCCGCAGCGTGTCGCGGGTGCGCACGCCCCGGCTGAGCGCGATGTCGCTGGCCCGCTGGATCACCGGGCCGTCCATCACCGGGTCGGAGTAGGGCAGCTCGACCTCGATGACGTCGCAGCCGGCCTGGTGCATCGCGATCATCGAGGCGATGCTGTCGTCCACGGTCGGGAAGCCGGCCGGCATGCAGCCCACCAGCACGGCCCGGTCCTCGGCCTTGGCCTTGTGGAAGACCTCGGCGATGCTCACGCGTTCTCCCCCGGGACGAGCGCCTCGACCGGGTCGAGGATGCCGAAGTAGGCGCCCGCGGTGTGGACGTCCTTGTCGCCGCGGCCGGACAGGTTGACCAGGATCGTCGGCGTGCGGCCCAGCTCGGCCCGCAGCTGCGGCGCGATGCGGGCGGCCCCGGCCAGCGCGTGCGCGCTCTCGATGGCCGGGATGATGCCCTCGGTGCGGCAGAGCAGCTGGAACGCGGCCATCGCCTCGTCGTCGGTCACCGGCTCGTACTCGGCCCGGCCGGTGTCGTGCAGCCAGGCGTGCTCGGGCCCGACGCCCGGGTAGTCGAGGCCGGCCGAGATCGAGTGCGACTCGACAGTCTGCCCGTCGGAATCCTGCAGGACGTACGTGCGGGCGCCGTGCAGCACGCCGGACGAGCCGCCGGTGATCGACGCCGCGTGCCGGCCGGTTTCCACGCCCTCGCCGCCCGCCTCGAACCCGTACAGCTGCACGGACTCGTCGGGGACGAACGCGTGGAAGATGCCGATCGCGTTGGACCCGCCGCCCACGCACGCGGCCACCACGTCGGGCAGCCGGCCGAGCTGGGCCAGGCACTGGGCCCGGGCCTCGACGCCGATGCCGCCCACGAAGTCGCGCACGATCTCGGGGAACGGGTGCGGGCCGGCCGCCGTGCCCAGCAGGTAGTGCGTGGTGTCGACGCTGGCCACCCAGTCGCGCAGCGCCTCGTTCAGCGCGTCCTTCAGGGTGCGCGAGCCGTTGGTGACCGGCACGACCGTGGCGCCGAGCATGCGCATCCGGGCCACGTTGAGCGCCTGCCGCTCGGTGTCCATCTCGCCCATGTAGACGACACACTCGAGGTCGAGCAGCGCGGCCGCGGTGGCCGAGGCGACGCCGTGCTGACCGGCGCCGGTCTCCGCGATCACCCGGGGCTTGCCCATCCGCTTGGCCAGCAGGGCCTGGCCCAGCACGTTGCGCACCTTGTGGGCGCCCGTGTGGTTCAGGTCCTCCCGCTTGAGCAGGATCTCGGCGCCGAGCCGTTCGGAGAGACGCTCCGCCCGGTAGAGCAGCGACGGCGTCCCCGCGTAGTTGACCAGCAGGCTCTCGAACTCGGCCTGGAAGACCGGGTCGGTCTTCGCCGACCGGTACGCGGCGTCGAGCTCGTCCAGCGCCCCGACGAGGGCCTCCGGGACGAACCGGCCGCCGTACCGGCCGAAATGCCCGGACAGGTCGGGCAGCGTCGGCGCGCTCACCGGACCGGCCGCGGCGTCGCCGGGTGGTTGCCCGCGTTGACCAGCTCGGCCACGGCGTCGCGGGGCGACTTCTGGGTCACCAGCCCCTCGCCGACCAGCACGGCGTCGGCGCCGGCCGACGCGTACCGGATCAGGTCGTGCGGCCCGCGCACGCCCGACTCGGCGATCTTCACGACGTTGTTGGGCAGCCCGGGCGCGATCCGCTCGAAGACCGACCGGTCGACCTCCAGCGTGCGCAGGTCGCGGGCGTTGACCCCGATGACCTTCGCGTTCGCCTCGAGGGCGCGGTCCGCCTCCTCCTCGTTGTGGACCTCGACCAGCGCGGTCATGCCGAGCGACTCGATCCGCTCGAGCAGGCCCATGAGCACGTTCTGCTCGAGCGCGGCCACGATGAGCAGCACCAGGTCGGCGCCGTGGGCGCGGGCCTCGTGCACCTGATAGCTGGAGACCACGAAATCCTTGCGCAGCACCGGAATCTGCACCGAGGCGCGCACGGCCTTCAGATCGTCGAGCGAACCGCCGAACCACCGGCCCTCGGTGAGCACGCTGATGCAGCGAGCGCCGCCCGCCGCGTACTCCCCCGCCAGTTCGGCCGGGTCGGGGATGTCGGCCAGCGCGCCCTTGGACGGCGACGACCGCTTCACCTCGGCGATCACGGCCACGCCGGGCTTGCGCAACGCCGCGTAGGCGTCGATGGCCGGTGGCGCTGCCGCCGCCAGCTCACGAACCTGCTCGAGCGGCACCTGCTCCTGCCGGGCCGCCACGTCCTCGCGCACACCGGCGAGGATCTCCTCCAGCACGTTCTGCGGTCCGCCAGAACCCGCTTCCGCCTGCTGTTCGGATGTCACGAAACGACTCCCCTCTCCGGGTGTCCTCCGACCGATGCTAGGAGGTCGCGGTCGTGCAAGGCCGCCCGGGGTATGGCGCGCCTCACCAGGTGGCCTGGGGCATAATGCCGCCTGCCCGGGTGCGCGCTGTCTCTTCTGTCACAGCAGCCCCAGGCCCTTCGGCTCGTTGTGCAGGGGCACCTCATCTGATCGGTGGACCCCCACCGCGCGTAAACGCGACCGTCACTCACCGGAAATACGGACCGTTCATGATGAGTCCCAGGCAGACTGGTCGAGGCGTCACGCACGCCGGCCAGCCCAGAGCGATCGATGTGGAGTTTCCCGTGGCCGCCATCCGGACCGCTCCGACCGAGCCCGTCGGATTCGCGAATGTCTCCCGCGCCCTCGTCTCCGCCGCCGCCGACCTCGTCACCGGTGTGCAGCGCCGGGTGGTGGGCGACGACAAGGTACGCACCGCCCGCGACAACGCCTGGGCGGCGACTCTGGAGAATCGTGCCCAGCACGAGGCCCAGGCCGAACTGACCCGCGAGGTCGCCGCCCTGGTCGCCCGCCGCAGCCTGGTGCGGGCCCGCTAGCCGGTCGGATCGTCTAGTCGGTCGGATCGTCTAGTCGGTCGGATCGTCGCCGCGGTCCAGCGAGTCCCAGGCCGCGCGGTTGTCGACCGGCTTGGTGTTGACGCCGGCGGGCGCTTCGGCCGGCGGCGGGGGATTCCGGTCGTACCGGGCCGACATGCGCGGCCACAGATGTCCCTGACGCGCGGCCGTGAGCCCGCCCAGCGCGATGATCGCGCCGCCGAAGGCGCAGGCCACCGGCCAGACGACGCCGCCCGCACCCGCCTCACGGGTGTCGAGACCGGTGCGGCCGGCGATCGCGGCGACAGCCACCCCGCCGCCCACCAGCACGAGCAGGCCCCCCAGGCCGCGGCGCAGCCAGCCGTGCGTGGCCAGCAACGCTCCCGTGCCGGCCAGACCGACCAGCGCCAGGCCGATCAGCCACGGCGCGATGTCGGCGCCGGTCGCGACCGTCCGCAGATCGGACAGACCCGGCCGCGGGGTCACCCGCACGGACCAGGTGCGGGTGGCGCCGTACGCCGCCAGGCCGGCCCCGGCCAGACAGGCCAGCACGGACAAGAGGTACGAACGGCGGCTCATCGGGCGGCGCGCAGGGTCTCCGCCGAGGCGATCGCAGCCAGGACAGCCGCCGCCTTGTTGCGGGTCTCCTGCTCCTCGGCCGCCGGGTCGGAGTCGGCCACGATGCCCGCCCCGGCGCCCACGTAGGCGACGCCGTCCTTGAGCAGGGCGGTGCGGATCGCGATGGCCATGTCCATGTCGCCCGCGAAACCGAAGTAGCCGACCGTGCCGCCGTAGAGGCCACGGCGGGTCGGCTCGAGTCCCTCGATGATCTCCATGGCGCGTACCTTCGGCGCACCCGACAACGTGCCCGCCGGGAACGTCGCCGCCAGCGCGTCGAACGCCGAACGGTCGTCGCGCAGCTCGCCGGTCACCGTCGACACGATGTGCATGACATGGCTGTAGCGCTCGATGCGGGCGAACTCGGGCACCTCGACCGACCCGGCCCGGCACACCCGGCCCAGGTCGTTGCGGCCCAGGTCGACCAGCATGACGTGCTCGGAACGTTCCTTCGGGTCGGCCAGCAGCTCGGCCGCCAGGGCGTTGTCCTGCTCCGGGGTGGCGCCGCGCCAGCGGGTGCCGGCGATCGGGTGCAGCAGGGCGCGGCGGGTGCCCCCCTCGTCGGCGCTGACCTTCAGGTGCGCCTCGGGCGAGGACCCGACGATGTCGAAATCGTCGAATCGCAGGAGATACATGTACGGGCTGGGGTTCGTCGCCCGCAGCACACGGTAGACGTCGAGCGGGTCGGCGTCGGTGGGCCGCTCGAAACGCTGCGCGACGACGATCTGGAAACACTCGCCGGCCCGGATCGCCTCCTTGGCCTCGTCCACCGCCTTCTGATATTCGCCCGGCGCCGTACGGCTCACCGGCTCGCCGGCCCTCCGGCGCTCCACCATGGAGATCATCGGTGGCGTGGGCCGCGACAACGCCGTGGTCATCGCGTCCAGCCGGCCGACCGCGTTGTGATACGCGGCCAGCTTGGCCCGCTCGTCGGCGTCCTCGGCCAGCACCGCGTTGGCGACCAGGATCGCCGAACCGTCGTAGTGGTCGAGCACGACCAGGTCGGTGGCGAGCATCATGCCCAGCTCGGGCAGGGCCAGATCGTCGGTGGCCGACTGCGGGAGGCGCTCGAAACGGCGTACGAGGTCATAGCTGAGATAGCCGACCATGCCGCCGGTCAGCGGGGGCAGATCGTCCGGGGCCGGGCCGTCGGCGAGCGCGGCCACAGTCTCACGCAGCGCCACCACGGGGTCGCCGCCGAGCGGCACGCCCGCGGGCGGCGCGCCCAGCCAGTGCGCCTCGCCGTCCCGCTCGACCAGCGTGGCCGCGCTGCGCACCCCGACGAACGAATACCGCGACCAGGCCGCCCCGGACGGGCCCGCGCCCTGCTCGGCCGACTCGAGCAGGAAGGTGCCCGGGCCGCCGGCCAGCTTCGTGTAGACGCCGACCGGGGTCTCGCCGTCTGCGAGCAGCCGCCGGGTGACCGGCACGACCCGGCGGCGCTGTCGCAGGAACTCCGCCTCGTCCGGGAAGACGGCGCCGCTGGTCACGACTGCTCCACGTTTCTCGCCGGGGGCAGCTCGCCGTCTTTTGCCAGGGGCAGTTCGTCGCCCTTTGCCAGGGGTGGCTCGCCGTCTTTTGCCAGGGGCAGCTCGTCGAAGAAGCAGGTGTGCTCGCCGGTGTGGCAGGCGGCGCCGGTCTGATCGACGGTGACCAGCAGAGCGTCGCCGTCGCAGTCGAGGGCGACGCCGCGCACGTGCTGGTGGTGACCGGAGGTCGCGCCCTTCACCCAGTACTCCTGCCGGCTGCGCGACCAATAGGTCGCGCGCCCGGTGGTCAGCGTGCGGTGCAACGCCTCGTCGTCCATCCAGGCCAGCATCAGCACGTCGCCGCTGTCGTGCTCCCGCACGATCGCCGCGACAAGCCCCTCGGGGGTGCGCTTGAGCCGGGCCGCGATGGCCGGATCCAATTCGGTCTTGACTGCCACGCGATCAATTCTCCCCCATCGCCCGAAGTCACCCGAGTCCGCCCGACGCCCCGGCCCGGGCGGGTCGCACGCTGCGAACCCGGCCCCCTGGCGATCCGGGCTTGCCGTTTACGTCCCCCGAGCCGTCCCGCCCGGCCGACGACACCCGAGCCCGTCCCGCCCGGCCGACGACACCCGAGCCCGTCCCGCCCGGCCGACAACGCCCCCAGCTCGTCCCGCCCGGCCGACAACGCCGACCGGAGATCCGTATCGGGAGCAGCCGCCGTCTACACCCCAAACCCAGCCCACCCACCCGGGATGGCGGGACTCTACGACCTTTCCTCGGTTGGCGGAGTCGGTTATCCACAGCCGTGAGCCTGTCCTGTGCGCACGGCGGAGTGGTCCTGTGCGCAGGCGGCGCGCTGGCCACGGGCGCAGGCAGCGTGGTAGCCCTGTGCGCAGGCTGCGGGGCGGTCCGCGGAAGGCCCACGATCCGGGCACGGGTAGTGCCGTTGGACCGGCTGTTCGGTACCGTCGTCGTGCGTTGCACCCAGCCAGGGGTGCTCATGACCGCCTCCCGAGAGGGTTCCCGCAGCTCAGAAGAGCGGGTGGCGGAGCCGCAGCGACGGGAGTCTCAAACCGATGGAGCCGACGTCCAACCCCGACAACGCTCGGTCGACGCGGGGGATGGCCCGATTCTGGCCGGTGAGCCGCGACGGCGAAGGCGACACGGAGGCGTCCGATTCGTCCGCGATGCCGGGCACACTTTCGGGTGAAACCGAGATGGTGGCGCTGGGCTCGCGGCGTAATTCGGACGGGCTCGGCGTGGAGGGCCCGGTCAGCGGGCCGCCCGGCATCAGCCGGCCAACGACGGTGGAGAGCGGGCCCGTCGGGCCACGGCTGCCGTTCGCGGCGGGAACTTATGGTCAAAGCAGCCCTTCAGCGGCGTACGAGTTCGGTGGACCCGCTTCCGGCGGCCCGCAACCAACCGGCGGCACGGGACCGGCGAACGGTTCGACCGGAGGGCTCGCACCACTCGGCGGACCTGATGGCGGCACCAGCTCGGCTCGCGGCAACGATCGGTTCGGCGCCGACAGCGGGCAGGGCTCCGACAGCCCGTTCAGCAGTAGTGACCCCGGGCGGAGCGGTGATCGCCCGGGCGCCGACCAGCCGTTCGGCGACGACGGGCCGCTCGGCAGCGACGATTCCGGCCGCGGTGACGTCCGGCGTGGCGCCG
Source organism: Paractinoplanes hotanensis (assembly GCF_023717965.1). NCBI lineage: Bacteria > Bacillati > Actinomycetota > Actinomycetes > Micromonosporales > Micromonosporaceae > Paractinoplanes > Paractinoplanes hotanensis. The sequence goes on along the minus strand of NZ_JAMQOL010000039.1, from coordinate 8,040 downwards.
ATGGTTCGCTCGGTTCCGACGACCCGCTGAGCTCCGACGGCCCGATCGGGGGCAACGATGCGGCTCGCGGCGGGGATCCGCTCGGCTCGCGTGGTCTCAACGGGGCGTTCGGAGGCAATGGCTCGGCTCGGAGTGGCGGGCGTAGCCCGTTCGGCGAGTTCGGGTCGCGCGGCACGTGGGACGGGTTCGGGCCGACCAGTGAGCACAGCACTCTCGGCGAGAACACCTCCGGCCGCGGGAACGCCGGTGGTAGCGGCTCGCCCGATCGGAACGGCTCGGACAACGAGCGAAGCCCGTTCGGCGCCGGTGGCGCCTTCGGTGTGCCGCAGCAGGTCACCGGCGCGCATGCGCCCGGCCCGGTCAGCGGGGCGCCCAGTTCCGTGAGCGGGCCACCCGCGTCCTGGAACAGGCCGTCCGGGCCGGTGAGCGGGCTTCCCTCCTCCGGAAGCAGGACATCCGAACCCGCGAGCACGCCACCCGAAGCCTCCACCAGGCGATCCGGACCCGCGAACACGCCACCCGAAGCCGCGACGAGGCGATCCGGACCCGTGAGCACGCCACCCGAAGCCGCGAGCACGCCAGCGGAAGCTTCGAGCACGCCACCCGAAGCCTCCACCAGGGGAATTGAGGCCGGAAGCACGCCACCCGAAGCCTCAAGCTGGCCAGCCGAAGCCGCGAGCACGCCGCCCGAAGCGTCGAGCAGGCGGCCCGAAACCGGGAACACGCCGACGGAGGCCTCGCGCTGGCCAGCCGAAACCGGGAACACGCCGCCCGAAGCGTCGAGCAGGGGGTTCGAAGCCGGAAGCACCCCGTCATCGGAAGCCTCGAGCTGGCCGTCTGACGTATCGAGCAGGCGGCCCGAGGCCTCGACCAGGCGGCCCGAAACCGGGAACACACCGCCCGAAGCCTCAAGCTGGCCGTCCAAAGCCGGAAGCACGCCGCCCGAAGCGGAAAGCAGGTCGTTCGAAGCCGTGGACGGGCCGTCCTCGCCCGTGAGCGGCGTGCCGACGCCGGCCGGTGCGGCGCCGGGGCCGCTCAGTGCACCTCCGGGGCAGGTCAGTGGACCGCCGGCGGTTCACGGGTCGGTGGACCGCGATTCTGATCACTCCCCCGCTTCTGAGAACGGTGGCGGGGAACGGGCGGCCGTAGAGTCCGGGCTGGGCAATCCCTGGGACCGCGAGTTCGGGGGCTTCGGGCTGGGCGGGCGCAACAGCCGGTTCCTGTTCGGCGGGCGCAACACGGCCGAGCCACGGCCCGGCCTCAACGGGCACGGGCACGGCGAGGTCAACGGCCGATCCGCAGGTCCGGATCTGCCGGGCGCCGGGCACAGCGAACTGAACGGCCGGTCCGTGGGCTCGGATCTGCCGGGCACCGGGCACGGCGAACCGAACGGCCGGTCTACGGGCTCGGATCTGCTGGGCAACGGCCAGCCCGCGGGGCCAGACCTGCCGGGCACCGGGCACGGCGAGGTCAACGGCCGGGCCGCAAGTCCGGGCCGGCCGGGCGCCGACAACGGGGAGGGGCCCGGGCAACGGGAACCGCGAGACGAGAACGGGCGTGATGACATGAACGGACGGGCCGGATTCTCCGGTGTTCCGACCTCCGGCGCCGGACCGGCGGCGCCGATCTCCGGACCGGGCACCGGAACCGACGACCGGCCCAGCCGTCGCGAGACCGGCGAGCCCACCGGCCGCCGGGCCGCTCCGGGTCTCGGGGCCGACGACGCGGTGCGCACGGCCTTCGGGGCTCCGGAAGCTGACGCGCCGACCGGTCGGCGCACCTTCGGAGGCGACGAGGAGGCCGCGGGGCGCCGCAGCATTCCCGAGGACGACCCGCGCCGGGCCGCCGCCGGGTGGGCCTCGGTGCCGACCTCGACTCATCCGATCGTCGGGCCGACCTCGGCCCCGCCGGTCTCGGCCCCGCCGTCCTCGGGTGCGCCGGTTTCCGGTGCGCCGATCTCGAGTGCGCCGGCCTCGGCATCGCCCGTGTCCGGCGGGCCGGTCTTCGGCGCCACGTTCGGCCAGCCCCCGTCGTACACCCCCGCCCTGCCTGATCCGGCGGCCGGGCCGGTGTCGGGCGTTCCGGCGCCTCGGGCCGCGGCCACCATCCCGGTGCCGGTGGCCAAGCCGCAGCCTCAGCAGGCCGACGAGAAGCCCTCGGTCAGCATCAGCTTCGGCGACGTGCCGGGCGACGAGACGGACAAGCGCCGATCGGCCAGCCTCGAGGACGCCGAGCCGGTGCGCCGCGGCCGCCGGGCTGCCCCGGACGGGCCGGAGGCCGACGACGCCCCGCTGCGCCCGGGCGATGTCGCGGCCGGTCACATCGCGTTCTGGGACGACGACGCGGTCCGCCACTTCCGGGCGGCCTGGCACGAGGTCAAGGCCGAGTTCGTCGACGATCCCGAGACGGCTTTGACCCGGGCCCACGATCTGCTCACGGACGCGGTGAACGAGCTCACCGAGGCGTTGCTGGCCGAGCGCGACGAACTGGACCCGTTGCGCGGCACCGGCACGCCCGACACCGAGAGCATGCGGATGGCGATGCGCGGCTACCGGGAGTTCCTGGACCGGATCCTGGCCCTCTGAGCCGGTAGAGAAGAACCCCCGTACCCGTACGAAAGGGTCGGGGGTCTTTTTCTGCCCAATGAATTCATCTACCGTTGAATTCATTGCTCGATGAATTTACTGGAGGATGCGATGGACAACGCGATAGAAGTGCGCACCCTCGTCGTGGAGCGCGGCAAGAGGACGGTGCTGGACGGCATCTCGTGCGACGTCCCGGCCGGCAGCGTGACGGGCCTGCTCGGCCCCAGCGGCAGCGGCAAGACCACCCTGATCCGGGCGATCGTCGGCGTCCAGATCGTCCGGTCGGGAACGGTGACGGTGCTCGGCCGTCCCGCGGGCAGCGCTCCCCTGCGGCGCGAGCTGGGCTATGTCACTCAGGCCCCGAGCGTGTACGCCGACCTCTCCGTACGAGAGAACGCCCGTTACTTCGCCGCCCTGCGCGGCCTCGGGTCCGGCGAAGCCGACCGCGCGATCACCGACGTGGGCCTGGCCGACGCGCGCAACCAACTGGTGGGCAACCTTTCCGGCGGCCAGCGCAGCCGGGCGTCGCTGGCCTGTGCGCTCATCGGCGACCCGAAACTGCTGGTGCTCGACGAGCCGACCGTCGGACAGGACCCGGTGCTGCGGGCCGACCTGTGGACGCGCTTCCACGAGCTGGCCGCGGCCGGCACCACGCTGCTGGTCTCGAGCCATGTGATGGACGAGGCCGGCCGTTGCGACCGCCTGCTGCTCGTCCGCGAAGGCAGGCTGATCGGCGACGACACCCCGGCCGCCATCCGCGCGCGGTCCGGCACCGACGACCTCGAGGAAGCCTTCCTACGGCTGATCCGCCAGCTCGACGAGGTGGCGGCGTGAGCGAAGCAACTGCAGGACCACGAGCGCACGCCACAGGAGGAACAGCATGAGCCTGCACATCACTCTGGCCACCGCCGGGCGCATCCTGCGACAGCTGCGGCACGACCGGCGTACGGTCGCGCTGCTCCTGGTCGTGCCGGCGCTCCTGCTGACGCTGCTCTATTTCATGTACGACGGGTCGGGCGCGACGTTCGACCGGATCGCCCTGATCATGCTCGGCATCTTCCCGTTCGTGATCATGTTTCTGGTGACCAGCATCGCCATGCTCCGCGAGCGCACCTCCGGCACCCTGGAGCGGCTGCTCACCACCCCGCTCGGCAAGCTCGACCTGCTGTTCGGCTACGGCCTCGCGTTCGGTCTGGCGGCCGCGCTGCAGGGGGCGGTCGCCACCGGGGCCGCGTACTGGCTGCTCGGTCTGCAGACGACCGGGAACGCCGGACTGGTCGTGCTCATCGCGGTCGTCAACGCCGTGCTCGGGGTGGCGCTCGGCCTGTTCTGCAGCGCTTTCGCCCGTACGGAATTCCAGGCCGTACAGTTTCTCCCGGTGGTCGTGGTGCCGCAGATCCTGCTGTGCGGGTTGTTCGTGCCGCGCGAGCAGATGGTCGGCTGGCTCGAGGGCATCAGCAACGCGTTGCCGCTGACCTACGCGGTCGAGGCGCTCGTCCAGGTGGGCATCTCGGCCGACGCGACTGCCACGATGTGGCGCGACCTGGTGATCGTGGCCGGGGCGACGGTGATAGCGCTCGTGCTCGCCGCCGCAACCCTGCGGCGGCGCACCCCCTGAGGAGTTCGGATTGGTCAGGCGCAGCGGGCGGCGTCCCGGCAACCAGGACACTCGTACGTCCATCCTGGAGGCCGCCCGGGCGAGCTTCGCCGAGAAGGGGTACGACAAGGCCTCGATCCGCGCCATCGCCGGTGACGCCGGCGTCGATCCGGCGCTGGTGCACCACTACTTCGGCACCAAGGAGAAGCTCTTCCTGGCCGTGATGAACGCGCCGATCAACCCCGGCGAGCTGATCCCCCAGGCTCTGGAGGGTCCGCGCGAGCACGCCGGCGAGCGGCTGATCCGGCTCGCGATCGGCGTGTGGGACTCGCCCGCGGGCACGGCGGCGCTGGCCGTCTTCCGCTCGGCGCTGAGCAACGAGTGGACGGCTCGCCTGCTGCGCGAGTTCGTGGTGACCCAGATCCTGCGCCGCGCGGTCGGCGAGATCATCGAGGACCAGGCCGAGGCCCCGATGCGTACGGCGCTGGTAGCCACGCAGGTGGCGGGCACGATGGTGGCCCGCTACGTCCTCAAGATCGAGCCGCTGGCGAGCGCCGACGTCGACACCATCGCGGCGGCCGTCGGCCCCAACATCCAGCGCTTCCTGACCGAGCCGATGCCCGAGGTCTTCAAGCAGTCGTAGCGGGCCAGGCGGCCATGGCCAGATCCGCGGTGTCGGTGAGTTCCGCCGCGGTGGCGCCGTCCCGGGCCCGCTGGGACATGCCGTGCATGACAGTGGTGAAGTACGCGGCCAGCTTCCGGGGGTCGGCGGTCGCCGGGATCTCGCCCTCGTCCCGGGCGGTCGTGAGGCGCTTCTCGAACGTGTCGACGCTGGCGTTGCGCAGGTCGCGCATGTAGATGGCGACGTCGACATCGGCTGCGGCCGCGCTGCAGAGCAGGTTGCCGGCCGGCGTCTCGGGGTCGGTGTACATCGTCGCCGCATCGAACAGGATGCGGTGAAACGCGGCGAAGGCCGTGGCCTCCCTCGCCATGGCGGCCCAGATGAACTCGCCGGCCGGGGAGCGGCCGTAGGCCTCGATGACCTCGTTGAACAAGGCCCTCTTGTCGCCGAACGCCGCGTAGAGGCTGCCGGGCCGGATGCCCATCGCCTCGGTGAGGTCGTGGATCGAGGTCGCCTCGTAGCCGTTCTGCCAGAACAGGCGCGTGGCGGCGGCCAGCGCGGCTGCCCGGTCGAAGGTCGGCGGCCGGCCGCGCCGCACTTCCGGTGTGCTCATCCACCCATTCTAGAGCGATCGCTCAAGAGTAGGTGGACTACTTTTTGGACGATCACTCAAGAAGTGTGTACGTTCCCTGTTGAGCGATCATTCAACAAAGGAGCGGGACATGTCGGGAGCACTGCAGAACAAAGTGGCCGTCGTCACCGGCGGCAGCCACGGGATCGGCCGGGCGACCGTCGAGCGGTTCGCCCGCGACGGGGCGACCGTCGCCGTCGGCTACGGCCACGACGAGGCGGCGGCCAACGACACGGTCGAGCGCATCCACAAGGACGGCGGACGCGCCTTCGCCGTGCACACCGAGCTGGGCACACCCGGCGACGCCGCTCGCTTCTGGGCGACCTTCGACGAGGCGGGCCGGGAGCTTGTGCCCCACGGGAAGATCGACATTCTCGTCCACAACGCCGCCCGGGGACATTTCGGCCGGCTGGCCGACCTCGGAGAGGACGACTTCGACCAGGTGATGGCCGTGAACCTGAAGGCGCCGTTCTTCATCACGAAGCTCGCGCTGACGCGACTGCGCGACGGCGGCCGGATCATCAACATCTCCAGCACCGCGGCCCGGGTCGGAAGCCCGGACCTGCTGGCGTACGGCGTCAGCAAGGCGGCGCTGAACTGGTTCAACTACGACATGGCGATTGATCTGGGCCCGCGCGGGATCACCGTCAACGCGGTGTCCCCCGGCATCGTCATGACCCGGAACAGTCAGTACCTGGTCGACAGTCCGGAACTCGCGGAACAGCAGGCGGCGCGCGTCGCCCTCGGCCGGCTCGGCGAGGTGGACGACGTGGTCGGCATCATCGCCTTCCTCGCCTCCGACGAGGGACGCTGGGTGACCGGCCAGGTCATCGACGCCTCGGGCGGCACCGCGCTCTGAGCGCGGCCCGCCCGCGGGAACTCAGTCGGTGCAGCGGTGGCAGAGCACCGGGTGCAGCAGGTGGGCCAGGTCATGACGGTCGGTCACCGGGCGCGGGAAGGCGAGGCGGGCCAGCTTGTCGTCGAGTCGGACCATGAATCCGTACCGGTCCATGCGGACGACACGGGGCTCGGCGACCGGCTGGAACGTCTTGCCGAGCTGGCGGCGCACATAGGCGCTCATCTCGGCCTCGTGGTGGTCGAGCAGGTCGGCGATCAGGTCGAACTCGATGCGGCAGAGCGGGTCGGGCGTCGACTCGGCGAACTCGTCGACGTCGACGTCGTGCAGGTTCTCGTTGCGCTCGTAACGCACCTCGGCGACGTCCATGCGGTGCAGCACCTGGCCCTCGCCGACGTCGAGCAGGTCGCCCGAGGCGTCGACCTCGGCGTAGTCGAGCGCCGCGGCCCGGGCCTCGTCGCCCTCGAGCACGGTGGCCCAGCCCGAGATCCACACGCGGCCGAGCGCGGGCGAGCCGGCCATCGGCGGCACGTCCGAGATGTCGAGCACCATCGCGGTGTCGTCGGCGCCCTCCTGGGGGCGAAGGGCGGCGGCGAACGCGCCGTCGCTGGGCGAGAGCAGAAGCACCCGGCCGTTCGCGTCCGTGACGTGCCGCACGGGGAGCGGCCCCGGGCGGCAGGCGACGTGCGCGACGCCGGGGAGGTGACCGGCGGCGAGCGTACGCGCGATCTCGGCGTGGGTGGGCTGCATGGTGACGACCTCCGGGCCTACGTTAGGCTTGCCTTAGTTAGGTGAGGCTAACCGTAACACCGGCCTCAAGCGCACGTTGACTCGGAGACTTCATGAACAACTCCCGACCCAAGGCCAAGCTCTCCCGGGCGCTCGGCATCCCGCTGACGCCGAAGTGCGTGAAGTACTTCGAGAAGCGGCCGTTCCCGCCGGGTGTGCACGGACGTTCCCGCCGCAAGGCCTCGGACTACCAGGTCCGGCTGCTCGAGAAGCAGCGCCTGCGGCACCAGTACAACATCAGCGAATCCCAGATGCGGCGGGCGTACGACGACGCCCACCGCGCCGAGGGCAAGACCGGCGAGACGATGGTCACCCTGCTCGAGCGCCGCCTCGACGCCACCGTGGTGCGCGCGGGTCTGGCCCGCACCATCTACCAGGCGCGCCAGCTCGTCGTGCACGGGCACTTCACGGTCGACGGCAAGAAGGTCGACCGGCCGGCCTACCGGCTCAAGCCGGGTCAGGTTGTTGAGGTGCGCGTGAGCAGCCGGCAGAAGCCGCCGTTCCAGATCGCGGCTACGGGGGCTCATTTGGATGGGCCTACTGCGCCTTACCTCTCGACTGTGCTGGAGGAGCTGCGTACTACCGTGATTCGGGTGCCGGAGCGGTCCGAGATTCGCGTTACTTGTGATGAGCAGCTCGTGGTGGAGTTTTACGCGCGCTAGATCTGGGTGGGCTGGTTTCCCGGGCCGGATCTGGGTGGGCTGGGTTTCCCGGGGCCAGATCTGGGTGGGCCGGTTTTCCCGCGCCGGATCTGGGTGGGCCGGTTCTGCGTGGTGGTGCCGTGGCGTGACTGGCCCCGCTGTGCTTATGGCGTCGCTTCGCGCCGCGGCGATCGCCCCTTTGGCGCTGGTGAGGAGGCAGGCGATTTTCCGCCGTCGCAAACCCCTCGACTTTCGCAGTTATGCGGCGGCTAGTGCCCATGCCTGCTGGACTTGGCGGATTTCTGCGGGGGTGGGCTGA
>NZ_JAMQOL010000038.1:0-230166 GCF_023717965.1 Paractinoplanes hotanensis | reverse complement strand
ACTCGCGGCCGGCACCAAACGGTCCTAAACCCCGCCCGATAAAGATCCAACCAACGTGTTATTTCTCGGCGAGCCCTTAGTCGACCGACGACCGGGGCGATCGTTGCTGGAACGCCACCGACGCGTGCTGCGCCTCGGCCCGCAACCTGACGACTCGCGTTACCTCAGCGAGCTCCTCTCGACGCTGCAGGGCTCGTACCAGATCGGCCGCTCCCGCGTCTACGCATGGTCTGCACGTCATGGGCCTCATTGGCCATGGCGTGCAGGCGTTGCGCAGGAACGTATAGACGCAGCAGTGGGAACTCCGCGCGTTCCTCATGGGCCATGTGATTCAGCAGGACGCGATGCAGGTTCGCGAATCTCGCGTCGAACGTGACGTCATCCGCCGCGACCCGCTGAAGACCGGACAGCTCGCGCAGAATGTTGCCGGCCTCCACCATGCACGCCACGGCGTCCGCCGCACCACCCGTCGTGTGATCGACGACCGACGGATAGATGACCTTGCGGTCACTGAATTCGTGGCGACTCACCAACTCGGCGAGCTGGTTGAACAGACGCTGTTTGCCGGAACGGCCCGCCGTATCCACCTCGTCGCAGAGCCGCCGGATCCGGTCGTGTTGCATCGACGAGAAGTCGACGATGTCCTGGATCATGTGAACCCCATTCACGGTCGAACAGCCGGTGTACCGATGGTCTCGACCCGCAACGCACCGGCCGTGACTCCTCCCCCCGGCGCCGCTGGTGGGCGATCCCGTCTACCACCGTCACCGTCCCCACTCCCTTGCCGACAGAGGCGTTCGTCCCGGTTTCAGGGCGTCGACGAGACCAACGCCCACACACCGAGTTCTGTACCAGTCCGGCCGGTCTGTGGTCGGCGGAAAGCCGCCGGGCCGGACCTCAAGGGCCGACATCAGTGATCTCAGTCGATGAAGCAGGGCAGAACTACCCCTATGACCGGGCCCGCCGGCTCTGCCACGGGCGGCGGCCTGGGCGGAACGTGGAGTCAAGCGAACGGCGAGAGGAGGGGCATCGTGCACTGCAGCAGCGAGCCCGAACAACCAGCCAAGCGCCGCACCCTCGTCCTCGATCGTCCCGATGTCCGAACCGGACCGGGCGAGGCGGTGTTGCGACCGCCGTGCCGGACCGAAGTCCGATCCCGCCGACACCGACACGATCGGACCAGAACCCGGTACGCCGTCCGTTGCCCGAGCTGAGGCACGCCCCATGAAGGACCAGAGCCCGCCGACCTTCGGCGTGGAAGAAGAGTTCCTACTGCTCGATCCCCACAACGGTCGGCCAGTGCCGAAAGCACCACGCGTTCTCCGTCTGCTCCGCGGTCAGCCCGGACCCCGCGCCGAGTTGATGCGATACCAGGTCGAGGTGGCGACCCGGGTCTGCGCGACCACCGACGAGTTGCGCGCCGAACTGCGACGCCTGCGCGAAATCGCATCGGATGCCGCTCGGTCCTGCGGTTGCCGGCTCGTGGCCAGCGGCACCTCGCCCTACCCCGCGCCGGGCCTGTCCGCGCTCACCGAGAACCCCCGATATCGGGAGCTGGCACGACGCTATCCTGTACTCACCGCCGTCTCCGGCACGTGCGCCTGCCACGTTCATGTCGGCGTGCCGTCGCGCGACACCGGCGTGCAGGTCCTCAACCGGTTGCGGCCATGGCTGGCGACCCTGCTCGCGCTCAGCGCCAACTCGCCGCTGGAGGAGGGCCGGGACACCGGCTGGGCGAGCCGCCGGTACCCTGCCTTGGCTCGCTGGCCGACCGGGCGGCCACCGTCGATCTGGCCGGACGCTGCGGCCTACGACCGCGCGTTGCACCGACTGATCGAGCGGGGTGCGGCGCTCGACGAAGGCAGCGTCTACTGGCTCGCTCGGCTGTCACCCCGATACCCGACCGTCGAGGTCCGCGTCGCCGACGTCTGCCCCGACATCGACACCGCTGTGCTGGTGGCCGTGCTCGTCCGCGGACTGGTCGCGACGTGCATCGCCGAATCACGGTCGGGCGAACCGGTCCCCTCGGTGGACGGGACGACAGTTCGCACGAGTCTGCAGGCAGCCGCACGATACGGACTCGCAGGTTACGCCATCGACCCGTGGACCGGTCTCCGCACTGATCCGTGGCACCTGGTGAATCGCCTGGCCGACCAGATCGGCCCCACGCTCGCCAGTCTCGGGGACGAGCGAACCGCGCGTCGTCTGCTGCGCGTGGTCGCCGGCCGCGGTGCCGGAGCAGAACGCCAGCGCAAAGCCTGGAACCGCGCGAGTTCCCCCGCCGATCTGGTGGCCGAGCTGACCACGACCACCTGGACGACGGACCCTCGACAACACGGTCCGCGGGACCCGATGATTCAGGACCACTCCGTCCACCACCACGCAGCGGGCCGATGACGACAGTCACGAGCTTCCGCGTCGTGCCGCCGAGCAGACACCGCCATCCCTTTCCCGCTCGTTGCGCAACTGCTTCCTCGGCGTCAGGAGGCTGCGCGGTCCATCGTGGTCGGCTTCGGCGAGACGGGACCTTCGGCCCTGGAAACTTGGAATCGGCTGGGCAACGGTGGTCTGCGGGAGGAACGCATGCGAGGGTTTCGCAACACCACTGCGGCCTCGCCGCAGATCTCCGACATCTATGTTCGCGGTCCCGTCGACACACCCACCATCGTCTACGCCCAGAGGGCAGTGGCCGGTGCGGTCGCCACGGGACCACCTCCACGGCACCTCAAAATCAAGATCGCCGAGTACAGCGGTCGCGGCCAGGCGCCCCTGTGCGTCGTGCAGGTCACGACATCAGTGCCGCGGGCTCTGCAGCGCCTCGGAGCCCGTTTGGCGCACGGCGCCGGTCCACCGACATTCAGCGGCGACGAATGGCAGCACAGGCGGACGCCACGAATCATTCCCACCTACGCACGGCCACGCCGGCAGCCACGGGGGCTGGTCCGTCACAAGGCCTTCCCGCTGGCCATACAGAACGCGGCCACCGCCGCGCTCACTATGGACCTGCGCGACTACGACTTCCATCTGCTCATCAACGACCACGACCGCCAGGACAGCGTCGTCCATCGCGGCCGACAGACCGGATACCACTTGTCCACCGTCAGCATCCAAGCGTCACCCGGTAGGGACCACAGCGCGTGGTCCCTCGAGCCGGGCTCGCATCAAGCCGCGTACCAGAATGATCGGTGCCGGGCTGTGATGCAGTAACGTTTGCGCCGCCGAGCCGAGCAGACCTCGATAAGGTTGCCGGCCGCGGGCGCCGATGATGATGAGCCGGGCTCTCGTCGACGCAGCGACCAGCACTGCTTCCGGCTCCCCGCGTTGCAGGCGGACACGCGCCGTGAGCCGATACTTGTCCTCACGCGGGGCGACGAGATCGACGAGGACGCGCAGTTCGTCATAGTCTCGCGTGCCGGCTCCGGGGATGGGCATCGAGGCTCGTACGACGACCAGTTCGGCCCGGCGCCGGGCGGCCAGGTCGAAGGCGAAGTCGAGGGCCCGTTCCGACGACGGCGATCCGTTGACTCCGACGACGATCGGCCCGCCGGACGGGGCCGCCGACCTGGCCACCAGAACCGAACAGGCGGCGCGGGCCGCGATGTGCACCGCGACGGAGTGCGTCGGCAGGCAAACGCGGGTGGACAAGCCACCGTCGCCAACGGCTATCAGGGCGGCGAGGCGGGCCTCACGCAGGAGCGTCGACGTGGCGGCACCTTCCAGCAGCCGAGTGGTGATCACCACGCCGGGCGCGGCAGTGTGAGCCGCGGACACGGCGCGTCGGATCACGTCTTTGGCGGTGGCACCCGGCCCCGTGACAGTCTCGGTGTCAGTGCCTCTCCATCCGGCGTCGATGGGCGCCGGCCGACGGGGGAGCCAGTTGAACGCGTGCACGATATGCAAGGGACACTCGTACGCGGCCGCGTGCCGGGCGGCGAGAAGTGTCGCGGACAGGCTGGACGGCGACCCGTCCACGCCGACGACCACGGGTACGGAACGTGGTGATTGCACCGTCACCCACCTCCCCCACATACGCCGAGTGCACCGGTGGGACGGTTCTCAGGTAGACGAACCACCAGAGCAACTCTCTGCTCCTTCCGATATATCGTTGTCCACGGGCTACGGACAGGGTCGTCCGGCCCGACCTCGATCTGCTGTCCGACCGGCGCGGATCAGGCGGCGTGCGCGAGGAACTCGCAGGCTTGGCCAGTCGTCGCAAGTCGTGGGCAGTCGTCTTCGTCGATGCGGCGCCCGGTGCGTTCGCTCAGTAGTTCGACGAACCTGAGGAAGTCGAGCGAGTCGAGCTCGAGGAACTCCCGGATGTCCGTGGCGGCCTCCAGCCGGTCGAGGTCGGCCTCGGGCGCGACCTCGTGCAGCGCCGCCCGGACGGCGGCGAGGGTGTCGGTGCGATTCACAGCTCCTCCGGTCGTTGCAGTAAACGGGCCAGGGTCCGCAGATATCGGGAGCCGGTGGCGCCGTCGGTGGCTCGGTGGTCGGCGGCGAGACTTGCCGTGACCACTCGGCGGATGCCGAGCAGGCCATGTACCGCCCAGGGCCGCTCGGTGACCGTCCCGAAGCCGACGAGCGCCACCTGTGGCGGGTAGATGACCCCGATGATGGACTCGACGCCCTGCTCGCCGAGATTCGAGACGGTGATGGTGGGGCTCGACAGCTCGCTGCCGCGCAGCCGGCCGGCTCGGGTGCGGGTCACCAGGTCCTTGAGGCGGTTCATGAGGTCGTCGAGGCTCAGTGCGTCGGCGTCGGCGATGGCCGGTGCGACCAGGCCGCCGCCGCGCAGGGAGACCGCGACTCCCAGGTTCACGGAGGGGGCGGGCAGGAAGTGGTCGTCGATCCAGAATCCGTTCAGCTCGGGAACCTCGTTGGCGGCACGGGCAGCCGCCTTGAGCAACAGGGCGGCCGGCACCGTCCGCTGCGGCACGGGAAGTGTCTGGTTCCGGTCGTGCAGCCAGCTGAGGGCGTCGGTCAGGTCGATGGCCTCGGTCAGGTAGTAGTGCGGGATCTCGCGCTTCGACCGTGCCATGAGCGCGGCGATGGTGTTGCGCATGGCTGCTGCACGCTGTGCCGCCTGCTCGGTGGCGTTGGTCTCGCCGGTCGTGGGCGTCGCCGTGGTGGTCGGCTGCGACGCGGCCTGGTGCGGTCTGGTCGCCTGCTGGACGTCGGCGGCGCTGACCGCGCCGGCCGGACCGCTGCCGGTCACGGTTGACAGATCGACCCCGGTGTCACGGGCGAGTCGCCGGGCCCGGGGCGAGACTCTGGCCCGGTCCCGGCCGGCCGGTGGGGCGGGTGCTGTCGGGACCGTTGGCTCGGCGGCGGCCCGTTCGACGTCAATCCGGGTGATCCGGCCACCCGGCCCGGTGCCGTGCAAGGTGCTCAGATCGACGTGCAAGGTCGACGCGTCGTGGCGTACCAGCAGGGACAGTACGGCGGAAGGCTCGCCGTCCGGCACTGGTCTGACAGGCCGGGCCGGGCCGGAGGTGGGCTGTTCGCCGGCCGCCGGTTCGATGGCCTGCTCCCCCGATGCGATGACAGCCAGCGGCGCACCGACCGGCACCCGGGTGCCGGGTTCGACCAGGATTTGCTGGACGGTGCCGCTGTCGAAGCACTCGACCTCGATGGCGGCCTTGTCGGTGTCCACCACCGCGACGATGTCGCCTTTGTGGACGGCGACGCCCGGCTTGACGAGCCATTCGAGCAACACGCCGTCGGTCATGTCGGCGCCGAGCGAAGGCATCCGGAACTCAGCCATCGGTGGTCACCAGTTCGCGGACCGCGGCCCGGACACCTTCCGGCTGCGGCAGCGCCGCCCGTTCCAGCTGTGCCGCGTACGGCATCGGAACCTCGGCCGAGCAGACCCGGGCGATCGGGGCATCAAGCTCGTAGAAGGCCTGCTCGACGATGCGGGCGCTGACTTCGGCGGCCAGGCTACCCGTGCGCCATCCCTCGTCCACGACGACCACCCGGTGCGTGCGGGCGACGGAGGCCATGATGGTGGTGTCGTCCAGCGGCCGCAGGATCCGCAGGTCCACCACCTCGGCGTCGATCCCGTCGCCGGCGAGCAGGCCGGCAGCGGTCAGCGCGGTGGCAACCGTCCCGCCGTACCCGATCAGCGTGACGTCCCGGCCGGGACGGCGGATCACAGCGCGGTCGATGTCGGCGACGCAAGCGTCCGGCGCCTCGGCGGAGGTGTTGTAGAGGCTGCCGTGTTCGAAGATCAGTACCGGGTCGGGTCGTCGAGCGCGGTAGCGAGCATCCCTCGGGCGTCGGCCACTGTCGCCGGGGCTACCACCCGCAGGCCCGGGATGTGCGCATACCAGCCTTCCAGGCTGTGCGAATGCTGCGCAGCGAGTTGCCGGCCGCCGCCGGTCGTCATCCGGATGACCAGCGGCACACCGAACTGGCCGCCGGACATGTGGCGCAACGTGGCCGCGTTGTTCAAGATCTGGTCCAGCGCCAGCAGGCTGAAGTTGACCGTCATGATCTCCACGATCGGCCGCATCCCCCCGAGCGCGGCCCCGATGCCCGCACCGACGAAGACGGACTCGGACAACGGCGTGTCCCGGACGCGTTCCCGGCCGAACTCCTCCAACAGGCCGAGGCTGACGCCGAAGCAGCCGCCGTACCGGCCGACGTCCTCCCCCATGAGGAAAACTCGCTCATCGGCCTGCATGGTGGTGCGGATAGCCTCACGCATCGCCTCCCGGTACGTCATGGCGGTCATGGCCGGCCGGTCCTTTCGGCGTAGACGAAGCGGGTCAGGTCTTCGACCGGTTCCAGGCCGCCCGCCTCAGCGAACGCCACCGCGACGTCGACCGCGGACGCCACCTCGCTTTCCAGCCGGGCCAGCGAGTCTTCGTCGAGCTGCTTCCTCTCCCGCATCCGGTTGACCAGCAGGTCGATCGGATCCCGACGGCGCCATTCACCGACCTCGGCCTTGTCCCGGTAGCGATCGGAGTCGTACATCGAATGCGCTCGGAAGCGGTAGGTCTTGAGTTCGAGGAAGCGCGGACCGTCGCCGGACCGGACGGCGTGCGCCGCCGAGCTGGCCGCGCGCGCGACCGCCTCGACGTCCATGCCATCCACCGCCTTGGCGTCGATGCCGTAGGAGGACGCCCGTTTGGCGAGGTCGGTGACGGCGTGCGTGCGTTCGATCGCGGTGCCCATCGCGTACCGGTTGTTCTCGCAGCAGAACAGCACCGGCAGCCGCCACAGCACGGCGAGGTTGAGACACTCGTGAAATTCGCCCTCGGCGACGGCCCCGTCGCCGAAGAAGCAGGCGGTGACCACCGGCCGGTGCGCCATCGCGTCGGCCAAGGCCAAGCCGATGGCCAGCGGCATACCGCCGCCGACCACGGCGTTTCCGCCGTAGAACCGGGTGGCGGCGTCGAACAGGTGCATGGAGCCGCCTCGGCCGCGGCTGCACCCGGTGACCCGTCCGTACATTTCGGCCATGATCGACTCGGCGGACACACCGCGGGCCAGCGCGTGCCCATGTTCGCGATAGGTCGACACGACGGCGTCGGCGGGCGTCAGCGCCGGCATGACCCCGGCGGCTACTGCCTCCTCGCCGATGTACAGGTGCATGAAGCCGCGGATCTTGGCGGCGCTGTAGAGCTCGATGCAGCGCTCCTCGAAGCGCCGGATGAGCAGCATCCGGCGCAAAAGATCGGTGCGCTGGGCCACCGCGGCGTGGTGCTTCGAGGCGGTGTGTGTGCTGGTCATCAGACACTCTCCAGAGTCGACAGGTCGCCCTCGGGCAGTCCGAGCTCGCGGGCCTTGAGCAGGCGTCGCATGACCTTGCCGCTGCGGGTGTGCGGCAGGTGCTGGTCGAACGCGATGGTCTTGGGCGCGACCGCGCCGAGCCGGCGCCGGCCGAACCCCAGCAACTCGAGCCGCAGGTCCTCGGACTCCGCAATGCCCGGCCGCAGTGTGACGAACGCCTTGACGACCTCTCCTGCCACCGGGTCGGGCACACCGATGGCGCCGGCCTCCACCACCGCCGGATGCTCCATCAGAACGCTCTCGACTTCGAACGGCCCGATGAGGTGACCGGCCGACTTGATCACGTCGTCGGCCCGGCCGACGAACCAGAGATAGCCGTCCGCGTCCCGGGTCGCGAGGTCGCCGGAGAGGTACCAGCCCCCGGCGAAGCATTCTGCCGACCGCTCGGCATCGTGCAGGTAGCCGCGGAACATCGAGGGCCAACCGGGCCGCAGGGCCAGCTCGCCGGTGACGCTGGGGAGCTCGATCGGGCGTACGTGGCCGTCGGTGACCAGGGCGCGCCCGTCGGCTCCACGCTCGAGCAGGCCCACCTCCACGCCCGGCATGGGAAGTCCCATCGACCCCGGCTTGATGTCGGTGCCGGCGAAGTTGGCGATCATGATGGCGCCCGTCTCGGTCTGCCACCAGTTGTCGTGCACCGGATGACCGAGCGCCTCACTGCCCCAGACCACCACCTCGGGATTGAGCGGCTCACCGACGGAGGCGACGAAGCGCAGCGCCGACAGATCGTGGTTCTGAGCAAGGGCGGCTCCGTGCCGCATCAGCATGCGCAGAGCGGTGGGCGCGGTGTACCACACCGAGACCCGCTGCTGCTCCAGGATGCGATACCACCGCTTCGCGTCGAAGTCGGCCGCGTCGACGACGATGGTCAGGCCGTGGACCAGAGGTGCGATGATCCCGTACGAGGTTCCGGTCACCCAGCCCGGGTCAGCGGTACACCAGAAGACGTCGTCGGGACGTAGGTCGAGGGCGTAGTGGGCAATGACGTAGTGGGCCAGCACGGCGCCGTGCACGTGCATGGCGCCCTTGGGCCGGCCGGTGGTTCCGCTGGTGAAATGCAGCAGAGCGAGATCCTCCGGTCCGGTCGGCGCGACCGGGTAACTGTCGGCCGCTCGGGCGAGCCCCGCGGTCAGGCTCGTCGTGCCGGCCGGCGGGTTCGTGTCGCCGGTCACCAGGATGTGGCGAAGGCCGGGCAGCCGGTCACGGATCGGCACCACCCGGCGCTCGTACAACTCAGGAGTGGTCACCAGCACCACCCCGTCGCCGCGGACTATTCGTTCCCGCACGGGTTCCGGTCCGAACGCCGGGAACAGCGGTGACAGCACCGCCCCGAACTTCAGCGTGCCGAGCGCCGCGACGTACAGCTCGGCGCTGCGGTTGAGCAGGAGGAAGATTCGCTCCCCGCGGCGCACACCGAGTTCGCCCAAGAGGTTGGCGAAGCGTCCGGTCTGGCGGGCCAGGTCGGCATAGGTCAGTTCGGTCACCTGGTCGTGCCGGCCGAGACAGCGGATCGCCACCCGGTCCCGGCGATCCGTCTCCAGGTGCCGGTCCACTGCCTCGTACGCGATGTTGAGACGACCGCTCGGCAGCCAGCTCAGGTGCCTGGCACGTGCCTCTTCCCAGGAAAGGTCTCCCTGGTCAGCGCGTAGTCCGCGATGTTCGCGCTCGCGCGCTCCGCTGATGTCTTGCGAATCGGATCCCAGGTCTGCATCGTTGCCGCCCTTCGCCCACCGGAACGCACCCAACGTTGAGAGCGGCCCTGAGCCGACCATCCCCACACGACGACCGGCCGACTAGAGGCTTCCGTCCCCGCCCCGGGGTGTCATTGGTCCCCGCCCCATGAGTGGATCGAGGGGCAGTGCATCAGCCGCGCGGGCAGCCTCTGGCTACCCGCCCTGCCGAGTGCCCTCAGCAGCCGGGACGCCGCCCAGGTAGCGGGCGTACCAGGAGGCGGCGACTTCGGCCACGACGGACAGCGCGCCGGGCTCCTCGAAAAGGTGACCCGCCCCGGGCAGCACCACCAGGCGCTTCGGGCCGCGCAGTCGTGCCTCGGCGCGACGACTCACTTCGACCACGAAATGGTCGGCCCCACCGACGACGAGCAAGGTCGGCACGACGACCTCGGCCAAGCTGTCCCAGGCCAGGTCCGGGCGACCGCCGCGGGACACTATCGCGGCGATGTGCAGGTCGCGATCGGTCGCCGCCTGCAGCGCCGCCGCAGTGCCTGTGCCGGCTCCGAACAGACCCACGGGCAGAGAGGCCGTGGCCGACCACTGATGGACCTGACGGACTGTCTCGGCCAGCCGACCGGCCAGCAACGCGACGTCGAAGACATTGTGCCGGTCCTCGTCGGCTGTCAGCAAGTCCAGCAGCACCGTCGCCAGCCCGGCCGCACGCAACTGGCGGGCCACAGCCCCATTTCGCGGGCTGTGCCGGCTGCTGCCGCTGCCGTGAGCGAACACGACAACACCTCGGGGGCTCGGCGGCACGTCCAGTTCGGCTTCCAGCGTCGCGCCACCCGCATGAACCGTCGTCCGCACGACGAACGGTGGCCGGGCGGCGACCTGTACGCCGGGTGTCCGCCGGCCGGCGCGTTCGAGCAGTGCGGCCACTCCGGCGTCCGTGGTCGGAGCAAAGTCTTCGTAGTACCTGCCGACCGCCAGGAACGGGTCCGGCTGCCCGAGGCACGTCACCTCGTCAGCCACCGCCGCGAGGGCGGCCACCGCATCGGGGGCACCGACCGGGACACCGACCACGACCCGCGACGCTCCCCATTCTCGCGCTACGTGGCATCCGGCGCGTGCGGTGGCACCGGTCGCCGTTCCGTCGTCAACGATGATCGCTGTCCGGCCCCGGACCGGCTTCCGCGGCTGCCCGCCACGGAGTCGCCGTGCCCGCTGTGCCACTTCGGCCCGAGCGGCTTGCTGGGCGCAAGCCAGGTCGGAATCGCTCACCCGGTACGTCGCCACGACGCCGGAGTTGACGATCGTCGCGTCGTCCTCCGCTACTGCTCCCATGGCCAGCTCGGGGTCACCCGGCACGCCGACCTTGCGGACGATGATGACGTCCAGCGGGAGCCGCAGCGCCGCCGCGACCTCGAACGCCACCGGCACCCCACCTCGCGGAAGACCGAGGACAACCGCGTCGGCGTCCCGCAGCCGGGCGAGCCGGCGGCTCAGCGCCTGGCCGGCCGCCACCCGATCGCGAAACAGCACCTCAGTCATGATTCCATCGTGCACGCCCGCGGCCACCGCGGTCAGAGGCCGAGGACCCGAGGCTTTCGGGCTCCCACCCTGCGTGTTTGCCGGCGACCTCGCGCGACGGCGCCCGGATCTGAGTAGACCGACATCGTCGGCACACGGGACGGTCGGCTGCGGCGACGACCTGCCGCATCGAAACCCGGCCCTGACGGGCCAGGCCACCGCGGGGATCCGAGACAGCCTGCCCGCGGCCTGGGACGCCCCATCTCGGGACGTTCGGCTCTGTCCTGCGGCTCCCGGACGACACGACTGTGGAGTGGAGCACGTACTGCGCCCGGGCATTCCATGCCCCCGGCTCGTGCGGAAAGGAGTTCCCGATGAATACCACGACCACAGTCCTCATCGTCGTCGCGGCCATATTGCTGCTGGGCCTGGTTCTGTCGGTGCGCATCGTCAAGCAGTACGAGCGTGGCGTGGTGTTCCGCCTCGGCCGCGTCGTCGGCGCACGTGACCCTGGTTTGCGGCTGCTCATCCCGATCATCGACGTCATGCGCCGCGTCTCGCTGCGCATCGTCACCATGCCGATCCAGTCGCAGGGAATCATCACCAGGGACAACGTCAGTGTCGACGTCTCCGCGGTCGCCTACTTCCGCGTCGTGGACGCCATCAAGTCGGTGGTGGCGATCGAGAACGTGCATGCGGCGATCAACCAGATCGCGCAGACCACACTTCGTAAGGTCGTCGGCCGGCACACCCTCGACGAAACCCTCTCCGAAACAGACAAGATCAACGAGGACATCCGCACAATTCTCGATGTCACGACAGTGGAATGGGGTGTCGAGGTCACCCTGGTCGAGCTCAAGGACATCCAGCTGCCCGAGGCGATGAAGCGGGCGATGGCCAAGCAGGCCGAGGCCGAACGGGAGAAGAGGGCCAAAATCATCAATGCCGAGGGTGAATCGCTCGCGGCCGCCGCTCTCGGCGCCGCCTCCGACACGATGATGGACCACCCGCTCGCCCTGCAACTGCGCAACCTTCAGTCGCTGGTCGAGATCGGTGTGGACAAGAACACCACCGTCGTCTTCCCGGCGCCGTTGATGAGCACCATCGGCGAGCTCGGCACCTTCCTCACCCGCGAGGCGGCCGCCAGCCGGCGCCCGGCAGCTGAGGTGGCGCCGACCAACGGCTCCGACCCTCCGGCGTCGTTGCTCCCCGGCGTCAACCGGTCCTGAGATCTCCCGGTCCCGGTCGCCGTCGCATCCGGCGGCCGGGACCCCTTCGCGTCAGCCGTCGCGACGCCACGGCCGGACGGGACCTTCGGCCCCTTGTGGGTGATCTCTCCGTCACCGACAGTAGATCGGCACAGGAGGTGCTGATGCCGGGATTCAGGACTGTCGTCACCGCCGACCGCGACGTGGCGATCCTCGTCCGCGGTTCGGTGACCGCACAAGACATCGCGTACACCGACGGCACCCTCACGAGGCTGCTGCGCTCGATACCCGCGGCGGAACACGCTCGGGTGAAGCTCGCCGAGTACCACAGCTCGGGTCGGAGGCCTCTTGCCGTCGTTCAGGTCAACGTCGAGCTCGACGGCCGGTTGGTGCGGTCCCAGAGCACAGCGGGGGTGCTGTCGCTGGCCGTCGATCGCGTCGTATCCTCGCTGGCACCCCGGATCCGGCGTCTGCAACGGCGCCTCGCGGCCGATGAGATCGGGCCACCGTCCTTCGGCGACGAGCCATGGGACCGGCGGGCAGCTCGTGGCCCGACGCAGGCCGTCACGGCCAAGAGCACGGCCCGGCGGATCACCCGGCACAAGGCTTTCCCGCTGGCCGTACAGGACATGGGCGCCGCGACCCTGGCGCTGGACCTACGGGACTACGACTTCCATCTGTTCGTGGAAGACGTGAGCGGCCAGGACACCGTCGTGGTGCGGGGTGGCGCCGCCGGGTTCCGGTTGGCAGCCGCCCGTCCCCAGTTGCTGCCGCCGGGGTGCCCGGACCGGACCGCCCGGACCGGCTGCCGGCGTTGACTGTGCCGGAAGCGGTACGGTTGCTCGATACCCGGCACGCCACCTTCCTGGCGTTCACCGGCATCGGGTCGAGCCGCGCCATCGTCCTGTACCGCAGGTTCGACGGCGATCTCGGTGTCGTCACCTCTCTCTGGTGAGCCATGCAGCGCCCGATCATCTGCCGGGCCGGGCGGAGCGGTCTTCACCGTTCGCCGTTGGCTGCCGACGGGCTGAGCAGTTCGCGGATCCGGGCGGCAGTCGGCACTCGTCCGGAGACGACGACTTTCCCGTCGACCACGAGCGCCGGCGTCGCCGTCACTCCGTAGCCGAGGATCGTGGCGTAGTCGTCGGCCTTCTCGATGGTGGCCTCCACCCCGAGAGCGTCGACCACCTCGCGAGTGAGGCGCTCCAAGGCCACACATTTGGCGCAACCGGGACCAAGCACTGTGATAATCATGAGTGTCCTTTCAGGACAGTCGATCAGACGAGGATGGCGTTGAACAGGTAGCCGACCGCGACGATGCCGGCCCCCACGACACCGACGAACGCGGCCAGCAGTTGCGGCTTGAGCACACGGCGCAGCAGGATCAGCTCCGGCAGGCTCAGCGCCACGACGCTCATCATGAAGGCGAGTAGAGTGCCCATCGGCAGACCCTTCTCGTGCAGGGCCAGCACCAGCGGCATGACGCCGGCAGCGTTGGAGTACAGCGGGATGCCGACGACGACGGCGATCAGCACCCCGAAGACGTCGCCGGATCCGGCGTAGGTGGCGAAAAACGACTCCGGCGCCCAGCCGTGAATGACCGCACCGACACCGATGCCGATCAGCAGGTACAACCAAATCCTGCGCAGGATCGCGGCGACCTCCTCGGCGCCCATCTGGATCCGCTGGTCGAGGCCGAGCCCGGCGGTGGAGTCGATGATCTGCCCGCCGAGCCTGGTCTCGAACACGAACGGCTCGACCCACCGCTGGGCGCCCAGACGGCCCAGGACGATGCCTCCCACGATCGCGACCGCTAGACCGGCGGTCACGTAGACGGCCGCGATCTTCCAGCCGAACATGGCGAACAGCATGCCCACGGCGATCTCGTTGACCAGCGGACTGGCGATCAGGAAGCTGAGGGTGACCCCGATCGGGACCCCGGCGGCAACGAACCCGATGAACGCGGGCACCGCGCTGCACGAACAGAACGGTGTAGCCACGCCGAGACCGGCCGCCATCACATTGCCGGCGCCCGCGCGCCTGCCGCCGAGCAGGGCACGCGTCCGTTCGATGGTCATGTACGACCGCAACACGGTCACCACGAAGATGATCCCCACCAGCATCAACGTGATCTTGATGCTGTCGTACAGGAAGAAGTGGATCATCTCGGTCGATCGCGCCGCCGGCGCCATGCCGATCGTGTCGTAGAGCAACACGTCCCACAGCCAACCGTTGACCCAATAGGCCAGGCTCCACGCCGTGGCGGCCCCGGTCAGCACCAGCCACCGGCCCCGCGCGGACGCCGGCAGGCGATCGAGAACGCTCATGGCCGGGTCCGCTCCGCGTCGGCGCGACGCTCGGGTACGAGGCTGAAGGCCCCTTCCTCCTCCTGCGCGTTGTGCAGCCGCAGTATCGCGTAGAGACCGTAGAGCAGCCGCCGCACGTCGGTGACGTCCTCCGGCTCCGCTTCTTGCACAAGGTCGTCCACCGTCCGGCGCAGGCGTGCGGTCTGATGGTCGATCTCGGCATGAGTACGGCTGAGCCCGCTCGTCACCTCGACCCCGCCGAGCGCCCGGGCCATGATCGGCAGTAGTTCGGCCTCCTCCGCGTGTTCATGGACCAGCAAACGGCTCTCAAGGTCGTCCAGCAGCTCGCGGACCGGACGCAGGTCGTACGGCGGCCGGTTCAGCGCGTCGGCGACCGTGCGCACCTGTTCCACCAGCGGGCGCACTTCACGGTGCTCGGCGTAAAGCCGCTGGGCCGTGGCGATGTCGGCCGGTTTCATCGCCACGGTGTGCGACGGCGCGGGCAGCAGGGCGGTCAAGGCGATGCCTATGGCCGCGACATCGATCCCTTCCTGCAGCAGAGCGCCCGCGACGGGCGGCAGATATCCGATCGCGGCCGCGACCATGGCCACCGCCGACAGCCCCATCCCGGCCGTGACCGCCCAGAGGGCGATCCTCCGGCAGCGCCGGGCGATGAGGATGGCGTCGGCCAGCGCGTCGATACGATCGACGGTCAGCACCACATCGGCGGCCTCGGCGGACGCCGTGGCTCCCCGGGCCGCGAGAGCGACCCCCACGCCTGCGGCGGCCAGCGCCGGCGCGTCGTTGATGCCGTCGCCGACCATGATGGTCGGGGCGGATTCCTGCTCGGCCCGAACCAGGGCCAGCTTGTCGCCGGGGTCGCAGTCGGCGCGCACCGCGTCGACGCCGACGACACGTCCCACGGCTTCGGCCGTGTCGGCGCGGTCTCCGGTCACGAGCAGGACGCGGGTGATCCCCGCCGCCCGCAGCGCCCGGACCATGCGAGGCGCCTGTGGCCGTAGCGGATCCTCCAGGAACAGAACGGCCGTGGGTACGTCGTCGACCGCAACGAACACGGTCAACGAGCCGTCGAGAGCAGCTCGCCGGCGGGCATGTCGAACCCACGCCGGTGACTCACCGGTGACGATCCACGTCGCCTTGCCCAGCCGTACGCGGTGCCCGTCGACAACACCTTCCACCCCGTAGCCATGGCGTTCGCGCACCTCCCGCGGCGACGTCAACCGCAGTTCGCGGTCGTGGGCGGCGGTGACTATGGCGCTGGCCAGGACGTGTGCGGAGTCCTGGTCCAGGCTCGCCGCAAGGCGCAACACCTCTCCGGCGGCCAGTTGCCCGTTCGCGGCAGTGACCACGTCGGTGAGGACCGGCCGACCGGCGGTCAACGTGCCCGTCTTGTCGAACAGCAGGACCCGGCCGGCGGCCAGCCGTTCGAGAGCTTCGCCGCCCTTGACGACGATGCCGTTGCGGGCGGCTCGGGAGATCCCCGACATGATCGCTATGGGTGCGGCCAGCAGTAGAGGGCAGGGCGTGGCCACCACGAGGACCGCCACCGCCCGTACCGGATCGCCCGTGATCGCCCAGGCGACACCGGCCAGGACCAGCGTCACCGGCACGAAGGCCACCGCGAAACGGTCGGCGATGCGCACGAACGGCGCGCTCGCCGCCTGTGCCTGCTCGACCAGACGCACCACGCCGGCGTAGGTCGACGCCTCAGCCGTCTCGGTGGCCGTCAGCCGCAACGGGCTCCCGGCGTTGACAACTCCGCTGCGAACGTCCTCCCCCGCCCGGCGCTCGACCGGCAGCGGTTCTCCCGTCAGCGCCGATTCGTCGAGCACCGCGGGACCGCGCAGCCGCCCGTCCACCGGCACGATCTCTCCCGAGCCGACCACGAGCCGGTCCCCGACAACCACCTCGGCGACCGGCACTTCGATCGGCCCTGTCGCCGTGTCCCGCCGCGCGGTGCGCGGGGCCCGGGCCACCAGCGCGCTGAGCTCACGGCGGGCCCGGGCCGCGGCGCGCGCTTCCAGCAGCACACCGCTGGCCAGCATGACCGCAATCACGGCGCCGGCGGGTGCTTCACCGACCCACAACGCGCCCGCCAGCGCCAGCCACGCGATCACATCAACGCTTGGCTGGCGCCGCCGAACCGCGGCGATCAACGACGCCGTCGAGTACACCAGCCCGATCAGGGTCGCGGCCGTCCACACCGCGTTCGCCGCGCTCGTAGCTCCCATGATCGCGACCACCGCGCCGACCATCAACAGCAGCGTCGTCACCGCGAACAGAACCTGCTCCCGTCGTTTCCACCACCCGCGCATGAAGTCCTCCCCACGCCGCGACCGACCGTGCGCGCTCGGCGCGGGGATTTCGGTATCGACCGTCATCAGCCCCTCCCGGCACCCAGGTTCCTTCCCGCGGGCGGTGCGCACCAGGGCCGAACAGCACCCTTGGAAGGGCGGGCTCGCCGTTCTCGGAAGAGCCGCGCTTCTTCACCGCGCCGCCGGCCCACAAGAATCTCAAGGTCCGATGGCCCTGGCGACCGGGAGCCTGCGACACCAGTCTGGAACCGGGCGCACCACTCAGGCCCACCGCCGGCGTCGCCGGCACGGCCTCGGGAGCCCAGGAGGAGTCAGATCATGCACATCGACAAGGCGGCGATCGTCGCGAACCTGCGCGCCCGGGGACTGCCTGAGCGGGCCGACTGGGTCGACCGGCAGCTATCCCCCTTGGTCGACACCGCACGCAATGCGTCCCTGCTCCGTACCCTCGGCATCGATCCGCAGGAGATCGCCGAGCAGCAGCCCGCACCCGAGGCCGTCGCGATCGGCATGGAACCGCTGGACGACGATCAGCGAATCAGCCCCTCCAGTAAGGCGCAGGCGGTCTAAACCTGCCTAAATTGGCACCGGTCGACGCTTCGGACCAGGCATAACGGCAATAAAGCCACAATCATGACAAATGATCTAGCTCTAGTTATGCCCACCACTGTCGCGCCGGCCCGTCCCCTGCAAGACTGGCCGCTGGTGTCGGCGCCGACGCCGGCGCAGTCAGGTGGTGACATCATGCGCGGCTCACCTGCTCATGATCACAATGATGCCGACGGTCGCGAGGCCGGTAATCCACCGACGGGAATGCCGTTCGTCCAGGCCGCTCGGCTGGAACTGGACGAGGTTGTGGAGCAGCTCCTCCTGCGTGCCCGGGAGTTCCAGGACACCCAAGGCCGGCTTCGGGGACTGCTGCAGGCCTTCCTGGAGGTCGGACGGGCCAACACCCTCGACGAGGTTCTCCGGCATGTGGTCGAGGCCGCCCGGAGTCTCGTCGACGTCCACTATGCCGCCCTCGGCGTCGTCAAGCACGGCCGACTGGTTCAGTTCGTCCACACCGGCATGGACCCGGATGAGGTAGCGCGCATCAGGCACCTGCCCGAAGGCAAGGGACTGCTGGGACTGCTCGTCGAACACCCGCAAACCCTGAGACTGGCCGACATGACGGAACACTGCGCCTCGGCCGGCTTTCCGGAAGGCCACCCGCCGATGCGTACGCTGCTCGGAGTGCCTGTCCAGGACGGTGACCGGGTCTTCGGCAACCTTTATCTGACCGACAAACGCGACGGTGGTGAGTTCACCGCGGACGACGAACAGTTGGTGCAGGCTCTGGCCACCGCGGCGGCCGCCGCGATCACCAATGCCACCCTGCTGGACGACAGCCGGCGCCGGCACGTCTGGCAGACATCCATGATCGACGTCAGCACTCAGTTGCTCGCCGGCACGGACTCTGACGAGGTGCTTCAGCAACTGGTCCGCCATGCCTGCGACACACTTGCCGGCACCGGCGCCGGCGTACTGGTGCCGACCTGCGACCCACGGCAACTGCGCGTCGCCGCCACCGAGGGAAGCGCCTACGACGCCTGGCAGGACGCCCTGGTGCCGATCGCCGATTCGGTCAGCGGGACCGCCGTCACCACCGGGAAGCTCGTGGTCATCGCCGATCCGGGCACCGATCCGCGCACCACCGCGACCGCGGAACGCACCGGCGCCACCATCGGGCAGACCGTCGCGGTCCCTTTCCTTCGCGAAGGCAACGTCGACGGCGTCCTGACCGTCTCCCGTGCTCCCGAGGCCGACCCGTTCGACGAACTCGACCTGGACCTGGTCACCGCGGTCGCCTCGCACACCGCTCTGGCCCTGCAGCTGAGCCGGACCCGCACCGACAATGCCGAGCTGCAGCGGCTCTCCGACCGGGAGCAGATCGGCGACGACCTCCGCCATCACGTCATCCATCGGCTGTTCACCCTCGGACTCGAACTGCAGACGACCGCCGCGCGTATCGAGCACCCCACCCAGCGCGCCGCCGTGCAGAATCAGATCAGCGAAGTCGACGCGATCATCCGGGACATCCGCAACGTCGTGTACTCGCTGGGCGCCGGCTCACCGCGGAAGAGCCCGGATGCGGCGTCCACCCGGGGCCGCGACGCCGGCACGGAACATCACTGAACATCCGGCGAAAGGCAGTCATCATGTGACCTATGCCTCTGTCCGTCGCTGATCATCTCCCCCACCCTCACGGGTGGAGGCGAACACCGTGAAGGCATCATCCCAGCGCATCGTCGTCGGCATCGACGGCATCGATCTCGATCACAATCCGGTCCTGACGGCAGCTCTCGAGCACGCATGGTGGAGCAGGGCCGAACTCTCGCTTGTTCATGTCCTCACCGCAGGACTTCCCTTCGTCGATGCCGATGCCCCTGCGGCCCTCGCTCCGCGTCCGGCCCGCATTCAAGCCGTCACGGTGAAGCTGCGTCAGCACCTCAGCGAACATCTCGACGACGAGCGGCCCCCCACCGCGGTCCACCTGGACGTCCGCTATGGCGACCCCGCCACGGTGCTGCTCATGGCCGCCCAGCAGGCGAACCTGATCGTGCTGGGCGCCCGCGACCCACGCCGACCAGATCGGCGATCGCCCTTCACGCTCGGCTCGGTCAGCCAGGATGTCGCGACCAATGCCACCTGTGCGGTGCTTCTCGTC
The DNA here is from genome assembly GCF_023717965.1 of Paractinoplanes hotanensis. NCBI lineage: Bacteria > Bacillati > Actinomycetota > Actinomycetes > Micromonosporales > Micromonosporaceae > Paractinoplanes > Paractinoplanes hotanensis. Next base: position 210,609 of record NZ_JAMQOL010000038.1, on the reverse strand, counting down.
CCCACTGGCCTCGGCTGACAACGGTGACACGGCGCCGCGGACCTGCGGTGGCCGGGCGAGGAGTCGAACCTCGCATGTAGGCGCGGGGAGTCCCTCGGTCCGCCTCACCCTGTTCGGGTAGTTGCCGCATGTCTACCGGCCTTGATTCGAGCGTTTCCGCCCGTCCCCCTCAGCATTCACCGGACCGCACACGGACGGCAGGGCCCATCGGCCGTCCGATCCGGGCCCAACGTCCCGGCGTGACGACCGCGACCGGCCGGGACCGTCAGCAGATCCGCGGCAGCTGTTCGCCGAGCAGCATGTCGAGCACCCGGCGCGATCCCACCGCGGTACGCACCAGAACCGGCCCGTGGTCGTGCACAACACCGATCCGGACCGCCTCAGCGCCCTCCGGAGTCGACCGCATGGCGGCCAGCACCGCCTCCGCCGCGCCCGGCGCGACGAACGCGACCAGGCAGCCCTCGTTGGCCACGTAGGCCGGGTCAAGGCCGAGCATCTCGCACGCGGCCCGGACCGGCTCGGGAACCGGCAGCGCGGACTCCTCGATCTCGATGCCGACCTTGGAGGCGGCGGCGATCTCGTTGAGCGCCGACGCCAATCCCCCGCGGGTGAGGTCGCGCAAGGTGTGCAGGTTCAGGCCGCCGGCATCGACCATGTCTGCGACGAGCCGGTGCAGCGGCCGGGTGTCGGAGGCGACGTCCGCCTCGAAGCCCAGGCCCTCCCGGGTGCTCAGCACGGTGATGCCGTGGCAGCCGATCGGGCCGGAGATCAGGACGGCGTCGCCCGGGCGCGCGCCCGCCGCAGTCGGCGCCGCCCCCGGCAGCCGGCGGCCCAACCCGGCGGTGATCACGAACAGGCGGTCGGCGGCGCCCTTGCCGACAACCTTGGTGTCGCCGGTGACCACCGGCACACCGGCGGCCACGGCGGCAGCGCCGACGGATGCGGCCACCCGGCGCAGATCTTCGATCGGCAGGCCCTCCTCCACGATGTACGCGACCGTCAGCGCGATCGGCATCGCAGCGCGCATCGCCAGGTCGTTGACCGTGCCGTGCACGGCGAGCACGCCGATGTCGCCACCGGGGAAGAAGAGCGGATCCACGACGTACGCATCGGTGCTGAGCACCAGGTCCGATCCGGCGAGGGTGACCACCGCGGCATCCTCCAGCGGGCCACCCGGTGCGGCCGCGCCGAGGCCGGGCAGGAGCACCTCGTCGATCAGCTCGGCCGAGAGGCGTCCCCCGGATCCGTGCCCGAGCAGCACCCGCTCGGTTTCCGGCAGCGGCACCGGGCACGTGCCGGTTGCGGGATCCACCGCGGTCATCGTGTTCCTCCTTCGCTGGGCACGGCGCGGCGTCCCGCGCTGTAGTAGGCCGCGCAGGTCCCCTCGGTCGACACCATGGGCGCGCCCAGCGGCGTCCGTGGTGTGCACGAGGTGCCGTAGGCGACGCAGTCGGTCGGGACTTTCGTGCCGGTCAGGATGTCGCCGGCCACGCAGTCCGGGTGTTCCCGCGCGGTGAGGTGGCCGACGCCGAAGCGGCGCAGCGCGTCGAAGGCGCCGAACTGGTCGGTGAGGGTGAGTCCGCTGGCGGGGATGGTGCCGATCCCGCGCCAGGCGCGGTCGGTGACCCGGAAGACTCGACGGATCGCCTCCTGTGCCGCCTCGTTACCCTGACGGCGGACAGCGCGAACGTACTGGTTCTCGACCTCGTGGCGGCCCTGTTCGAGTTGGCGGACCGCCATCAGGATGCCCTCGAGCAGGTCCAGCGGTTCGAAGCCGGTCACCACGATCGGGACCTGATAGGTGACGGCGAGGGGTTCGTACTCGGTCCAGCCCATCACCGCGCAGACGTGGCCGGCGGCCAGGAATCCCTGCACCTGGCAGTCTGCCGCGCGCAGCACGGCGGTCATGGCCGGCGGCACGAGCACATGGCTGACCAGCACGGTGAAGTTGGTCAATCCCAGGGCGGCGGCGTGCAGAACGGCCATCGCGTTCGCCGGCGCGGTCGTCTCGAACCCGACGGCGAGGAAGACGACCTGCATGTCCGGTGACCGGCGGGCCAGGTCGACGGCGTCCATCGGCGAGTAGACGACCCGGACGTCGGCGCCGCGGGCCCGCAGCGACAGCAGATCGGTGTGGGAGCCGGGAACCCGCAGCATGTCGCCGAAGCTCGTGAGGATCGTCCCGGGGCGCTGGGCGATCGCCATGGCCTGGTCGAGCACCTCCAGCGGCGTGACGCAGACCGGGCAGCCCGGGCCGTGGATCATACGGATGCCGCCGGGCAGCAGCTCGTCGATGCCCTGGCGGACGATGGTGTGGGTCTGCCCGCCGCAGACCTCCATCAAAGTCCACGGACGGGTGGTCACCTCGGCCAGTTCCGCCAGGAGCGCCCGGGCCAGAACGGGATCGCGGTACTCGTCGAGATATTTCACGGGTTCAGCTCCCGTTCGAGCACGCCGTCCATGGCGCGCAGCACGGCGAGGGTGCGTTCGGCCTCGGCGACGTCGACGACGCTGATGGCGAAACCGACGTGGACGATCACGTAGTCGCCGCGTCCGGCGTCCGGGGTGTAAACCAGACAGACCCGTTTTCGGACGCCGCCGAAGTCGACCGTGCCGGTCCGCAGGCCGTCGCTCTCCTCGACCTCGGTGATCAGGCCGGGAATCCCCAGGCACATGTCAGTCTCCTTCGGCGAGCCGGGCCGCGGCGACCACGGCCTGCCCGTAGCTGATGCCGCCGTCGTTGGCCGGCACGTTCCGGTTGAGCAGTGCGGTCAATCCCGCGGCTCGTAGCGCGACGGGCAGGTCGGTGGCGAGGATGCGGTTCTGCAGGCAGCCGCCGGAGAGGCAGACGACGGTGACGCCCGTGCGCTCGGCGGCGCGGGCACAGAGTGCCACGGTCACCTCGACGACGGTACGGTGCACCGCGGCGGCGAGTTCGGTGACCGGCACGCCGGCTGCGGACCGGTCGAGCAGGGCGGCGAAAGTCGGCGACCAGTCGTAGACCCACAGCCCACCCGACTCGGCCACCCGCCAGGGCAACGACCGCACCGGCCCGGTGGCCCGATGTGCGGCCGTCTCCAGCAGGACCGCCGCCTCCGCCTCGTAACCCGCGTCGTCGCAGAGCCCGAGGAGGCTCGCCACCGCGTCGAAGAAGCGGCCGGCGCTGGAGGCGTGCGGGCTGTGCACTCCGCGCTCGATCATCCGCAGGATCGTCGCCTGCTCCGCAACGGGCATCCGGCCGACCAGGGCGGCTGGGGGCGCCGCCGGCAGGGGGAACTCGCCGCCGTACAGGTATCCGAGCGCCATCCGGGCGGGGCGGCGGATCGCGGCCTCACCGCCCGGCAGCGGCGCTCGCCCGAACCGGCCCAGCCTCCGGAAGCCGGTATAGGTCGCGAGCAGCACCTCGCCACCCCAGAGCGTCCCGTCGTCGCCGTACCCGAGCCCGTCGTAGGCGACGCCGAGGAACGGCCCTTCGACCCCGTGCTCGGCGGCGCAGGACACCACGTGGGCATGGTGATGCTGCACGCCGACCCGGTCGCCGGGCGTCGCTGCCCGGGCGTACCCGGTGGAGAGGTATCCGGGGTGCAGATCATGGGCGACGACTTCGGCCGTGAACCGGTGCAGGCGGCTGAGCTGGTCGACGGTCTCGTGCAGGGCGGCGAGTGTGTCGGCGTCGGCCAGATCACCACCGTGCGGGCCGATCAGGGCGCGCCCACCGCGGGCCAGCGTGAAGGTGTGCTTGAGCTGCGCGCCGACCGCGAGGATCGGTCGCGGCGCGGCGACGGGCAGGGCCAGCTCCGCCGGCGCGTACCCTCGGGCACGGCGGATGATCCGGCGAGTGCCGGCCACGACCTGCACCACCGAATCGTCGTAGCGGGCACGGATCGGCCGGTCGTGGCTGAGGAAGCCGTCACCGATGCCGGCGAGACGGTCCGCGGCGTCGGAGTCGTCGACGGCGATCGGCTCGTCGGCGCGGTTGCCGCTCGTCACCACCAGCGGCCGGGCGAGTGCCCGTAGGAGCAGGTGGTGCAGCGGTGTGTAAGGCAGGAAGAGTCCGATCCGGTCCAGCCCGGGTGCGACACCGGCGGCCAGTCCCGCCTCGGGCCGTACCGGGACCAGGACGATGGGATGGGCCGGAGAGACCAGGGTCTCGCGGTCGGCGTCGGTGAGTTCGGCGACGGCCGCCGCCGCGGTGAGGTCGGCGACCATCACCGCGAACGGTTTGCGGGGCCGATGCTTCCGCCGCCGGAGCCGGCTGACCGCGACGGCGTTGACGGCGTCACAGATCAGCTGGTAGCCGCCCAGGCCCTTCACGGCCACGATCCGGCCGACCGAGATCGCGCCGATCGCCGTGGAGAGCGCCTGACCACCGGACGCGGTCCGGCGCCCGGCGCTCCACGTCAGCTGAGGACCGCACCGGGGGCAGGCGACCGGCTCGGCGTGGAAACGGCGGTCGGCCGGGTTGTGGTATTCGGCCGCGCAACGCCGGCAGAGCGGAAAACCTGTCATCGCGGTACGGGCCCGGTCGTACGGCAATTCGTCGACGATGGTGGCGCGAGGCCCGCAGGCGGTGCAGTTGATGAACGGGTACCGGAAGCGGCGGTCAGCCGGCGAGAACAGCTCCGCCAGGCAGTCGGCGCAGGTGGCGAGGTCGGCGGGAAGGCCGGTGAATCCTGGCGGTACGGCCCCGGCCTCGCTGTGGACGACCTGAAAGCCGGATGGTGGCCGGGTGGCCGTTCTGCTGACGGTGACCTCGGTGACGTCGGCTGCCGCCGGTGCGCCCGGCCGGAGCGCGTCGACCAATTGCCGCACCAGGTCATCGGGACCGGCGACTTCGATGACCACCTCTCCGCCGTCGTTGTGGACCGTGCCATCGAGTCCCAGCTCGCTGGCCAGCCGATACACGAAGGGCCGGAACCCGACGCCCTGAACGGTCCCCCGGACCCGGACCGACCAGGCCGCGGCCTCCCCGACGACGGCCGTCACGGCCCCACCCCGGCCCGGGCCACCAGCTCACCGACACGGTCGGCCACCGGCTCCACCATGGCGGCCACCTGCGCAGTGAGCTCGACACCGAAGCCGAACTCGCGCCCAGCCACGGCGAGCACCACCAGCCGGCGGGGCAACCGGTCGAGGGCCCGGCCCAGCGCCACTGTGCTACCCAGTCCGATCCCGTGCGAACTGGCGGAGGCGTTCTCGGCCAAGCCGTCCAGTTCGTCGAGAACCAGCTCATACACGCGGCCCGGGGTGCCGCCCCCGTCCCGCACGGCGTCGACCACCACCGCCAGGCCCGCGCCCGCCCACAGGTCCAGCATCCGGGCCGGATCGCCGTCACTGATCCGCAAGTCGACGCCGGCGAGCTGCGGGTCCCGGGACCGCCGGTCGGCGAGCGCCGCGACGACCAGGGGACCGAACCCGTCGTCGCACCGGTACTCGTTACCGACCCCGATCACCACCCGGCGCATCGCGGGCACGCCGATCACCCCCGGTCCACGGTCAGATCGAGGAAGTGCGTGGCGCACGAGATGCACGGGTCGTAGTTGCGGATCGCCTGTTCGCAGTCCCGGGTCAGGCGCTCGTCGTCGAGGTCCAGCCGGGCCGCGACGAACCGGCGCAGGTCGTCCTCGATGGCGGCCTGGTTCTGCGAGGTGGGCGGGACGATCCGGGCCGAGGTGATCAGTCCGTCGGAGTCCAGGCCGTAGCGGTGGAACAGGGTGCCCCGGGGCGCTTCGGTGGCCCCGTAGCCGACGGCCGCCCGCGGCGGCACGTCCACGTACGGCTGGGGCGGCGGCTCGTACTCGTCGATGAGCCGCAGCGCCTCCTCGACGGCGTAAACGGTCTCGACCGCCCGCACCACGATGCTGCGGTACGGGTTGCGGCAATCGGCGCCCAAGCCGGCGGCGGTGGCCGCCTGGGCCGCCAGCGGCGACAACCACTGCCGATTCAGCGTGTAGCGGGCCGCCGGCCCGGTCAGGTAGGCGCCCCGACCGGCGAGGTGGGCATGCAGGGCGGTGGAGTGCGGCACGTGTTCCTCGATCACGTGCTCCTCGAACTGTTGCGGGGTGAATCCGGGTCCGCCCGTGGTGGCCACGGTGCCGGTCTCGATGGCGTACCGGCCGGGTGTGGTCAGGGCGAGCAACTCGTGATCGTGCTCGAAGTCCGGGAAGTCGAATCCAGCCACCCATCGCACCGTGTCGAGGGCCTGGTCCAGGGCCGTTCGAAGGGTGTCGCGCAGCGGGACGAGCTCGCGGGGCAGCGGCGTGCGGTAGAAGCCGCCGACCCGGACGTTGATCGGATGGATCGCCCGGCCACCGAGCAGTTCCAGGATGTCGTTGCCGGCCTTCTTCAACGCCAAGCCCCGTTCCACCAGGTCGCGCCGGTCCTTGGCCAGGTCCAGCGCGCTGGGGTAGCCGAGGAAGTCGGGGGCGTGCAGCAGGTAGATGTGCAGGGTGTGGCTTTCGATCCACTCGCCGCAGTAGAGCAGGCGGCGCAGCGCGGCGATCGAGCCCTCGACCCGCACACCACAGGCGTCCTCGATCGCCGCGCAGGCGCTCATCTGGTAAGCCACCGGGCAGATCCCGCAGATGCGGGCCGTGATGTCAGGAGGTTCGGTGTGCCGGCGGCCGCGCAGCAGCGCCTCGAAGAAGCGGGGCGGTTCGTAGATCTCCAGGCGCACCTGGTCGACCGAGCCGTCGCGGACGCGGACGTGCATCGCGCCTTCGCCTTCCACCCGCGCCAAGGCCCGTACGTCGAGCGTGCGATCGGATCGGTGGGTCATCTCGGCTCCCGTGGGACGTCGTGGGGGCCGGCCCCGGGCGGAGGACCGACGGTGACCTTCGACAGCTCGATGAACGCCGAGGTGTTGAAGGTGCGGTAGGCGCGTACGACGTCGTCCTCGGACATCCCGGTGGCTCGCAGCAGTCCGGCCTGCGCGGCGGCGTTGGGGGTTTCCATCGGGCCGAAGCAGCCGTAGCAGCCGCGGTGGTGGGCCGGGCACAACGCGCCACAGCCGGCGTGGGTCACCGGTCCCAGGCACGGAATGCCGTGGGCGACGACGACGCAGACGTTGTGGCGCTGCTTGCACTCGAAGCAGACGCTGTGCGCGGGGATGTTGGGCTTGCGGCCGACCAGCAGCGCCGTGACGACCTCCAGAAGTTGCCGGCGGTCGATCGGGCAGCCATGCAGCTCGTAGTCGACGTCGATGTGTGCCGCGATCGGGGTGGAGGTGGCGAGGGTGGAGATGTAGTCCGGCCGGGCGTACACCAGGGCGGTGAATTCGTCGATGTCGGCGAAGTTGCGCAGCGCCTGCACGCCGCCCGCAGTGGCGCAGGCGCCGATCGTCACGACGGTGCCGGACATCTCGCGGACCCGATGGATGCGTTCGACGTCGGCTTCCGTCGTGATCGAACCCTCCACGATGGACACGTCGTAGGGGCCGGGCTCGACCGAGCGGCTCGCCTCCAGGAAGTGGGCGATGTGCACCCGGTCGGCCACCGCGAGCAGTTCGTCCTCGCAGTCGAGCAGGGTCAGCTGGCACCCGTCGCAGGAAGCGAATTTCCACACGGCCAAGGTCGGTCTCACGTCGGTCATCACAACTCCCGCACCGAGATCAGCGGTTCGGCCCGCGCGTAGTCGATCACCGGGCCGTCCCGGCACACCAGCATCGGGCCGAGCTGGCAGTGCCCGCACCAGCCCGCGCCGCAGCGCATGTTGCGCTCCAGCGACACCCGCACCCGATGGGCCGCGACGCCGCGGGCGATGAGCGCCTGCGCGGTGAACCGCATCATGATCTCCGGCCCGCAGAGGAACGCCACGGTCCGGGCCGGGTCGAAGCGGGCCGGCGGGATCAGGGTGGTGACGACGCCGACCTGCCCGGTCCAGCCGTCCGCCGGCCGGTCGACGGTCACCGCCACCTCGGCTCCGGCCGCCGCGAAGGACGACACCTCGTCGCGGTAGAACAGGTCGGCCGGGGTACGCCCGCCGATCAGCACCGCCACCCGTCCGTAGCGCGCCCGGTCGGCCAGCACCGAACGGACGACCGGGCGCAGCGGCGCCAGCCCGATCCCGCCGGCGACGATCACCACGTCGTGGCCAGCCGCGGAGGCCACGTCCCAGCTGGTGCCGAACGGTCCGCGCACGCCGATGACGTCGCCGGGCCGGGCGGCGTGCAGCGCCCGGGTCACCGCGCCGACCGCCCGCAGCGTGTGCACCAGCCGGCGGGCCCGGCCCTGCTCCGGCTCGCCGATCGCGCTCACCGAGATCGGTACCTCACCGATCCCGTACGCCGTGAGCATCGCGAACTGCCCGGGCGCGAACTGCGCGAGCGGGTCGGCGTCGGACTCGATGGCGAGCGTGACCGTGTCGTCGGTGTCGATTCGCCGGGAGGTCACCCGGTACGTCCGGGGCACCGACAAGCCGATCTCTACGGCCGGCGCCGGGGCGCTCACGGCTTCCCCGCCTGGGCCGGTGTCGCGTACAGGTCGAGCAGCCGCAGCCGGGTGGCCTGCAGGCGCTCGGCGATGACCGGCGTGAACAAGCGCAGCATCGCATAGCCGAACGCCGGATCCGCGTCGCACCGGCCGCGCACCGCGACGGCGTCGAACACCACGGCCCGCAGCGGTGTACGCGCTGTCGCGCCGAAGTTCCAGCGGTACGGCGGATACAGCCAGGACCAGCCGGCCACCGTGCCCGCGGTCAGGGTCTCGATCACGTGGTCACCCCGCCCCGGCACCCGCAGGTCCAAGGCCACGGTGCCGCTTTCGATCAGCCAGAACTGGTCCGCCTCGCCGCCCTCGGCGAACAATCGCTCGCCTGGGTTGTACGTCACCGGCCGGCCGGCCGCGCAGAGGTCGTCCAGCAGGCGCGGCGCGAGCCCGGCGAAGAACGGCAGGGCCGACACGCGGTCGGCGAGATCGTTGCTCACGGCTCCTCCTCCGGCGGAGGCGCCGCCAGCTGCAGAAGCGACAGCGCGGCCACCTCCTGGGTGATGTCGATCCCGGCCGGGCACCAGGCGATGCACCGGCCGCAGCCGACGCACCCGGACGAACCGAACTGGTCGTGCCAGGTGCCGAGCTTGTGGCTGATCCACTGCCGGTACCGTGACTGGCCGCTGGTACGCACGCTGCCCCCGTGCAGGTACGAGAAGTCGAGGTCGAAGCACGAGTCCGACCGCCGCCACCGCTCCGCGTGGTCACCGGTGAGGTCGGTGACGTCCTCGGTGGTGCTGCAGAAGCAGGTGGGACAGACCATGGTGCAGTTGCCGCAGGTGAGGCACCGGGAGGCGACATCGTCCCAGTGCGGCGACTCGCGGCTCGCCGCCAGCAGCCCCGGCAGGCCGTCGACCGGCATCGACCGGCTCATCATCGACGCGGCCTGCGCCACCGCGCCGGCGGCGTGCGACACCGTCGCGTCATCGGCCGGCCGCCCCGGCAGGACAGACATGACTTCGGCCCCGACCGCGGTGCCGGCTCGCACGACGAACCGGTGGTCGCCGCCGTCGACCAGTTCGGTCATGGCCAGATCGAAACCCGCGTCCGCATGCGGACCGGTCCCCATCGACGTGCAGAAGCAGGTGGCGCCGGGCTCCGTACACTCCACAGCGATCACGAAGTTGCCGTCCCGGCGGCCGGCGTACTGCGGGTCCGTGTGCCTTCCGCCGGTCAGCACGCGGTCCAGGATCCGGATCGCCGCGATGTCGCACGGGCGGACGCCGAGCAACGCGTACCGGTGTCGCTCCACCGCTTCGGTGACCACCACACCGTCGGAGGTGCGGTCCGCCGACCACTGCTTCTCCCGAGACGGGCGCAGGATGTCCTTCCACGATTGCGGTCCGGCCGAATGACCGAAGGCCGCCTGGTCTCCACGGGCACGCAGGCGATATCGGCCCGCCTCCGTCTCGACACCCCAGCCGTACGGCAGCTCGGCGGCGGACGACAGCTCGGCCAGCATGATCGCCCCGTCGCGGGCGGTGGGCCCGACGATCGTGTAGCCGCGCGCGTGCAGCGCGGAGAAGAGCTCAGCCAGCGCCGCCGCATCGATGATCACGCGCGGCGCCGAGCCTTCGTGCGTCTCCGGGGGCACGGCGGCGCTCTCAATGACCTGTAGGCGGGATGTTCGAGGTCCGACCCGTCTGCAGGGCACGCTTGATCTGCTTCGCGTGCTGCTTCTCCTTCAGGGTCTTGCCCTTCTTCTTCTCGCTGTCCTTCCGCGGGGACTTTCCGGACATGACGGCTCCTTCGCGATGAGGGCCGCCGGGTGAACAAAGCTCTGGCCAGTGAGCCGGAGACGTGTCCGCGAGACGGCTTCGCTGTTCGGTACCAGCCGTCTCAACATCACACCTCGCAGTGGTGCGGGACAGGGCCGAAAGTCCTGTCGCCGATGCCGGGCCCAGCGCCTGAGGGCCTCAGGAGCCGTAGCGGATGGTCGCCTGCTGTATCGCCGCGAGATACCCGGCGCGTTCGTACGCCGAACCGTCCGATGTGCACGGAACGCTCAACAGGCCGCGCGCCTGATCCACCGACGTGAAGCCCTTGCGGTTCATCCAGTCGGTCAAGCCGGCGAGCAGAACCCCCGTGTGCTGCGGACCGTGGCGCAGCAGCGCCGAAGCCGTCATGACGACATCGGCGCCGGCCAGCAGGTACGCGGCCACGTCGCCGGCGTCCTCGACACCGGTGGTGGCCGCCAGCGAGGCCGTCACCCGCTCGCGCAGCAGGGCGATCCACGACCGGGGCATCCGCGCCTCGGCCCGGCTGGACAACTGCACACCGCTGGTCACGGCGAGACGCTCCGGGTCGATGTCGGGTTGCATGAAACGGTTGAACAGCACGAGGCCGTCAGCGCCGGACTCGGCGAGTCGGCGGGCGACCGCGCCGGTGGAGCTGAAGTAGGGGCTCAGCTTCACGGCGACCGGGACGCTCACGACCGACTTGACCCTGGCGAGGATGTCGAGGTGGCGTTGTTCGACCTCGCGGCCGCTGACCTCCGGGTCGCCGGGCAGGTAGTAGATGTTGAGTTCGATCGCGGCCGCACCGGCGTCCTGCATCGCGGTCGCGTGGTCGGCCCAGCCCGCCGCCGTGACACCGTTGAGGCTGGCGATCACAGGGACGTCGACCGCTGCGACGGCCCGGCTCAGCAGGCTCAGATACTGTGACGAGCCGGCTTCGACGTCGGCTGTGGGCGGTAGGTAGCTGAGCGACTCGGCGAAACTGTCGGTGCCGGCTTCGGCCAACCGGGCGTCCCTGTCAGCCTCCCGGCGCAGTTGCTCCTCGAACAGCGAGGGCAACACGACCGCGCCAATTCCGGCGTCCGCGAGTCGCTGGACACCGGCGACGCTCTGCGAGAGCGGCGAGGCGGACGCGACCAGCGGGTTACGCAGCCGCAGACCGAGGTAGTCGGTGGTCAGGTCCATCAGCTGGTCCTGCTCGCGTCGCTGGGGAACCGCTCGGCGCCCCGCGCGGCCATCTCCTCGTACACCTGCCAGCGCTGGTCGACTGCTTGCTGGGCCAGGGCGTGCAACCGGTCCGCCTCGGCCGGATCGGACTTGGCCAGCAGCCGGTAGCGCAGCTCGCGCTGGGTGTAGTCGGCCAGACTGATGCGGGCCCGTGGCGAGTCGAGCAGGAACGGGTTGCGGCCGGCCGCGCGCAGGACCGGGTCGTATCGGATCAGCGGCCAGTATCCGCTGGCCACGGCCCGGTATTGCTGGTCCATTCCGGTGCGCATCTCGATGCCGTGGGCGATGCAGTGGCTGTACGCGATGATCAGTGACGGCCCGTCGTAGGCTTCGGCCTCCCTAAAGGCTCGCAGGGTCTGCTGCGGATCGGCGCCCATCGCGACCCGGGCGACGTAGACGTTGCCGTAGGCGATGGCCTGCAGGGCGAGGTCCTTCTTGGGGGTGGTCTTGCCGGCCGCGGCGAACTTGGCGACCGAGCCCAGTGGGGTGGCCTTCGACATCTGGCCGCCGGTGTTGGAGTACACCTCGGTGTCGAGGACCAGGACGTTGACGTTGCGACCGGTGGCCAGGACGTGGTCGAGTCCGCCGGCGCCGATGTCGTAGGCCCAGCCGTCGCCACCGACCAGCCAGACGCTGCGGCGGACCAGGTGGTCGATCACACTGAGCAGGTCGGCGACGGCCGGGGCGGCCCGGTCCAGCCCGGTCAGCCGGCTCCGCACACTGGCGACCCGATCGCGCTGGGCGGCGAACTCCGACTCGCGCCGCTGCGGGGCGTTGATGACGGCGTCCACCAGGTCGGGGCCGACCGTGTCGCGCAGTTCGGTCAGCCGCTGGTGGGCCAGCCGCAGATGCAGGTCCGCCGCCAGCCGGAAACCGAGCCCGAACTCGGCGTTGTCCTCGAACAGCGAGTTGGACCAGGCCGGCCCGCGGCCATGAGCGTCGGTGGTCCACGGGGTGGTGGGCAGGTTCCCACCATAGATCGAGGAGCAGCCGGTCGCGTTGGCGACCATGAGCCGGTCCCCGAAAAGCTGCGACAACAGCTTGAGGTACGGCGTTTCGCCGCAGCCGGCGCAGGCGCCGGAGAACTCGAACAGCGGCAGCAGGAACTGGGTGCCGCGCACGGTGCCGAAGTCCACGCTCGAGCGGTCATTGACCGGCAGTCCGTCGAAGAATGCGAGGTTCTCGCGGCCGGCGTCCAGCTGCGGCTGCCGGGGCGCGAGATTGATGGCCTTGCGGGTGGGGTCGGTGGGCGCCTGCGACGGACAGGCCTCCACGCACAGGCCACACCCGGTGCAGTCCTCGAGGGAGACCGCCAGGGTGTAGGACGTGTCCGGTAGCCCTCGTACCTCCAGCGGCATCGAGGGAAAGCCCTCCGGTGCGACGTCCAGCCGGCTCTTGTCGTAGAACTTCGATCGGATGACGCTGTGCGGGCAGACGAAGGCGCAGTTGCCGCACTGGATGCACAGGCCGGGGTCCCACAGCGCGACCATGTCCGTGATGTTGCGTTTCTCGAAGGCCGTGGTGCCGCTCGGATAGGTGCCGTCGACCGGCAGGGCGCTCACCGGCAGATCGTCGCCGTGCCCGGCCATCATGGTCGCGGTGACGTCCCGGACGAACGGTGGCGCGCCCGCCGGCACGGTCGGCGGCAGCCCACGGGTGGCGGTGACCTTGCCGGGTACGGCGACGCGGTGCAGCGCGGCGAGGGTCTGGTCAACCGCGGCGTGGTTGCGGGCGACAACATCCGCTCCGCGCCGGCCGTACGTCTTGGTGATCGAGGCTTTGATCTGGGTGATCGCCTCGTCTCGAGGCAGCACGCCGGAGATGGCGAAGAAGCAGGTCTGCAGGACGGTGTTGGTGCGTCCGGGGATTCCGGCCTCGTCGGCGACCCGGTCCGCGTCGACGGTGTAGACGTCGAGGGCCTTGGCCAGGATCTGCTCCTGCACCGGGCGCGACAACCGCGCCCAGACGTCCGCCGCCGGATAGGCGCAGTTGAGCAGCAAGGTCGCGCCCGGAGCAGCTCGGCCCAGCACGTCGACCCGCTCCAGCAGGCCGATGTGGTGACAGCCGACGAAGCCGGCCTGAGCAATGAGGTATGGCGCGCGGATCGGCTCCGGACCGAAACGCAGATGGGACACGGTCTGCGAGCCGGACTTCTTCGAGTCGTACACGAAATAGCCCTGCGCGTGCCGGCCCGCATCCGCTCCGATGATCTTGATCGTGTTCTTGTTCGCGCCGACCGTGCCGTCCGAGCCGAGGCCGTAGAAGACCGCCCGCACGGTCTGCGCCGGCTCGATGTCGAATCCCGGATCGTAGGGCAGACTGGTGCCGCCGACATCGTCGGTGATCCCCACCGTGAACCGGGACCGGGGGCGTTCGCGGGCCAGCTCCGTGAAGACCCCGGCGACCATGGCGGGGGTGAACTCCTTGGAACCCAGGCCGTAGCGGCCACCGATGATCGTGGGGAACGCCGGCCTTTCGCCGGCCGAGTGCGCTTCGGCGAGCGCCGTCACGACGTCCAGGAACAGCGGTTCGCCGAGCGAACCGGGTTCCTTCGTGCGGTCGAGCACCGCTATCCGGCGTACGCTCGCCGGCAGGGCTGCCAGCAGCGCCGCCGCGGGAAACGGCCGGTACAGCCGCACCTGCAGGACACCGACCTTCTCGCCGCGCGCTCGCAGGTGGGCCACGGTCTCCTGCACGGTCTGCGCACCGGATCCCATCAGCACCAGCACTCGCTCGGCATCCGGATCGCCGTCGTAGTCGACGATGCCGTACCGCCGCCCGGTTCGCGCGTGCAGTTCCCGCATCGCCTCGGTCACCGCGTCCGGCACCCGCGCGTAGAACGGGTTGACCGTCTCGCGGCCCTGGAAGTACACGTCCGGGTTCTGCGCGGTGCCGCGGATGAACGGCCGCTCCGGCGACAACGCGCGCCCGCGGTGCGCCCGTACCAGGTCCACCGGCACCAAGGCGCGCAGGTCATCGTCGGACAGCATCTCGACGGTGTTGAGCTCGTGAGAGGTGCGGAACCCGTCGAAGAAATGCACGAAAGGCACCCGCGTCCGCAACGTGGCGGCCTGTGCCACCAAGGCCAGGTCGTGCGCCTCCTGCACCGAGGCCGAGGCCAGCAACGCGAACCCGGTCTGGCGGACCGCCATCACGTCGGAGTGGTCCCCGAAGATCGACAGGCCCTGCGCCGCCAGGGACCGGGCCGCCACGTGCAGCACTGCCGCGTTCAGCTCACCGGCGATCTTGTACAGGTTGGGGATCATCAGCAGCAGGCCCTGCGAGGCGGTGAACGTCGTGGTCAGCGCTCCGCTCTGCAAAGCTCCGTGCACGGCGCCGGCGGCGCCGCCCTCGCTCTGCATCTCCACCACGGTCGGCACCGTGCCCCACACGTTGGCCCGCCGCGCGTTGGACCACTCGTCGGCCAGTTCCGCCATCGCCGAGGACGGGGTGATGGGATAGATGCAGCACACCTCGTTGAGCCGGTAGGCCACCGATACCGCGGCCTCGTTCCCGTCGATCGTCGTCCGGATCACTGGTTCGCCACCCCCTGTTGCTCCGGCATCATTTCGATCGCGTGGACGGGGCACTGGTCGTAACACTCGGCGCAGCCGGTGCAGCGGTCGAGGTCGATCCGGTACCGGTTGCCCGCACCGAGCTTGACGATTGCGGTCTCCGGGCACGCGCCCAGGCAGCCGTCACACTCGAAGCAGTTCCCGCACGACAAGCACCGGCCGGCCTCATAGGCCGCCTCTCTGTCGTCCAGGCCACCTACCACCTCGGTGAAGTCGGTGACCCGGTCGTCCGGTTCACGTTCGGTCTGGTCACGGCGGGATGCTTCACCGAAGTACCAGGGGTGCAGGCCGTCGAACTGGATCACGTCGTGCTTGGCGGGCCGGGTGACCACGGCGCCCCGCAGGTAAGCGTCGATGTGTTGCGCTGCCTTCTTGCCATGCCCGACGCCGACGGTGACCGTCCGCTCGCTGGGCACCATGTCGCCACCGGCGAAGACCCCGGGACAGCCGGTCATCAGCGACGGGGACACCACGACGGTCCCGTCCGCGGTGAACTCGACCCCGGGCACCCGGCGCAGGAAACCGGAATCGGTGCTCTGCCCCAGAGCCAGGATCACCGTGTCCGCGGCCAGCGTCTCGAACCGTCCGGTGCCCTGCGGCCGCCCGGCCTGGTCCAGCTCCATCACCTCGACGGTCAACTCGGGACCGTCAACCGCGGCGATCGTCCGGAGCCAGTTGATCCGCACTCCTTCCCGCTCGGCGTCCTCGGCCTCCTCGGCGTGCGCCGGCATCTGGCCCCGGGTACGCCGATAGACGATCATCGACTCCTCGGCGCCCAACCGACGGGCCACCCGCGCCGCGTCCATCGCGGTGTTCCCGCCGCCGTAGACCGCCACCCGCCGGCCGATCACCGGCCGCTCCCCCGCCGCGACACTGCGCAGGAACGACACCGCGTCGACGATCCGGGCGGCCTCACGGGCCGGGATGTCGACCCGCTTCGACAGATGCGCCCCGACCGCGACGAACACCGCGTCGAACCCGCCGTCGCGCTGCTCCGCGGCCAGATCCGTGACCCGATGCCCGCAGGTGATCCGCACACCGAGCGCGGCGATCCGGTCGATCTCGCCGGCGAGCACGTCCCGAGGCAGCCGGTAGGCCGGGATGCCGTACCGCATCATCCCGCCCGGCTCGTCGCTCGCGTCGCGGATCTCGACCGTATGGCCCCGCCGGGCCAGGTGATAGGCCGCGGACAGGCCGCTCGGTCCGCCGCCGATCACGAGCACCCGGTGTCCGCTCGGCTCGGCCGGCGGGTCGAAGCGCCAGCCGCGTTCCAGCGCGAGGTCACCCAGGAACCGCTCGACTCCGTGGATCGACACAGCACTGTCCAGCTCGGCGCGGTTGCACACGCTCTCACACGGGTGATAGCAGACACGCCCGTGGATGGCGGGCAACGGATTGTCCTGAACCAGGGCGCGCCACGCCTGTTCCGGCCGGCCCGCCTGAATCTGCGCCAGCCAGGCCTGAATGTTCTCTCCGGCCGGACAACCCGCGTTGCAGGGCGGCAGCAGATCCAGATAGACGGGCCGCTGGGTGCGGACCGGTCCCGCGCCGGCCCGCCCGTGCAGAAGGTCGGGCAATGCGGCGACATCACGGCGCGGCCGATCGAAGCCACCCGGAATTCCGGTCATCATCTCGGCCTACCGCGACGCGGCCACGGACGGAACCACGACAACTGGACACGACGCCCGCTGTACACAGTGCTGGCTGACCGAGCCGAGCAAGATTCCCGCGAAAGTTCCGTGCCCACGGCTGCCGACCACGAGCAGCTGCGCGCCGGCCGCGGCCTTCAGCAACGCCTCGACCGGGTGGCCCTGCACGACCCTCGGAAGGACCGGGACGGGCGTCCCTGTCTCGCCGGCCACCTCGGCGATCGAATCGTCGAGCAATTTCGTCATGGCTACGCCGTACGTGTCGCCTTCGAACGAGACGCTCGTCCAGCCGTAGGCCGCGCCGTAGATCGCCGGGTCCTGCCAGGCGATCACCGCTTCGACGGTGGCGCCGGTCAGCTTCGCCTGGTTCATCGCCCACGCCAGAGCAATCTTGGCGCCTGACGATCCGTCGACTCCGACGACGATCCGGGCAGCGGTTTCGGTGACTTGGTCAGGCATGCCGATCTCCCTGGCGTCGAAGGCGCCGTCCAAGCGTCGACAGCGTGTCAGCTGTCGGCGGTGCGCCGTCCTCCAGCGTGTACCGGACAGGATCGAACAGGCAGGGCCGAAAGACCCCCGGAGGTCACGTCGGGCCACCCGGTGCCGGCGGCTCCGCTTGCGGCACTTCGACCGGCTGCGGCCGATCGGTCCAGAGAGCGCGAAGCTGACCTTGCAGGAAGGTCATGAGCCGATGGCGGTACTCGGCGTCGAACGCCTCAAGCGTCTCGATCTGTTCCTGCAATGCCGTCCGCTTGACAGAAAGGCCCCCGACCGCGTCCTCGTATCGCTGTTGTGCCTGCCGCTCCAACAGCTCGGCCGAATCATTTCCGCCGGCGATGATTCGGTCCGCCTCGGCGCGCGCCTCGGCCAGCAATCGTTCCGCCTGCCGCCTGATCTCGGTCGCCTGGGCGAGCGCTTCCCGGTTGGTCGCCTCGGCCTCGACGCGAGCGGCGGTGAGCGACTTCTCGGCTTCGGCGCGCACCCGATCCGCATACGCGTGAGCTTCTTCTCGGCTGTGGTCGGCGTTCTTTTCGGCCTCCTCCCGCACGGCCCTCGCCTGCTCACTCGCCGCGGCGATGTATTCCTGCGCAGTCCGCTGCGCCAGCGTCAGTACCTGCAGCGCTTCATCGGGCAATGCGGTCGGTGCTGGTTGCGCCGGCTCCACCGCCGGCGAAGGCGGGCAGGAGGAGACGCTTTCTGGTTCCGGGGAAGGGGACGGGGACGGGGACTGAGTCAATGAGGGGATAACGGGATACACCGCCGTCACGCTGTCGATGGAAGTGCGGCCGAGCAACAGGCGGACGCGCCCGGCTATCGGGTTGTCATTCACGGATGTGTCCCGTCGTTCTCTTAAGGCTGGTGCCGCTGAGTGAACGGGGATCACCCAGCGGCACCAGGGGTAGTTCAAGGCGTTTCACTCGGAAGGTTCGTGCGATGTGCCTCCCCGTTGACTAAAGTTGTCGGTGCGTCACGATCTCTCTACCAACGTGACCTGTGGCAAGGCGCCGGAGAAGATCGGACGTTGCTCCTGGCAGCGCCGGTTGCCGAGGCGGTTGGGCCTGATGACCCCACCGCTGAGGTAGCCGGCACCGGTCAGGGGCGACCGTTCTGGTTGCCGGGACGCACGATCGGACCCTGGTTACCCGGGCGAACGATCGGACCCTGGTTACCTGGCCGGACGATCGGGCCGTGGTTGCCGGGGCGGACGATCGGGCCGTGGTTGCCGGGGCGAACGATCGGGCCGTGGCCGTGCCGGATGATCGGACCGTGGCCGTGCCGGACGACCGGCCCCCGGAACCACGGACGGACCTGACCCGGGCGGAAGTGCCCCGGGCTACCGGCCCGGACCTGACCCCACCAGCCCGGGCGGAACTGGCTCGGGAAGCCGCGGACCACGTTGAACGGGCGACCGAAACCGGCCGGGCCCCAGTTGTCGTCATCCGCCACCTCGAGTGCCCACGTGCCCCGCCGAACGCCGAGGTGCACCGGGTCACAGTCGTGGTCGTCCCACGCGCCGACGCGCTCGCCGAACTGGCCGGCCAGCTCACAGTCCCGCAGCGAGCGGTAGAAGCCGACGACCTGGGTGCCGTCGCGCCACTGGGAGACCTGACCAGCCGTGGACTTGCTCTCCACGGCAGCGCCGGCGGAGGTGCCCGCCTGGGCCGGCCCGGTGCCGACGGCCAGCGCGGCGAGCACGCCGAAGCCTCCCATAGTGATGGCGCGGGTGAGCTTGTTCATGGAACTCCCTTTCGTACTGTCTTGCGCGGTGTCTTACGGGATGGAAAACCCCATTTCGTCTACGGCGGATGTCGAGCGTGCGTGTTTCATCGAGGGCCGGAACGGCCGTCGGTCGATAGCCGTTCGGTTGACCGTTTTGGGGGTTTTCCGGACCGGTATGCCCCACCCGGTAAGCACGGAATCGACTGTTTTCGCAGCTCTCGGCCCCCCTGTCCTGCCGTTCCGGGGCCAGAAGGCTCGGCCCCGCACGGAATTTCAGGCGGCGGTACGCGATGAGACGAGCTGCACTCCGGCGACCGGCTCACTCGAGCCACCGGTCGCCGGCCGATCACCGCGACGCCCGCGCCACCGCGAACGTGCGAGCCACCCTTGTCCGCACCACGTCGAAGCTCCGCCACGCAGGACGAACAAGGGCTCGGTGAGTGGCGAGGTGCCGCTACGAACTCGCCACTGATATCGGATCCGCCTTCGGGCACAGCGCGCCCGCGGCCTTTCCGGAGAATCAGCGCGGAGGAGCGTCAGAAGCCCGGGGCGCGTCGCTGACATCCCTCCGGCGTAGTACGAACAGGTGGCCGAAGGAACCTTCCGGATGCCCTGCTCACCCTATCGGCCGGGTCGCGCCGCGAAATACCGATGAGTTCCCTGGCCGCGGGTCGGCCGTTTCTGTAGCTACTCCCCCGAACGATTACCGTCGGATTCCGCGCCCTATTGCTCTCCAGCGTCTTCTGCTGATAAAACGTGGATGCGCAATCGTTACCATCCGCGCGAAGCAGTCAGGGAAATCTGGCAGAAATTGCCATTCAGAAAGACAGGAGGCCCGTGGGCCTGATTCCCGCCGGGCCGACTTCGGCCATGCTTGCCAAACGCTGCGAGATCGATATCTCCGCGCTGGCGGCCCACATCTTTAGAACCACCGGGCCACACCGCGCAAAACGAGAGATAAAACGTGCCATCTCGCTCTACTGACGTTCTTCCAAATCCATCTTCCGCGCGCAGGTAAGAACCCGCACGCGCACGTCGAAGGCATCCATGGGAGCCGTTCCGGCCGCTGTCGGCAATAGCCGGGATGCGGCTTACCGAAACTGCGCCCTTCGTCGTATCCGGAGGATCTCGGGCAGCGGCCGAGCCGTCGACCGGCCGCTCGAGCGCGCGCCGGGCGGCCGATCCTCCCTGCATTCCGGCAACCCGACTTCGACCAGTTGACCGGGCTTCAGAACAGCCCGGCTCGGGTCGCCGCGCGACAATATCGTTGATAGAGCAAGGACAACACCTGATGCGGACGAACAACATCATCCTCCCCGCCAGATGGCGGGCGGCTTACAAGGCAGCCTTGGAGCTGATCGAGAGCGACCAGCCGTACAACGATCCCCAGGACGCCCGCGCTCGCGCTCGCGCACAACGCCTGCGAACCGACACGCGCCGGTGGATCCGCGAACAGAAACTTCTCGCGTCCACCGGAAGCCTCTCCCCGGTCCAGTCCTTGTTCATCGCCCACATCCCGGACAACTGGCGCGAGATCGACATGAGGCGCCGGAATCTGCGTCAGTCAGAAGCACATTGACGACGTTATTCAAATCCCTGAAGGGCCGGCTTTTGCGTCGCGGCTACCGCGACGCAAAAGCCGGCCCTTCAGGGTCCAGTCGGTGAGGTCAAGGACGGGGCACCAGCTCGCGGGCATGTTCGGGGAAACGCGCCGGGAGGCCGTACTTCTTCGCGGCGGCCTCAGGGCCGGCGGCCCGCAACAGTCGCGATTGTTGTTGTATCGATTCGATCAGCTGTTGCCGGTACTGGCTGCCGAAAGACTTCAGGTCTTCAATTTGTTTCAGCAGGGCTGCTCGTTTTGCCGGGAGAACGCCGACGGTGTCCTCGTACCGCTGCTGTGCCCGCAGCCTCAGCCGCTCGGCTTCGTCGCGACCAGCGGCCAGGATTTGTTCGGCCTCGACGTGGGCCTCGGTCAACACCAGCTCGGCCTGATGGCGGATGTCGGCGGCCCGCCGGGTGGCATCGCGCTTGTTGCGCACGGCCTCAGCCTGAGCCTCGGTCAGCGCATCCTCCGCCGTACTGCGGATCTTTTCAGCGCACAGCCGGGCATCGCTTCTTGTTCGTTCGGCACTTGCCCGAGCTCCAGCCCGCATCTTGCGCGCACGTTCTTCGGCGACAGCGACATATTCCTCGGCTGTGCGCCGGGCCATCGTCAATACCGCGCTATTGCTGTCCGGCAGAGCCTCAGCCCGCCCGGAAGATTGTTCGTCAGTCATGTCCCGTCTCCGACTTCCGACCCCATCGCGGTCACGGCTGCGTCCTCTCCGACGCGAAGCCGCTGTAGTAGACAGCGCTGGTTGCGGCAGGCGATCCGGTGCCAGGGAGACCTGTGCCGGGTTCCTGAGTCGATCCGCTACGCGTGTGATGCGGGAGGAGCGCGATGTACCTGATCACGCCGGCACACAGCAGGTGGTAAGCCGCCTCCACGGGGGTCAACAGGATCCACGTCCACAACCTTTGCGAACGGCTCATCGCCGGGCGTTCCGCGAGATAGACGCCCGCTCTGGCATAACGCACCGTCATATACAACGCCCCGTAAAGGACCAGCCAGGTCAGGCGCGGTGTTCCGCTGTAGGTGGCCTCCGCCAGGACGACGACAAGACCCGCCGATCGGACCAGGGCGAAGGAAAGCCGCACAACAAGCAGCATGCGGTCGAACGCCGTCCGCGACGGGTCCTTCCTCAACGCGCTCGCCGTCGTCCGCCACCACGCTCTCTCGGCACGCAACGATTGCCGGTAGACGCTTCCGGCATCGGCGGGTGCTGTGGACCAGACGGTCGCCTCGGTCACCCGCACCACTTCGCCTCGCAGGTGGGGATACACCGCCAGGCAGGAGTCGTCGGTGGTGGACGAGGCCGGGTAGCGGGGTTTGTACCCGAACAGGACGTGTGCGCGGTAGACGGCCAGAGCGCCGGGGGTGAGCTGCATGGCGTGCAATGCCGACCGGCTTGCCGGGCCGATGACGCTGATGCCGACGCTCAGGTCGACCAGCCGGGTGAGGATGTTCTGCCCGGCGTTGCGCATGCTCACCATCGCGGTCGTCGCCATGACAGACGGCTCCGAGAATTCCATGAGCTGGCGTTCCATCGCGTGCTCGTCGAGCACGCAGGCGGTGTCGACGGCAAGGACGAAGTCCCAGTCAGCCGGCTCGAGGCGGTCGAGAACGTAGAGCTGAGCGGCCCGCTTGCCGCCGCTTCCCGTGCGGTGCCAGCGGATACGCGGGTGCGAGAAGGGCCGCACCGGCATACGGACAGATCCGCCGTCGACGACATGAACCTCGGCGACGACCATCCCGCGCTGGTTGAGAATCGACCAGATACAGGCGCGCAGCTCGTCCTCGTTCTGCTCGTGCACCCCGACAATGGCGACGACACGGCCGGTGGCAGGAATACCGCTCGGCCGGCGGCGCTGCCTGGTGAGGGGATAAAGGTGATAGATCAACACGCCATTGACGACCCACCAGAAGATCAGCAGGAATGGGTGGGAGATCTGTCCCCGCGCATACCAGGTCGCCACGGCCATGACGACAAGAAAGAGGCCGGCGATCACTGCGCAGACGGACAAGATGCGCAGAGAAGTGAACCCTTTAAGCCACACCAGAACTCCTCGAGAAGCTTTTGGAAAGACAGGGTCTGCAGCATGACAAACCATCCCGACCCTCATGACAGCGACTGCTCGGCGCCGGTCCGGGAACCCCGACCGTAAAGGGTCTGTCCGCACGGAAATCTTGCCGCTCCACGGCCTACGACGGCGGTAGCACGTGGGCGGAGGACGGCAGGACGGGCGGGTCAGTATTGTGGCTAATCAGCGGCGATAAAGAAAGCTCGCGGGCCGGCGTTCGCACGAAAGTGCACGGACGGCCCAGCGGCGGACTCCGATCCCGGCCGAAACCGACGCCGGACACCATCTGCGAAATCCTCGCTACGCAGGCGTTCATCCGATCGGTCAGCCGCAGGTAAACAACTCTCCGTCACGGCGGTACCCACGACCGAAATCCCTCGTTGCGGGACGCGCGTTTTACCTCCTGCAACAAGCGGTTCACAGCGGCCGGTGCCACCTCGCCGAATAGCAAGCCCGTAACCGGCGGCCCCGCCGGCGGCGAGCAGGCGTGACCGACATCGCGCCGCGAACCCACCGGGGGTTCCCAATGCCCCCCTGCGGGAGCCCCCGGTTGCAGCACTGTGAAGTCGGGAGAGGAGCGCGGGTATCCGGTGAGCAAGGTTGAGCTACTGGCTTTACTGATGGTCTTTGCCCTCGCACTCAGTCGGCGGGACGAGAGCCAACGGCTGGATCACCCAGCGGCGCCACGACGTCCACGAAAGCAGTCGCTCTCGCACCCCAGTCAATCTCGGGGCCCGGCCGGTCCCTCGCCGACGTTCCCAGCAGCCGGCGCGCTACCTCGGCGCCGCCCAGCCTGCCGCCACAGAAATCTGGCCAGGAGCTGCCTTCTGCGCCGGCGGCGGTAATCGACCTCGGCCGTCAATGCCACTTGACCGATTGAAAGGTAACCACCGCATGGCAGGCGAAGGATGATTGCACCCGGCAATGAGATAGTCATGTTGACGCTTGCGCTGGGTTTCCTGTTGTCCAGCGCGTACGCCTTCGGCCGGATCCATCAATGGCACAAACGTGGCCTTGAACGGGACGAGGCGTACCGCACCGGATATGACAACGCGTCGCGGTCGATCATCACCATGATGAGGGACCGGAATTCGGGAGGTCCGGCGCAACCCGTTGCCCATCCGACGGAGCGTGGAGTACATACGTCATACTGAACCGATTGGCGTCGACCCGTCGCCCCAGACAGTTGAAGGGTGTCTTTCCTCCGCGAACCGGGAAAGACACCCTTCAACTTCGTTCCGAGGTGCTCGGAATGCGATTGACAGCGACCCGTCGACGAAACATGGATGATCGGTCAGAAATCCTGTACCAAGGTTTTTCATCGAGCGCTGCCGGCCGCATATCGCTCGTATACGCCCGGGTTCTAGGGTCAAATTATGCCGATCGGTAACAGTGGCTCTCTGCAGATCATCGCCTGCGTCGTGCTTTCCGTGCTAGGCGCCTACGGCGCCGGACGCATTCATCAGTGGTACATGCATGGCATGGACCGTGACCGCGCCTTCCGCGACGGGTACGCCCATGGATATCACGCCCTCTTCCACCTCGCCGCCCGAGGCTCTGGGTCCATGCCCGGGCCGGACGGGCCGGACGGATGCGCGAAGCGGCTTTCCGAGACTTCCACCGATTGAGGCGGCACAGCCCTTTCATCCGATGGCGCGACCTAGGTGTGTCGTAAGGCCTTCACCGGCCGGTTCGCGTGCTCTGCTGATCTTGCGGAAGTGTCCGCGGTTCACGTTAAGGAGTACGGAATTGACCAACACCGTTCGCATCATTTCGGCGACCGCCATGGGCTTGATGGCCGGCGTCGCGATCGGCGCCGGCCCGGCTCTGGCCGCCGGTAACGGGGCGCAATCGGACGTCAAGGCCGGCGCGCAGCAACACATCGGTCGTGATGACGTCGTCGGCTACTTCCGCTCGTTGTCCACCTGCGACATCGCTGGTCACATCGGTGAGTTGCAGGGCCGTTGGGACGACTACGGCTGCGACCCCGTGCGCGTCGGCTTCAGCCGAGGCGGCTGGGTTCTCACTGTCGAGCGCGACCGCGGCTGGATGGACCACAGCCACCAATCGGACGACAAGCCGAAGGACGACGGCTACGGCGCGCCCAAGAACGACACAGCCGCCGACGGCTACTGACCGGTGGTCAGCCGGTTTGTCGCGGGGCGGTCAATTGACAACGATGGGGATGGGCGACGTATAGATCGGCTACCCGCGTAGTCTTCGTTGCCGGGTGTGCCGGCGGCACACCCGGCAACGACATAAAGGGTGGGATACACACCGCGACTTGGCCGGCCGACTGATAGGGCCGCGCAGGACTGCGCCACACATGTTCGTGGCTGACGGCTTCGCGGGCGCGAAGAATATGGCCCGGCCAAGGTCTACCTCCAGCCGGCGGGGGACTGCAGCGCCGCCCGGGTCAGCGCGTCCCGCAGCATCCGCGCGGTTTCCTCGTCGAGGTCGCCGATTGCTTCGACGCGCAGAACATCAGCGCCGTGCCGGATCGTTCGGATGGGGAGCCGAGTCACCATCACCCGATGGCCGGCTCCGTCACCAGGGCCAGAAGTACCGGCCATGCCACCGACGAGAATTCTCAGGATCTTGACGTCGGAGATCGCCGGAGCGGATCCAGTGTGGGCCGGCCGGCGAGCAAGCGTGCCAGTAGATACGGCTGGGTGATCCGCGCTCCGTCGAGGAACGTCAAGATTCGCCGGGCGATGGTGTCGAACTCCGGCGAATCCAGCACGCCGTCCTCGTCTCTGGCGGGAAGGTCGAGCAGCGCTATCAGCAACTGCCACGTCTGGGCGCGGGGCAGCCATCGCTGGCGTATGGCTTCGACGACGAGTGGACGTGCCGAGCCGGGATCCCAAGCCGCGATGGCGATCATCGCTTTACGGCGGTGCCGACCGCGAAGATCGGGATCGCGGGTCAGAGAACTGAGAGCTTCGATCCCGGCGGCGGAGGGCAGCAGTGCGGCGGCCGCGGTGATGCGCAGACCGATGGGAGTGGCCGGGTCTGCGGCAAGGCGCTGGAACTGGGTGGCTCGCGCGCGAGGGTGCCGGGGCCGGGCTGGGAACGGGAAGCCCGGCGAGAGCAGGTCGGGTCGGCCGAACCTCTTCCACTCACCGTGGTCGAGCAACGCCTCCTCTTTGTCGTGCCAGGATTCGCTGAGGCCGTCGGTGAGAAGGGCGACAATGTACTTACGGTGGCGGGTGGCGGTGGCAGCATCGTCGAGCATCGCATTGACGAGTTCGTCGTCCCGATGAACCCGGGCCAGCCGGGTCGCAGCGGCGAGCTTGGTCCGGGGCGAGCCGTGCAGCTCGCGAAGCGCCAGCCTGGCTTCTGCTGGACCTGCGCCGAGGCGTTCCGCCGCCAATACTCGAACGCGGGGCGGCTGCGACCGGCCGGCGGCGATCCGGCGCATTGCTTCGGTACCGGCCGGTTGGTCGACGCGGCGCATGACGGTGGCGACGGCGAGTCGCCTGGCCGGCGGCATCAGTGGATGGGCGCGGCTCCGCAACCACCGCAGGGAGTCATCGTCGCCGTGCTGGGCGAGCAGTGCCCGCAAGCTCAGTCGCCGTTCCCACGGATGGATGTGATGCCGCCAGGATCGGCCACGGGATCGCAGGAGATCGCGGAGCTGCTCGTTCGCGGGAATGTCGCCGAGCCGGACCAGTCCCGCCAATAGCAGTGCCCGCGCGGCCGGTGCTGGTTGTCCCGTGAGCGCCCGGCGGAGGCTGCCCGGGTCGCCGCGCCGGGCGAGTGCCTCGGCGGCGGCGATGCCGAGGACGAGCGGGACAGCCGGTGACTGTTGCCAGGAGGAGCCGGCAACCGGTTCGGACGTCATCTGCTCCAGGATCCCGGGATCGCCGGACTGGGCGAGCAGGACCGCCACGCCGTAGGTGAGTGGCACTTGGCCGGAGTCATCGACCAGCACACGCAGGATCTCACCGGTGCCGTGGGGGTCGCTGCGGGTGAGTTCGAGGACCGCGAGGAACCGCAGCCAGGTGGTTGAACTGGCGCCGGTGAGCAGGTTGTCGCCGCTGGCCAGGGCTCGCAGGGATGTGTAGTCGCCGTGGCCGGCGAGCACGACGGCGGCCCGCAGCCGCACGACGAGGTCGGTTTCGGGCTCGTCGAACAATGCTTGCAGCGGCTCGGTGTCTCCGTCGGCCCAGAGCCGGATCGCCGCCGCCAGCCGCTGCCGGTCGCCTGCTGTCGGATCATTGGCCCGGCGGGAGAGGGCCAGCCGGCCGATCCGGCCGAGAGGCTGTTGCGGCCGGGCGTCCGGTGCGTCCATCGCCTCGCGGACGGGATCGAGCGGTATACCGCGTTCGTGGAGCACGGTGGCCACCCAGCCGTTGACGTCCGGCGGTGCGGAACTCATGAGGCGCCGGAGCACGCGTACGCCGGCGGTCCGGTCGATGTCGATGATCGCGTCGCCGAGCATCGCGCACGCCCAGGGCTTGGTGCCGGTGTCGTCCGCCAGTTCGGCGATCTGAGCGAGTGCACCGAGGTCAGCGCACAGTTCCCGGAGCACGCGCAGACACTCGGCGGTCGCCGGCGTCTCCTGGTTGAGCTGCTCGACCAGGGCTTTCACGACCCGGTGCCGGGTGCGATCGTCGACCGGGACCCCGTCGGCGATCATGTCACCGGCCGTGACAGCGTCATCGTGCTCGTCGAGGAGTGCCTGCACGAGGTGATCGGACGCAGACGCGGGCTGCCCGGCGGCGGAGAAGGCTGCTCGGCTCCGGGCTGCGGGATCGGCGGCAAGGGCATGCCACGTAGCGGTGTCAAAGCTGCCGGCGGTGGCGCGGGCGGCGAAGAAGTCGGCGAAGCTCTGGTGGGTGAAGGACAGCCGGCCCTGGCGGGGAGCCAGCAGCGCGGTCGCCCGCAGGACGCCGTCGATGAGCTGCCGCTCTCCTGGCAGGAGCGTAGTCAGGGGGTGCGGCGCGCTACGGTCGAGCCATTCGAGGGCGACATCGAGCAGGTCGGCGGACGGGTCGTCGAACGTGGCCGCTCCCACGGCGTTCAGCAGCCGACCGATGATCTGGTTGAAGTCGGCCTCGACCCAGTCGGCGACCTCTCGTGCGGTCAGGTCGCGGGACCTCAAAGCCGTCACGAGCCCGTCGCGCGCCGCGGACAGCTGGTGACGCCCGTTCATCAGGTGGTCGACGAAGCATTCGTAGAGCAGCGTTCGGCTGGTCGGCAATGCCTGGCTTTCGTCCTGCTCGAAGACCATGGCAGCGATCGAGGCCAGTAGCGGTATCCGGGTCACGGGGCCCAGCCGCGCTCCCGAGAGGCGGCCCAGGAAACGTGTGGCATTGCGGGCCGCCTCGTCCGGGTCGCCGGGCAGCCGGGCGTCGAACCAGAGCTGGGCGAACTTCTTGAGGTCGGCGCGGTCGAACGGGCGTAACTCGTACTCTGCGACGCCGGGCAGCCGCAGGTCGGCGAGCTCGACAGCGGGTAGGGGCCGGGAAGTGACGAGGATCCGGTGGAGCGTGACGTCCTTCTCGAGAAGGTCGTGCAGGTCCCACAGCGTGCGGTCCCGGGCATCGCTCGCGATGACCTCGTCCACGCCGTCGACGATCACCAGCCAGGTGCCGCCCGGCCAGGGTGGCCGCTGAAACGTCGCGGCGGTGACGGCCACACCGAAGTCGCGGCCAGTCGCGATGTGCAGTGCCTCCGGCAGCTTGCGGCCGACGAGGTCGGCCGCCAGACACGCCACGGCCATCTGTGCGGAGCGCCCGTACGATACCTGCCGCGCCGCCTCCTGGACCAGCGATGCGGCCATGGTGGACTTCCCCGATCCGGCGTCCCCGAGGATCAGCGTGTGCACCTGCCGCTCCAAGAGGTCGTCGACGCTGACCGGCGCCGCCCGGACACCGTCGAGCGCGCCTCGTCCCGACATCCACTGGCGAACGTGGATCGCGGACAGTGCTGGAGCGTGGAAACCGATGAACTTGTAGCGGTGGAACACCTCCGCCTGCTGGAGGATGAGCAGTTGGTCCAGCTCGGGCGGTCGGCCCCGGTTCGCGAGCCGCGCCGCTGGTTGCGGCCTGAGCACGATGATCAGCGCGACGACGCCCAATGCCGGCAGGGTCCACATCGCAGCGGCCCGCAGCGCCACAGGAAGATCCGGCACGAGTAGCAAGCCGACGGCGAGAAGAGTCAGGGCGAATACCGTGGGGAGGCCGGCGCGATGCCTGACGGCCTGCGGACGCTTGGCGGCCCTTGATCGGCGGTCGATAAAGAACGTAATCACTGCCGTCAGCGCACCGACAATCGACCCGAGCTTGTCACCATGATCTAGCCACGACTCAATGCCGGCCACTTTCGGATACTAGAACAACACAGAATGTAACTTCGAGTCAGCGGGCGGGCCGCTGCCACCTCCAGCCCCACCTACATGACGCCTGTCGTGCGCCGCTGGACCGGGACCATCGGCCCTACCGACGGCGCCGATCCGGCGTCACGATTGCCGAGACGCTCGTCGAGGTTGCACCCCCGGGGGCGTACCGATCCGATCGTCCACGGGCCGCCGAGTCGAATCTTGCGTCCCCGACCGGCCCAGTATCGCAACGGAGGCTGAGATGACGGCCATTGCCAGCGCACCCGTGGTGGTCGGTGTCGACGGATCATCGTCAAGTCTTGACGCTGTCGAACTGGCCGCGACCGAAGCCCAACTGCGTCGTTCCCGGCTGCACATCGTCCACGCGTTCGTCTGGCCGGCTGCGTTGGTCGCGGCACGGCCGGCCGCGGAAGGCGCGCCCGAACCGGCCGTCCTGGTACGAGCCCACGCCGACGCGATCGTCGCCGAGGCGAAAGCCCACGCTGAGAAGGCGGCGCCCGAGATTGTGGTCACGACCGAGGTGGCGGACGGGCCTGCGGCGTACGTCATGCTGCAACGCAGCCGCCACGCGGCTGCGGTCGTCATCGGCGACCGGGGCCTGGGCCGGTTCGAGGGCATGCTGGCCGGCACGGTCGCTACGCAGCTGGCCACCTACGGATCCAGTCCGGTCATCGTGGTCAAGGGCAAGCCGAGGCATGACGGGCCGGTGGTGGCCGGTGTCGACGGATCCACGCGGTCGTTGCGGGCGCTCGAACTCGCCGCCGACGAAGCCGTGTGGCGCGGCGCCGAGCTCGTGGCCGTGCATGTCTGGCGCATACCGGCGGTGGCCGGAGCGGGTGACACGATGCCGTTGGTCTACGACCTCGACGTGCTCGAGGCTGAAGAAGACCGCAGGTTGTCGGCGGCGGTGGCGGGCCTGGCCGACAGCCATCCCGGCCTGCCGATCCAGCGGAAGCTGGGCCGGGGGGCGGCCGGGCCGGTACTGGCTTCATGGTCGCGTCAGGCGCAGTTGATTGTTGTCGGCGATCGGGGCCATGGCGGCTTCGTCGGTCTGTTGATCGGTTCGGTCAGCCAGCATCTGATCTTTCATTCCGCCTGCCCGGTCGCGGTCGTCCGCGACGAGCAGCAGCGGGACTGACCTCCGTACGCGCACGGCCGGCGGTCGCGCGGCTCGTCAAGCGGGCCTTCGTCAAGCGGGCCTTCGTCAAGCGGGCCTGCGGAGGCGTTTGTCGACGGCGACCACGAGGCTGGCCACCGCTGCGATCGCCAGGATCCGCAACCACACGTCGGCGCCGATGGGTGCGGTGCCGAACAGGGTGTTCATGCCGGGCAGGTAGGTGATGGCGAGCTGACCGATGGCTTGGACGGTGACGCCGGCGGTGACCCAGGGGTTGGTGAACAGGCCGATCCGCCAGGCGGAGTGGGTCAGTGAGCGGCAGCTGAACAGGTAGAAGGCCTCGACCACGACGAACAGGTTCATCGCCGCGGTCCGTGCCTCGGCGAGGGTGGCTCCGCTGCTGCGTTCCCATTGGAACAGCCACCACGATCCGGCGACCAGCAACGCGGAGACCAACAGGATCCGCAGCATCAGGGCGCGGGTGAGCAAGGGTTGACCCGGGTCGCGGGGTGGCCGCGTCATGATGCCGGCCTCTTTGGGTTCGAAGGCGAGCATCAGACCGAGCGCGACCGCGGTGGTCATGTTGATCCACAGGATCTGGGTGGGCAGGATCGGCAGCGCGGCGCCGGCCACGATGGCGGCCAGGATGACCAGGCCCTCGGCGATGTTGGTGGGCAGGGTCCAGGTGATGAACTTGACGAGGTTGTCGAACACGCCGCGGCCCTCTTCGACGGCGGCTTCGATGGTGGCGAAGTCGTCGTCGGTGAGCACC
This sequence comes from Paractinoplanes hotanensis, assembly GCF_023717965.1. Taxonomy (NCBI): domain Bacteria; kingdom Bacillati; phylum Actinomycetota; class Actinomycetes; order Micromonosporales; family Micromonosporaceae; genus Paractinoplanes; species Paractinoplanes hotanensis. The sequence continues at coordinate 179,800 of NZ_JAMQOL010000038.1, read as the reverse complement.
ATGTCGGCGGCGTCCTTGGCCACCTCGGTGCCGCCGGCGCCCATGGCCACGCCGATGCCGGCTTGCCGCAGGGCGGGGGCGTCGTTGACCCCGTCACCGGTCATCGCGACTACGTGACCGAGCGATTGCAGCGCTTCGACCAGCCGCAGCTTCTGCTCCGGCGACACCCGGGCGAACACAACGGCACGATCGACAGCGTCCGGGAAGTCGTCGGCACGCAGCGCGGCGAGATCCGTGCCGGTCAACACGGCGCCGTCGCCCCCCGCGCCGCGACCGAGAAGGCCTGTTTGTTCCGCGATGGCGGTAGCGGTGGCGGCGTGGTCCCCGGTGATCATTTTGACGGCGATGCCTGCGGTGTGGCAGGCAGCGACCGCAGCGGTGGCGGCGGGCCGGGGCGGGTCGAACATGGCCTGCAGCCCGACCAGAATCATGCTGCCGGTCAGCGTCTCCTCGTCGAATTCGTCGGACCCGGGGCGTACGGCGGTGGCCAGCACCCGTAGTCCGCGGCCGGCAAGCCCCTCGGCAGCGGTCAGCACCCCGTGATTATCGAGCGGTCGGCTGGTGCCGTCGGCGTCCATCTGCGCTCCGCACAGCTTCAGCACCCGTTCCACGGCTCCCTTCGCCAGCAGTACGTGCGTGTCAGCGGTCGGGCCGGTGGAGCGGTGGAGCGTCGCCATCCAGCCGCGTTCGGCGGTGAACGGGATGGTCGCTGTCCGCGGCAGGAATTGGCTGACGTGGTCCGCACCGATCCCGGCTTTGCGGGCGGCGACGAGCATCGCGCCCTCGGTGGGGTCGCCCAGAATGCCGTATCGCCCGTCGTCGGACGTCAGAGTGGCGTCGTTGCAGGCGGCGCCGGCCACCAAGCACCAGCGCAGCGCCTCATCACCGTCGAGGGACGCCGGTGCACCGTCAGTGGTGCGCAGGCTGCCGTCCGGGGCGTACCCGGAACCAGTTACCTCGTAGCCGGCCGCCGGTGTCCACACGGCCCGCACCGTCATCTGGTTCTCGGTCAGCGTGCCGGTCTTGTCCGTGCAGATGACCGTGGTGCCGCCCAGCGTCTCCACCGCGGGCAGCCGGCGGATCACCGCCCGTCGCCGCGCCATCCGGCCCACGCCGATAGCCAACGTGATGGTGACCGCCGCTGGGAGCCCTTCCGGGATCGCGCCCACGGCCAGCGCGATCGCGGCGGTGAACGTCTCCGCCGCGTCATAACCGCGCAACAAGCCGATGGCGAACGTCGCCGCGGCCAAACCGAGGATGCCGACGGTAAGGATCTTGCTGAACTCGGCGAGTTTGCGGGTCAGCGGTGTCGCGAGGGTTTGCGCGGCTCCGACCAGGCGGTGGATCTGCCCGAGCTCGGTTTCGATGCCGGTGGCGACGACGATGCCGGTGCCGGCCCCGGTCGTGACCAGGGTGCCCGAATAAGCCATGTTGCGCCGGTCGGCGACCGGAATGGAGTCGGGCAGCACGACCTCGTCCTTGGCCACCGGTACCGACTCGCCGGTCAGCGCCGACTCGTTGACCCGCAGCTCGGCCAGCCGGATCAGCCGCAGATCAGCCGGCACCTTGTCACCGGCCTCGAGCAGCACCAGATCACCGGGAACCAGATCCTCGGACGGCACGATCCGCTGACGGCCGTCGCGGACCACCATGGCCTGGGTGCGCACCATCGACCGCAATCCTTCCAGCGCGGCCTCCGCCCTGGATTCCTGGATGAAGCCCACGATCGCGTTGATCAGCACCACACCCAGGATCACGGCCGAATCGACGTACTCGCCCAGCGCCGCGGTAATCGCAGTGGAGGCGAGCAGAACGTAGATCAGCGGATGATGGAACTGGCTCACGATCCGCAGCAGCAGCCCGGCGCCCTTGGCCGCGGGCAGGCTGTTGGGCCCGAACCGCGCCAGTCGCGCAGCACTCTCCGCGGTGCTCAAGCCGTCGCGCGCGTCGGTCTGCAGCAGCAGCACGACTTCGTGAGCAGCGAGCCCATGGTGAGCGTTGCTGGAGCGGGATACCGAGGTAGTCATCTTCTCTCCTGGTCCACGAAGCCCGAGCCGACTGAACGAGTCGCGCGATCACGTCGTCGCAGCAGATCCGGGTGGTGATGCTCCGAGATCGACTCGTTCTCCACGATCACCGGCGGTGGGCCCCGGCTGGTAGAGGCGATAGTCCCATCGCAGGTGTGCCGAATGAGTGCCGTTGGTGACAGGACCGACGGCGCGGTGATTCTCGGGCGGGGAAATCGGCCCGGCGGCTCAGGTCGACCGTCTCTGCCGGTACGGCCGCCGCACCGACATCCTTGAGATCGACTCGATCCGAGAAGGCAGCGGTAGGGAGTGATCGTCCATGGGTGACTCGTCAGTGCGTGTGCTGGCCGGGTACGACGGCTCGCTCGCGGCCGGTACCGCGATCGACATCGGCGCCCGGATGCTTCCCGCCGCGGCGGTCTGGGTGACGCACGTGTGGACGCCCCCGCTCGCCAGCGAGCCACTACGGCGGCGGCTCTGGCGCGGAACCGCCCATGTCGACGAATTCGTCGCCGCGGTGGAGCGCGAAGGCCGGCGGGAAGCCGACCGGATCGCCGGGATGGGTGTCACGCTGGCGCAGGCAGCGGGATGGGTGGCCGAGCCGTTGGTGGCTCGCACCTACGGCGGTGAGGGATTCGAGCTGACCGATCTCGCTCGACGACACGACGCCGACGTGATCGTGGTCGGAGCACGAGGGCTGAGCGGTGCGCACGCCGTGCTGGGCAGCGTGTCCGACATGGTGGTGCACTACGCCACGCAGCCGGTGCTGGTGAGTCCGTATCCTCTGCTCGCCGCCGAATACGCGGCCCTGCCGGCCGGGCCGGCACTGGTCGGCTGGGATGCGTCAAACGGTGCGGCGGCCGCGCTCGAGGCGGCGATGCGCCTGATGCCCGGCCGGCAGGTCGTACCCGTCAGTGTGGACATCGACGTCGATCCGCCGGCTGGACAGTTCCGTGAGCCGCCATCCCCCGTCGTGCGGGTGCGCAGCCGGCACGAAGGCTCGGCGCCCGCAATCGCCGACGCCCTGGCCGCGGCCGCTCGAGAGCGGGAAGCAGCGGTACTCGTGCTGGGATCGCGGGGCCGGTCGGCGGTGCGGGAGATCATTCTCGGCAGCGTCGCGATGAGCACCTTGCACCGGGCACACCACCTGACGATGATCGTTCCGCACGCCGAAGCGCAGGCGTGAGGAGTGCGGCACCGTGCGCCGCAGCCGGCTTCGCGACCGGCTACGTGCCGCCTGCGCCCCGTACGACCTGCTCGTCATCGGCACGAGGGCACGACCCCACCCTGAATGAACTCGTGCTCGGATCGGTCAGCCGGGCCCTGCCCGACCCACGCGCCCTGCCCGATCGTGGTGATCCGATCCGACGAACACGCCTTCGGACCGACTGCCTCGAACAGGACCAAATGCTCTGGTGACCAGCCTTTCTTCGCGGTGTCATGGGAGTACAGACACCGTTCCGGGAGGTCCACCGTGAGCGATCTCGACAACCGCCGAACACAGCAGGACGCCCGCGCAGACAGCGGCGATGTCAACCGTCCCACGCGGTACGCGGACGCCCTGAACAGGTACCTCGGAGCCGCCGGCTATGAGGCCATCGAGTCCAAGCGTGCACCCGCCGAGCCCCCCTTCGCAGCGACCCCGTCGACCGGTGTCGTTGTGGTCGGCGCGGACGAAACACCCGCCGGCTACACGGCGGTGGACCATGCCGCGATCGAGGCCGAACTGCGCGGCTGGAACCTGCGCATCGTGCACGTCCAGCCCCGACGGGCGCTCAGCTCTGCGCGCGACGCCGGCGCCCTGCTCCTCGAACGGCTGACCGACCGCGTGCACGCGTGCTCGCCATCGATAGCGGTTACCAGCCATCTTGTCGTCGGTTCGCCAGCATCCCTGCTGCTTTCCCAGTCCACATCAGCTGACCTGCTCGTGGTGGGCAATCGCCACGGCGCCGCCAGCGCGGCCATCGGGCTCAGTGTCGCCGACCGGCTGGCCGGCCACCACGACGGAGTGATCATGGTGGTCCGGATGCCAGGCCGGCCAACCGGAACGGGCTTCGGCACGCGTCCCGTTGTCGTCGGTGTCGAACAGCCGGGCGTCATCACCCCGGCAGCGCTGTTCGCTCTGCAGGAAGCCGGCCTACGCGGCTGCGACCTGGTGATGCTCAGCGCCCGCCACGGCCTCGCACCAGCCGGCCGCACGGAAACCATCCAGGGCGTGCTCGTGCACCACCGCACCGCCGCCACCGACCCCGCATCCGCACTGACCGGCCTCTCACACGGAGCGGCCGCGATTGTGGTCGGCAGGCGCGGCTTCGGCGGGCACCCCGTGACCATGCTCGGATCAGTGAGCCGAGCCATGGTCCAACACGCTGGATGCCCCGTCTTCCTGGTCTGAGATCGGTACACAGTGGGCACTGATGCGACAGGCCGCACGACGACCGCCGGCGCGCAGCTTCCTCGCTGCCTCTCCCGTTCCAGTCACTCTGCTCCGGCTGCACCGCTTGCGTCGCCGGGGTCGGCCGTCGTCGACCTGTCCGCGGCCGCAACGCACCGCTGGTCAGATGAACAGCAGCTGGGCGCCGTCGGTCTTCTCGATGAAATCGGCCGCGTTGATGATGTCCTCCACGCCGTCGTAGAGGTCGTCTTTGCTCAGGTGCATCATGTCGGCGGACATCCGGCAGGCCCACAGGTGGCCGCCGGAGGCGACGATCTGCTCCAGGAACTCCGGCACCTCGGGCACCCCGACATCGGCGATCTGCTTCTTCATCTGGCGGGTGGCCAGCGCGGTCATCCCGGGCAGACCGCCGACACCTTGCGGCAGATGGGTGGCGGTGTTGCCCAGCGGGGTGAACTTGAGATTCCCCATCCTCGACTTCGTGATCATGTCGAAGCCCCAGAACGTGAAGAACAGATGGGTCTCGACGCCCTCGCCCAGCGCGGCGTTGGCGAGCACCAGGCCGGGGTAGGCCATGTCGAGGGTGCCCTTGGAACAGATGACGGCGAGCTTACGGCCCTCGGTGCGGTCGTCGTCGAAATTCGGGACGATCGCCGGAACGGCTTCGGTACTGGTCATGGCAATGCTCCGTTTCAGACGCAGCCGTGTGGCTTGGGCAGGCCGGCGATGTAGGCCATCTTCTTGGCCGGCTTCTTGGGGAACAGGGCGAACAGCTCCTTGGTGCCGACCCCGCTGAGGGAGGACACCCGGCGCAGGGTGGCCGTCTCGCCCTGTGCGGCGTAGTCGTCGCGAAGGAATGCGATCACCTTGCGGTGCGCGTCGGTGAGGTCGATGCCGATCTGGGCGGCGAGCTGCTCGGCCAGGTCGGGGGTCCATTCGTCGTAGACGGTCAGGAAGCCCTCGGCATCGACGTGGACGTCGTGGCCGGCGATGCTGGTGACAGGCATGGTGTTCACTCCTCGGCTTGCGGGATGTGCTTGCCGGCCATCGACATGTGTGCCGGCAACGGGATCGGCCGCCCGGGCAGCAGCACGTTCCAATACATCCACCGGAACGCGAGCTTGCCCCAGTGGTTGACGGCTGCCTCGTCGAGCAGCCGGAACGGGCCCAGGCCCGGCGCCGGGTAGCGGCCCGGCAGCGGTTCGGTGTCGTAGTTGAAATCGATCAGCAGCGCCTTGCCGTCGCCGGACTCGATGAAGCAGTTGGCGTGTCCGTCGAAGCTGCCGGTCATCGGCTTGCCGGCCGCGTAGGCGACGAAGTTGTCGGTGAACACCTCGACGGCGAAGTGCGCGACCGATCCGGCCTTGGAGGTCGGGATGTCGTTGGCGTCGCCGAGGGCGAAGATGTTGTCGTACGCCTTGGCGAGCATGGTGCCCCGGTCGACCGGCACCAGGTTCAGCTCGTCGCCCAGCCCGGACCGGGCAACGTAGTCGGCGCCCATGTTCAGCGGCACGGTGACCAGCAGATCGAACGGGATCTCCCGCTCGTCGTAGGACACCAGCGACGTGCCGTCGACGCGCTCGACCAGAAAATCCGGCTCGACGGTGATCTTGCGCTCGTCGAGCATCGAGCCGAGCCGGGAGGCGGCGATCGGCTTGGTGAAGGCTCCCGGCAACGGTGTCGCATACACCAGCTCGACCCGATCCCGCATCCCGCGCCGGCGGAAGTAGGCATCGGCGAGGAAAACGAACTCCAGCGGCGCGACGGGACACTTGATCGGCATATCGGTGATATGCACGACCAGGCGGCCACCCTCGAACGCCTCCAGGGCCTGCGCCAGAGCCAGGGCGCCGTCATAGGTGTAGAAGTCGAAGATGCTCCGGCGCCACTGCCCGCCGTCGCGCATGCCCGGGGTCTGGTCGGGCCGTGGGGTCACGCCGGTGGCGATGACCAGATAGTCGTACGGCAGGGACCGGCCGTCGGACAGCAGCACCCGGTTCTCGGCCGCGGCCACCCGGTCGACCTCGCCACGCACCAGATTCACGCCGCCGGCGACCAACGGCCGGGTCGGCTTGACCACCTGCTCCGGGCGGTACATGCCGAACGGCAGGAACAGGTAGCCCGGCTGGTAGAAGTGCGTGTCGCTGGGTTCTACCACAGTGATCTGCCAGTCCGCGCGGGCCAGCCGGTGTCGCAGCTTGTTGACCACCATCGTGCCCGCCGTACCGGCGCCCAGCACGAGCAACCGTCGCATCACGCCACCTCCCACTGATCTCGGATACCCCCCAGGGTATTGGCGGAGCGGACGACGCTGTAGGGGATTAAGTCCCGACTCCAACGAGACGTCAATCGCTCACAGTGCCGCCTGGTGAACCGGACGGGCCGTTCGTCCTCTCTCATCATCGATCGCCGCATACCCCCGGGCGTATAGTGAGTGCATGCGGAGACCTCCGGCGAACCCGACGATCGGCCGGCCCGGACGACGCCTCGGACCGTGCTCGCCTGGACGATCCCGCAAGACATCGCCGACCGGCTCAACGACCAGTTCGGCACCGCGTTCGCCGGACGCCGGCCGGCCGAGATCGACGCGCGGCTCATCGTCTCCCGCACCCGCCAACGGCAGGCGATCACCGCCCACCGGAGTCAGTCGCTGCACAACCACGTGTTGCACCGCCGTCTTGCGCTGCTACGCGACCGCGAGCACCTGCGCGTGCTCTGCCAGCCGAACCGAGGAGACCCGACCATGTCCTACGCATACACCACCCGCCTTCGGCAGCCGTTCTCCACCGCCGTGGTGGATCGGGTCCGCGCCGCGCTCAAAGATCAGGGTCTCGGCGTGCTCACCGAGATCGACGTCCGGGCGACCCTGCAGGCGAAACTCGGGGTGGCCATGGAGGACTACCTGATCCTCGGCGCCTGCAACCCGCCCCTCGCGCACCGCGCCCTGGACATCGACCGGGAGATCGGGCTGCTGCTGCCCTGCAACGTCGTCGTCCGCGCCGACGGACCCGACGCCACCCTCGTCCAGGCGCTGGACCCGCAGACCATGGTCCAGGTCACCGGCCGACCCGAACTCAAAGCCGTCGCCGACGACGCCGCCACCCGCCTGCACGCCGCCCTCGACCAGCTCACGGTCTGAGCGACGGACCGGCCGGCTGCAACCGGCCAGGCCGTCGCACAGCAGCCGAGAGACGGTCACCGGCAGGTTCGGCAGGCGACCGGGTTCACCGCGGCACTCGGTGCTTGTCGGCCGATGGCCGGCCCGGCGACTCGTCCCGACCGTCGGCGCTGGCCGTGCCGGTCGGGTGAGCGGACCGGCGGCGGGAGAGAGCCCAGATGGCCCCGGCGGCGACGAGTACGGCGGCGCCCGCCCAAAGAATCGGGTTGGTGTAGAGGCTGGTGGGCAGTTGCTGGGCCAGGACGAAAACGCCCATGATCGCGACGAACCAGCCGAAGGCCTTGCGCAGCAGCGGCTCGGGGATCCGCCCGGCGAGTTTCCCGCCGGCGAGGCTGCCGAGGACGGCGGCGGCGGTGACCGCGGCCGCGAGTGCCCAGTTGATGTGCACGGTGGAGAGGTAGCCGGCGAGGCCGGCGTACGACTTCATCGCGATGACCAGCAGGGAGGTGCCGACGGCGACGGGCATGGGCAGCCCGCCGAGCAGGGCCAGGGCGGGTACGACGAGGAAGCCGCCGCCGGCGCCGACGAGACCGGTGACCAGGCCGACGATGATGCCGTCGGCGATGACGTGCAGGACCGGGAGCTCGTGCGGAACGGGTTTTCCGGGTTTCGGCCGGCGGCCGCGGATCATCGCGATCGAGGTGGCGAGCATCATCAGCGCGAACCCGGCGAGCAGGACGGTGCCGGGGATGTAGGCGGCGACCCGGCCGCCGGCGTAGGCGCCGGTCATGCCGGCCACCCCGAAGATCAGGCCGGTACGCCAGCGGACCCGTCCGGCTCGGGCGTGCGGAATGACGGCGACGGCGCTGGTGGTGCCCACCACGAGCAGCGAGGTGGCGATGGCCTCCTTGGCGGGCAGGCCGGCGACGTAGACCAGCAGGGGGACGGCGAGGATGGAACCGCCGCCGCCGAGCAGGCCGAGACTGACGCCGACGCCGACCGCGAGCACGACGGTCAGGACCAGGGTGGTGGCGGTCATGGCCGGGCCTCCGGTTGTGGTGCGGTGTCTTGCAGCCGGCCGACGATGCTGTCCAGGTCGCAGGTGGTGGTGCCGCGGTTGTAGGGCAGTTTGGCCAGCAGCATGCCCATGGCGCAGGTGTTGGTGAGGGCCGCGACCATCAGGCCGGCGCCGACCAGGGCGGCGAGCCATTGCAGGCCGGGCAGGAGCAGGGAGCCGAGGATGGCGGCCAGCACGATGCCGCCGGCGACGAGGCGGACCTGTCGTTCCAGGTCCCAGCGGGGCCGGACCCGGTTGACCGGGGCGTCGGTGGCCTGCCAGGCCAGCATGCCGCCCTGCAGGATCTTCACGTTCGGCAGGCCGATGTCGGTGAAGGCCTGCGTGGCGCGGGCGCCGGAGCGGCACACCAGCACGATCTGGTCGTCGAGGTGGGCCAGGAGTTCGGCGCGGTGCTCGCGGAGCAGGTCGAGCGGGACGTTGTAGGCGCCGGGGATGTGTGCGCTGTCGAACTCGCCGGGTGTGCGCACGTCGAGCACCCGCGGTCCGTTTGCGGACGTGAGCAGGTCGCGCAGGGTGCCGGCGTCGACGGCGCCCGGTGTGGTCGGGTCGGAGGGGGTCATAGCTCCTCGATCGGCTTGATGGCGGGCAGGGTGAACCCGCCGGGCGGCTGGGGGCGGCCGCCCGGCGGTGGTACCGGGGATCGGGTCAGCCGGCGGCGAGAGTGAGCACGCCGGCGGCCCGGGCCTGGTCGAAGTCGTCGTCGACAACGACGGGACGGCGGCCGTGGGCGGCCAGGATGCTGGCCGCGATGGTGGCGCGGTAACCGGCGGCACAGTGCACCCAGACCTCGCCGAGGGGCACCTCGTCGAGGCGGCGGAGCAGGTCGTGCAGCGGGATGTGCACGGCCCCGTCGATCCGCGCCTGGGCGGCTTCGAGATTGCGGCGCACGTCGAGAACGGCAACCGTCCGGTGATGGCGGACCTGCGTGAGGTCCGCGAAGGTGGCCCGCGGAAGGGTGGCGAGGTCCTCGCCCCCGGCCCACTCGGCGGGCGTGCCGGTGGCGTAGGCCGCGGGCCGGTCGATGCCGATGCGGACCAGTTCCCGCTGCGCCTGGTCGACCTGGTCGGGAGTCTCGCCGAGCAGCGTCACCGGGGTGCCCCAGCCGATGAGCCAGCCCAGGTAGGTGGCGAAGCTGCCGTCCAGGCCGAAGTTCAGCGTCCCGGCGACGTGCCCGGCCGTGAACGCGACCCGGTTGCGCAGGTCGACCACCCACTCGCCCGCGGCGATGCGCTTACGGATCTGGTCCGCGTCGGCCCGCTCCGGCCGGGACAGATCCGGGACGGCGGGACCGGCACTGTTGGCCGGGGCCATGTGGGCGTAATAGGCCGGCCAGGCGTCCAGGCCGGCGAGCAGCTCGTCGACGAAGACCTGCTCGTCGCGGGTCAACGCCGGGTTGATCAGCTTCTCCGAACCGATGGTGGCGGCGTCGGCCGCGCTCTGGGTGGCCGAGCAGAAGCTGCCGAACCCGTGCGTCGGATACACCCCAGCGGTGTCAGGCAGTTCGGCGGCGAGACGCTGCGCGGAGGCGTACTGGTGCCGCACAAGGGCGTGGGTGTGGTCCGGGCCGAGCAGGTCGGGCCGGCCGACCGAGCCGTACAGCAGCGAGCCGCCGGAGAACACCGCCACCTGTTCGGTACCGGCGTCAAGGGCGTACGACAGATGGGTGAACGTGTGCCCGGGAGTGGCCAGCACCCGCACACGCAGGTTGTCGCCGACAGCGATCACGTCGCCGTCGCGAACCGGGACCCGGTCGAACGAGACGGGGTCGTCGGCGTTCACGTGGTACGCCGCCCCGGTCGCCTCGGCCAGGGCGTACCCGCCGGTGACGTAGTCGTTGTGGATGTGCGTCTCGAAGACGTGGGTGATCTCGACGCCCTCGCTCGCAGCCAGGCCCAGCACCCGGTCGATGTCGCGCTGCGGGTCGACCACGAACGCCACCCGGCCGTCGTGCACCAAGTAGCTGCGGTCACCCAGGGTCGGGGTGTCGATCGGCAGGATTCGCAACACGTTCAGAACTCCCTCTGCTGTCATCGATCGGGGGTCAGGCCACGGCTCGCGCGCCGACGTACTCGAACCGCTCGCGTACATCGACGACGGTGCCGTCCCGGTATGCGGCCGGAGTCGTCTGGTCAACTTCACGCAGCTTCGAGATCTCCTCATTCGCATACCCCCGGGGGTATCTGTCCTTCACCATAGCGCGCCGATCGGCCGCCGCGTCAAGCCCGCCGATCCCCCGTGGGCTTCCGGCCGCTCCGCCGACGCCACCGCGACCATCCGCACGCTGGGGATTGGCGATCGGCGATGGATCTGATTACAGTTCGGCATACCCCCGGGGGTATAAGTTGCACCGCGACGGAGAGGGAAGACAGCAATGAGTCACGAGGTGGTCATCATCGGCGGAGGCACCGCCGGAATCAGCGTCGCGGCACGGCTGCGCCGGGCCGGGGTCCGGGACGTAGCGATCGTCGAGCCGTCCGATCGGCACTTCTACCAGCCCCTGTGGACGCTGGTCGGCGGCGGCCGCGCCGACGCCGACGAGTCGGTCCGCCCGCAGGAGACCCTTGTTCCCAAGGGGGTGCGCTGGATACGACAGCGAGCGGCCGCCGTCGACCCCGATGGAACTCGCGTCACCCTCGACGACGGGCGTGAGCTGTCGTACGACTTCCTGATCCTCGCGGCCGGACTCCAACTCGACCCGGAATCGATCACCGGGCTGAACGAGACGCTCGGCCACAACGGCGTCTCCACCAACTACCGCTTCGACCTGGCCCCGCGCACCTGGGACTTCATCCAGCAGACGCGCGGCGGGACCGCACTGTTCACGATGCCCCCGGGCCCGGTCAAGTGCGCCGGCGCACCGCAGAAGATCGCCTATCTGGCCGCCGACTGGTGGCGCCGGCAAGGAGCCCTGGACCAGATCCGGCCCATCCTCGTGCTGCCCACCGCGGCCATGTTCAGCCAGCCCCAGTGGGGCGAGGTACTGCGCGGCATCGCTGCGGGCTACGGCATCGACATCCGGCACGACACCCAACTGGTCGAGGTCGACGGACCCCACCGCCGCGCAGTGCTACTGGACAACAACACCGGCACCAAGGAGGCCATCGACTACACGATGCTGCACGCCACCCCGCCGCAGAGCGCCCCCGACTGGATCAAAACCGGGCCGCTCGCCGACCCGGCCAGCCCGTTCGGCTACGTCCAGGTCGACCAGCACACCCTGCAAAACCCCCGCTGGCCCAACGTCTTCGCACTCGGCGACGTGGCGAACCTGCCCACCTCCAAGACCGGCGCCGCCATCCGCAAACAGGCACCGGTGGTGGTGGCGAACCTGCTCGCCGCACGGCGCGCCGCACCGCCGCAGGCCCGCTACGACGGTTACACCTCCTGCCCGCTGGTCACCGCCCACAACCGGATGCTGCTCGCCGAATTCGACTACACGCTCACCCCGCGCCCGAGTTTCCCGGTCATCGACACCATGCGGCCCCGCTACGACATGTGGTTGCTCAAGCGATACGGGCTGCCCGCGTTGTACTGGCACGGCATGCTCCGCGGCCGCTTCTGAGCGCATCGTTCGCGGCCAGTCTTCACCGTCGGCGTCAAAGCCATGGCCGGGCAGGGTGGAGGACGACGGCAGCGACCTGCGATCGCCCATCGCTGATCGGGCTCGGCCCTGACGCTTCTCCATGCGTTCTGCACCTCGGCTGCACTCCGCCATCACGCCGGAGGACGACCGTAGGGGTGTAAGAACAAGGAAGGAGAAGTCATGAAGACCATCACTCGCCGCACAGCCACCCTGGTGGCGGCCGGCGCGCTCGGCCTGGGCGGACTCGCGGTCGCGGCACCGGCGCTCGCCGGCGCCGGCCCGTTCGGTCCCGGGCATTCCATCACCGCCACCGCCCAGCCGTCCGGGCCCGGCATGGGCTACGGCTCTGGAATGGGATCCGGCTACAGGTACGGCATGGGGTCCGGTTTCGGCGACGGCACCTGCATGGGGTCGGCAGTCACCGCTCAGCAGGGCACCCTCACAGCCGCCCAGAAGAGCACGCTGGCGTCCATGGCACAGGAGGAGAAACTGGCCCACGACCTTTATGTGGCGTTCGCCGCCCGCTACGACGCGGTCGTCTTCGACCACATCGCCGCCGCGGAGAGCCAGCACCTGACCGCAGTACGCACGCTGCTGCAGCGCTACGCCGTGAGCGATCCGACCGCGAACCGGCCAGCCGGCACGTTCACCGACCCTGCCGTCCAAGCCACCTACGACAAGCTGCTGGCGCAGGGCAAGCAGAACCTGTCAGCCGCCCTGGCCGCCGGACAGCAGGTCGAACGCACCGACATCGCCGACCTGAAAACCGCCCTCACCGATCTGACCGCCCCGGACGTCAAGCAGGTGTACGCCAACCTGCTCACGGCATCCGAACGACACCTGGCCGCCTTCACCCGCTGGGCGAACCGGTAAGAACCCGTGGTGGGTGGAGGCGGGGCGACCGCCCCACCCACCACAGGAGCACGACAGAGGACCAGCGCTTGATCCGTGGATCGTGGTCCAGGTCACCGAGCGCGCCGAGTTGCGGAGGATCGCCGACGAGGCGACCACCCGGGTGCGTGCCGCGCTCGACGCGCTCGCTGGGCGAGTTCTCAGGCCAGCGACAGGAAGAGCTTTTCCATCTGCGCCATGTCGACGGTCGGCTCCTTGCCGTCCTGCTCCGCGATCACGCATTGCCGCAGACCCGTCGCAATAATCTTGAAACCAGCGCGGTCCAGGGCCTTCGAAACCGCGGCCAACTGGGTCACCACATCGGCGCAGTCACGGCCGGATTCCAGCATGGCGATGATGCCACGGATCTGACCCTCGGCGCGGCGCAGGCGCTTGATCACGTCGGTGAGGACGTCGCCCTCGATCTCCATGCTTACCTCCAGAACAGCCGATGACCAGCATACCCCGCTGGGTATGCTGGTCATCTGGCTTCATGCCGCTGCCGGCTTGCCCCTGCCGCGCTGTTGCGCGACCTTGCTGCGCACCTCGTCCATGTCCAGCCCCCGCACGGCGGTGATGAGTTCCTCCAGCGCCGCGGACGGCAGCGCGCCCGGCTGGGAAAAGACAAGAACTCCGTCACGGAACGCCATCAGCGTCGGGATCGAGGAGATCCCAGCCGCGACCGCGAGTTGCTGCTCGGCCTCGGTGTCGATCTTGGCGAAGACGATATCGGAGTGCCGCTCACTGGCCTGCTCGTAGACCGGGGCGAAGCGGCGGCACGGGCCGCACCAGGACGCCCACCAGTCGACCAGCACTATGCCCTCACCGGCGACGGTCCTTTCGAAGGTGCCCGCCGTCAGACCTGTCGTGCTCATGATGCTCCTCCCCTTCTCGCCGGCCGCGCCGACACCGGAGTCGTGTAGTGGGTTCACCCAGCGCCAGGACGAGTTCTGCAGCGGGCCGCGATTTCCCCGCATTCGCCATGGGCCGGCACACGTCGGCGTTCGCTTCCTCGAGACGCCTGTCGTCCTCCCCCATCGAATTCAACTATACCCCCGGGGGTATGCGAACGCCGCATCGAGGCCTGGACGGCAACTACCTCCTCCACGACGGCACGCGCGGCCTTCGGGCAACGAGGATCTTGCCGCTGGACGGTGAGGGTCAGCGGCAGTCACCATCGCTGAGCCCCGGCTCAGGCGACGGCAAGGGGCAACGCAATGGTCACAGTCACACCGCCGGCGGCCGGAGATTCGATGCGGACCACACCGGCGTGGGCGGTGACCAGCTCGCGGACGACCGCCAGACCGATACCGGAGCCGGCTGTCCCCGCCGTGCTACGGCCGCGCCACAACCGATCGAACGCGTGTGGCAGCTCGTCGGGAGCAATGCCCGGCCCGGTGTCAGCGACCTGCAGGACGGCCCGCCGGTCCTGGACGTACGCCCGCAGGTGGACCTGGTCGCCGGGACGGCAGTAGCGGGCCGCGTTGGCGAGCAGGTTGACCACCGCCTGATGCAACCGGTCCGGGTCACCCCGCACCGGCGCCCGCCGGTCGAGATCCGTGGTCACGGCCAGCCCCGCTGCGTCGAGCCGCGGCCGCTGCGAGGCCAGCGCCGCCGCGGCGATGCCGGCCAGATCGGTGTCGACCGGGTGCAGGGACAGCGCGGCTGACTCGGCCGCGGAAAGCTCGGCCAGATCCTGCACGATCCGGCCCAGCCGCAGGGACTGGTCGTGCAGAGCAGCCAGCCGCTCGGTATCCGCAGGTTGCAGGCCGTCGCGGAGTTCCTCCAGCCCGGCCTGGAGCCCAGCCAGCGGCGTGCGCAGCTCGTGAGCGATGTCGGCGGCCAGGCGGCGACGCACGGTCTCGGCTCGAACGACCTCGTCGGCCATGGTGTCGAAAGCGTGCGCGACCGCACCAAGCTCGCCGGGTGCCCGCAGGCCGGCGCGGGCGCTGCGTTCGCCGGCGGCAAATCGGCGGGCGGTTGTGGCCACGACCGCCAGTGGCCGGGCCAGCCGGCCCGAAACGAACGTGCTGACCAGCAGGGCTGCCAGCAGCGCCACGCCCGCCGCTCCGGCTATCCACGACCATGCCACCGTGCGGCCACCCGGCGTACTCGCCGGGAACGCCAGCCGGACGCTGCCCACCCGCCGCCCGCCGATCGTGACCACGCCTTCGACGATCGGCCCGGCGTTGTCAGCACTGTGCATGCCGCCCGCGCCGGGGCCCATGCCGCGTCCCGGCCAAACCATGCTGCCGCCGGTGTCCCGGACCACCAGCCGGGCACCCGCAGCCTCGGCGAGGTTCGACGCGGCGGCCAGGTCCGCGCCGTCCCAGCCGTTCGACCGCGTGTAGGCGGTTGCGACGGCCGCGGCTACCCGGTCCGTGACCCGCTGACGGTCCTGCTGCGCGGCGCTGGCCAGCCCGCGGTCCGTGGCGACCAGCGCTGCCAGCGTGAGCACGGCAACCGATGACAAGGCCACGAGCAGAAACGCGGCCAGCAGTCGCCGGCCCAGCGGACCGGCCAGCGCCGGGCGGTCACCGGTCACGCGACCACCCCAGCCGGTAGCCCACGCCCAGCACCGTCTCCACGATCTGCGCTCCGTCGGGCCCGAGCTTGTGCCGCAGGTTCTTGACGTGTGAGTCGACGGTGCGCTCGTAACCGGGGAACTCGTAGCCACGTACCTGATTGATCAACTCATAGCGGGAATACACCCGCCCCGGCGTACCGGCCAGCGCGGTCAGCACACCCCACTCGGTGGGCGTCAGATCCAGCAGTCCGCCGTCCAGGCGGGCTTCGTGGCGGACCTCGTCGAGTCGCAGTCGCCCGCCACCGAACGACATCACACCGTCATCGCTGCCACGGCTGCCGTGCGCGCGGCGCAGCACCGCCTCGACACGCAGCACCAGCTCCGTCGGCGAGAACGGCTTGGTCACATAGTCATCAGCTCCGTGGCGCAACCCGTCGATGCGGTCTTCAACGCCGCTACGAGCGGTCACCACCACAACAGGAACTTCACGGCCGTCCGCGCGGGCGGCCGCCAGCACCTCGCCCCCGTCGACATCGGGCAGACCGAGATCAAGCACTATCAGTTCGACGCCGCCGGCGGCGAGCCGAGCGATAGCCTCGGCGCCGGAGCCGGTGCTCTGCACCGCGTGGCCGGCCCGCTCCAGATACCGGCGGACCAGATTCCTCAGCTCACGATCGTCCTCGACGACCAGCACGGCTCCCGGCACATCTTCATCCTGCGACTCGTGCACGACCGCGCACAGGGCCGGTCGACCCATGAACGGTCATGAAACGTCTCCGGCGCCACGGTGGGCGGATCGAAACTCGTCGGGCATGCGTCACCGCCGTCATCCGGCCGCCCGGCCAAGGGCACCGTCGATAAACGCTGTAACCCGCCGGTTCCATTCGTCCGGGTGGGTACGCAGAGCCTGTGTATGGCCTGCGCCCTCTACCTTCCATACTTGGACGCTGAGGTTGCCGCGCTGGATGAATCTGGCCGCGTACGTCTCGTCCGGCACCTCGCCGGCGGTGATCAACAGGATCGGCCGCAACGCGGTGGCTGCCGCCGCTGCGCGCAGGGTGACGGGCGGCTGGGCATCCGTGAGCAGATCCGTCAGCGCGGTGGTGAGGCCGTTGACCTGACGCTGGATCCGGCCCCGCACGCCGTAGGCGTCCTCGAGGAACGCCGAGTCACCCGCGACGCGCTGAGTGGCGCCCTCGGCCACGACGGCACGGATGGCCGGAGAGGTCGCCGCCGCCCCGATCGCCTCCTCCCCGCCCATGGAGAGACCGATCACGGCGATCCGGCCCGGGTCCACGTCAGGGCGGCCTTGCAGGTACGACACCGCCCCGGCGACATCCTCATCGCCGTACCAGCCGAAGTCCATCGCACGACCATCGCTTCGCCCGTGGCCACGGGCGTCGACCATCAGCACCCCGTACCCGTGCCGTGCGAGCACGGCGGCATGGTCGAGCACGTCGGACCGGGTCGAGCCCGCACCGTGCAGGAGAATCACGCCCGTGCGGTTCGCCGCAGGCAGATACCACCCCGCCAGTTCGACGTCATCCGGCGTTCGGAAAGTCGCGTCCTCGTACCGGAAACCTCGATCTGCCGGCGTCTCCACCCGCAGACCTGTTCGGGGTACGTTGGTGGCAGCCACGGCCTGGCCGCCGGTGAACAATCCGATCATGGTGACGGCGAGTAGAACCGCTCCTGTCCCGACTCGCCACCATCCGCACGTGCTGCGGATCAGTCCCACCGATCCGTACGAGACGAGCGCGGCACCCGCCACGAGCGCGACAGAACCCGCCACGGCAACCACGGACATGCCGGTCTTGCTGAGGTGCGGAAGCGCGATTCCGGCACCCGTGGCGACCGCCGGTAACCCGACGACCGTAGCAACCGCCGCCCGCGTCAGCGGCTCACCTTTCCTGACGATGGCTGCTGCGCCGACGGTGAGAACGAGCAGGACCGCCACACGGGCGACCTGCCAAGCCGCTGTTCCGTCCCGGCCCGTCAGGAAACCCACGGCTGCGCCCACGGCGACCACCAGAGCGGGCGCCACGCGAGGCAGACCCGTCCGGCTGTACCGCTCAGAGACTCCCACGGCCTTCCCTCCGCCGTCGCCGATGGCCCCCTCACCTTGGTCGGCGCGGAAGCGTCTGCAACAGAGGCAAACGACCCCGGCCGAGGCGCCGGATCGCCCCCTCGGCTACTCGGCGCCGCCGGCTGAGTCACTTCCCCGGCGCATCGAGCCAACGCGTTCATGACCGATCCCTCTAACCTCGACGACTTTTGAGGCAGGAGGCGCGCCGATCAACCGTTTCTCCAGCGAGACAGCGCTTTCAGCACCGCGAGTCGCTGCCTGATCAGATATGCGGGGCAGGCAGTTCGTGTGGGGTCACTGTCCCGGCCCCGCCATCGACAGTCACCGACTGCCCATTCCGCAGCCGGGTCGTAGCATCCCCGGTGCCGCACACGGCGGGGATGCCGTACTCGCGGGCGATCAGGGACGCGTGTGCGGCAAGGGTTCCACCATCGGTGACGACGGCCGCAGCACGCGCGAACAGCGGCGTCCACGCCGGCAGGGTTGCCTTGGCCACCAGGACGTCGCCTTCGCGGAACGCGTCGAAGTCGTCCGGGCTGTTGACGATGCGGACCGGACCGGTCGCCCGCCCCGCCGATGCCGGATGTCCCTCGATCACCCCGGCGACCACCTCATGGGGCCCACGGGCCCGCTGCACCGCCCGGTCGATCACGTCTCCGATCAGGCGGGCCGGCGCGCCGAGGGTCAACGGCGCGGCCAGTCCACGCTGACGGTGCCACTGTTGCCGACGTTCTTCGACGGCGCTCACCCCTGCCGGCTCGGGCCGGCCGGCCAGGCCCGCTTCCACCTCGTTGCGGGTGCAGAAGAACACGTCCCCCGGCCGGCGAAGGTGCCCGGCCGACGCCAGGTGTTCGCCGAGGCGGCGTACGCACATCCGCAACACCGGCCAGGCGAGGGTGAAGTCGCGAGCCTGCTCTTCCCGGATGATCGCGTACCGCTGATTGACCAATAACAGGCGCTCGTATTCGGCCAGTAGGTGTGGCCGTTGACCGAGTGCGGCCCGGCATGCCTGCTCGGCGGCGGCACGCTGTTCAACCAGTTGGGCGTGACGGCGGCTGGTGTCAGCGGTGGTCGCGGCGTCCGGCAGTTCGGCGGCTGCCGGGTGGTACCAGTCGGCGCTCTGCACCGCGTGGCCGACGCCCATGTGCTGGATACCGGACAACCCGCGCAGCAAGACTTGGGCACCGCCGCGGGCTTCGGGCAGCACATCCGGGAAATGGCGGCGTGTGAAGCGGGTCAGGCAGGCTTCCATCTTCCACGCCGACCCGCCAACGATCGCCAGATACCAGAAATGGATCCCGGCCTCTCGGCCGAGCACATCGATCAGACCCGCCAAACGATCAGGCGATGCCGTGGCAACCTCGGCCTCGGCGCCGGCGACCAGCCGGCGGTACGCGGGCAGCTGAACATCGCGCCAGTGACGGCCCAGGCCCGACAACACGGCCCGGTCTGCGGCCGCCGGATTCCGGCCGACGCGGACCAGCGCGTTGTACAACACTTTGACCGCGTGACCGCGTCCCTGCCACAGCACGCCGGCGAGCAGCTTCGGAGAGGGTATCGGGGTGGCGTTGTAGTACCAGCCGTGGACCAACGCGTACCGGAACGGCACCCGGACTCCGACGCTGGCGTGCATGCCGTCGAGGAAACCGTCTTCCAGGATCGGCAGCAGCCAGGTGCCGAACAGCGGCGTGACCGCCTCCGGCAGCCATTCGCCGAGACGGAAGTTGCGCATCCACAGCCCCGGCCCAGGCGGTACCCAGGACACCGTCTCGGGCACGGCTGTCATCGGCCGAGCCTGCAGCAGCCACAACCGACCACCGCGGTCGATGGCCCACTCGATGTCCTGTGGGCGCGCGTAACGGTCGGCGACCTGCCGCGCGAGGTCAGCCACCGCGTGCGCCTGCTCGGCGGTCAATGCTGCCTCCCCGCGACGAACCGGCCTGGTCATCGTGGTGACATCGCCGACGATCGTCCACTCCTCGCCGACGGCTTCGCCGGACACCAGCGCGTCACCCAGCCCGCGCACGGCGGTGACGACCGTCTGGTCACGGTTGCCGGTGACCGGGTGGACCGTGAATGCCACCCCGGCCGCAGCTGGTTCGACCATCACCTGCACCAGGACCGCCATGGCGTCAGCGCCCCCGCCGTGGCGCCGGTGGTGATACGCCGACACTCGCCCGGCAGTGGCGGCGGCGAAGCATCGGCGTACGGCGTCGGCCAGGCCGTCGACGGGCACGTCGAGGTAGCTCTCGTAAAGTCCGGCGTAAGACGCGTCGGACAGGTCCTCGGCCCCGGCCGACGACCGCACAGCGAAGCGTGTCGCCCCCAGCCCGCGAACGGCTTCGGCGACAGACGTCTCCCAACCGTCGATGTCCAGCGCCGCAGCGGTCACGACCATCCCTCGGGGAACTGGCAGACCGTCCGTGGCCAGTTCGCCGAGCACCTGAGCCTTGCCGCCCACCAGATCGCGTGCGGCAACACCAGCGTCGGCCAGGTCCAGCACGGCGTGGAAGGCAGCCATCCCGGTCACCTCATATGTAGCATCGCAAAGTATTGTGATACTACGCTTGGCGTGCCGTACTGGGAACCCAGGGATTCGCGGAGGTGACCCGCATGCTGCCGATGCGGCCGGAGTTACTCAAAGGACACCTCGACGCATTGCTGCTGGCAGTGCTCGAGCAGGGCCCACGACACGGGTACGCGGTCATCGAGGCGTTGCGCGCCGACAGCGGCGGAGCACTCGACCTGCCCACCGGCACCGTGTATCCGGCGCTGCACCGGCTCGAGCGCGCCGGGCTCATCGCGAGCAACTGGGAAACCGTCGGCGGACGCCGTCGCCGCGGCTATCACCTCACGCCCACCGGCGAAGGCGTGCTGGTCGAACAGCGCGCCGTCTGGGACCAGTTCGCCACCGCCGTCACCGCCGTCCTCGCGAGGCGACCATGGCCGGCCACGGCCTGAACCCGACCACCGGGTCGCGCACACTCGTCGCCGCCTACCTCGACGACTTGGGCACAAAGCTGCCCGGGCCGCGCCGGCACCGCAGCCAGATCCTCATCGAGCTGCGCGACGGACTGGACGTGGCCACCGAAGTGCACCTCGCCGCCGGAATGACGGCCGAGCGGGCGCAGGCGGCGGCAGTCGCCCAGTTCGGCAGCCCGCAAGAGGTCGCCGACGCCTTCGCGGGCGAGCTGACCACCACCTACGCAAGGCGCGTCGTCGCCACCTACATCGCCACCGGACCGCTCGTCGGAATCTGGTGGCTTCTGCTGCTGCGCCCGGATCCGTGGCAGACCGGCCCGATCGCCATGATCGCCGCGATCCCCGCTCTTCCGCTGATCGCCATCGCGATCGCCGTCGCCGGCGGCGCCCTCGCCACCACCGGACGCCTGATGCGCTGGCTGCCGGAGACATCACCGCAGGGGGCCGCGGCCGCCACGATCGCCGTCGCCGGCGTAAGCGTCGCCGCCGACCTCACCATGATCGGACTCCTCGCGGCTTCGGCGACGGCATCAGCTTTACTCGCCATCATGGCCGTCGCCACCAGCGTGAGCCGCATCGTCTGCAGCACAGCGGTCCTGTACCGGGCGACGAGGATGAGCCGACGCCGCAGTGCCGCGTGACAACACATCTCAGTCCTGCATCGCCAGGCCGATACATCTGATTAATTTCTCCAGGAAGCTCACCAAGTCGCTCCCATGGACGCAAGGAGACCGGAGACGTATAAATACATCTGATGTATGTGGCTTCTGAAGCGGAGGAGCCCCCACCGAGCGGAGGCTCAGTGACCGAGCGCATCCTGTCCATCGACACCTTCGACATCCGGTTCCCGACGTCCAGGCATCGCGACGGATCCGACGCGATGAACCCCTTCCCGGACTACTCCGCCGCGTACATCGTGCTCCGCACCACCGCGGGCGCCGAAGGCCACGGGTTCGTCTTCACCGTCGGCCGCGGCACGGAGATCGAGGTCGCCGCCATCCGCTCGCTCGCCAAGATGATCATCGGGCAGCCGGTGGACGAACTCGTCGCCGACCCCGGGGTGTTGTCTCAGCGGCTCATCGGCGACAGTCAGATCCGCTGGCTCGGCCCGGCCAAGGGGGTCGTGCACATGGCCGCGGGCGGCTTGGTCAACGCGGTCTGGGATCTCGCCGCCCGGCGAGCGGGCCAGCCCCTGTGGAGGCTGCTCGCGGCACTGTCCCCGGAGCAGCTCGTGGCCCAGATCGACTGGCGGTACCTGCGCGACGCGCTCACCCCGGACGAGGCGCTGGACCTGCTGCGGAACGCGACCGGAGGCAGAGCTGAGCGAGAGAAGGTCCTGCTCGACGAGGGCTATCCGGCGTACACCACCACGCCGGGCTGGCTCGGCTACGACGACGAGAAGCTCGCCCGGCTGTGCGCGGAGGCGGTCGAAGACGGCTACCGGCTGATCAAGCTGAAGGTGGGCGCGAATCTCGCGGACGACGTACGGCGGCTGGCCATCGCCCGGCGGGCGGTCGGCCCGGAGGTACGCCTCGCGGTCGACGCCAATCAGATCTGGGGCGTGCCCGACGCCATCGGGTGGATGCGGGAGCTCGCGCCGTTCGACCCGTACTGGATCGAGGAACCGACGTCACCGGACGACATCCTCGGGCACGCCGCGATCCGTGCGGCGCTGGCGCCGGTGAAGGTGGCCACCGGCGAGCACGCGCACAACGCCGTCATGTTCAAGCAGCTGTTGCAGGCCGGCGCCGTC
Organism: Paractinoplanes hotanensis; assembly: GCF_023717965.1. Lineage (NCBI taxonomy): Bacteria > Bacillati > Actinomycetota > Actinomycetes > Micromonosporales > Micromonosporaceae > Paractinoplanes > Paractinoplanes hotanensis. The sequence goes on along the minus strand of NZ_JAMQOL010000038.1, from coordinate 157,360 downwards.
GATGTCGTGCAGATCGACGCCTGCCGCGTCGGCGGGGTCAACGAGAACCTCGCGATCCTGCTGCTCGCGGCGAAGTTCGGCGTACCGGTCTGCCCGCACGCGGGCGGGGTCGGGCTGTGCGAGCTCGTGCAGCATCTGGCCATGTTCGACTTCGTCGCGGTCAGCGGCACGACCCAGGACCGCGCCATCGAATACGTCGACCATCTGCACGAGCATTTCACCGATCCGGTACACATCGAGAACGGCCGCTACGTCGCACCCCGGGCGGCCGGGATGAGCGCCGAGATGCGCCCGGCGACGCTCACCGCTTACCGGTACCCCGACGGTCCCGAGTGGACCGCCGCCTAGTTCGAACCATCAGCGGGATTCATCAGATGCTTCGACGACGACAGCGGATCTTTGGGCGGGATGATCCGTTGACCGGCACAACTTCGAGGCATAACGTCAGATGTCTACAGTGTCGTCCGTCACACCCCCACCATCGCTCCCCTTCTCCCCAGCATGGAAGGACACCGGTGAACCGCAGGATTCAGGTCAGTCTGGCGGTCGTCATGATGCTCGGCGCCACGTCGTCCATCGCCGCGTGCAATCGCGACTCGCCGGCGGCCACGGACGCCGGCGCCGCGGCCCCACTGGTCGGCGTGGACTATCCGAGGTCCGACACCGACTTCTGGAACTCCTACATCAAGTACGTTCCCCCGTCGGCTCAGGCGGTCGGCGTCGAGCTCAAGACGACGAATTCGCAGAACGACGTCGCCGCGCTGATCTCGAACGTGCAGACGTTCGTCAGCCAGGACGTCAAGGGCGTCGTGATGGCCCCGCAGGACACCGCCGCCATCGCACCCACCCTCGAGCAGCTCGCCACCAAGAAGGTCCCGGTCGTCACGATCGACACCCGGCCCGACACCGGCTCGGTCTACATGGTCGTGCGGGCCGACAACCGCGCCTACGGCACCAAGGCATGCCAGTTCCTGGGGGCCAAGCTCGGCGGGAAGGGCAAGGTCGTCATGCTCCAGGGCGACCTCGCGTCGATCAACGGCCGCGACCGCACCGAGGCGTTCAACGACTGCATGAAGAACGACTTCCCCGGCATCCGCGTCTTCGGCGAGGTGACCGACTGGAAGGGCGACGTCGCGGCGTCCAAACTGCAGACACGCCTGGCTTCCGACCCCGACGTCAAGGGTGTCTACATGCAGTCGTCGTTCGCCCTCTCCGGGACGCTGCAGGTGCTCAAGCAGAAGGGCCTGCAGGTGCCACCGAGCGACCCGAAGCACGTCTTCATCGTCTCCAACGACGGGATTCCCGAGGAGCTCAAGAACATCAAGGACGGACTCATCGACGCGACGGTCAGCCAGCCCGCCGACCTGTACGCGAAATACGGCCTCCACTACATCAAAGCCGCCATCGACGGCAAGGCGTTCCAACCCGGACCGACCGACCACGACAGCACGATCATCAAGGTGCGCGAGGGCCTGCTCGAGGATCAGCTCTCCGCTCCACTGGTCACGGCGGACGGCGCGACGATCGGCGGTGAGAAGACGGCGAAGTACGACGACACGTCGCTGTGGGGCAACAACTCATGACGTACGAAGAAATGGCGCCGGTCGTCGAGGCGGTGGACATCGGTAAGCGCTTCGGGTCCACCGTCGCGCTCGACCGGGCCGGCATCACTGTGCGGGCCGGCGAGACCCATGCCCTGGTCGGCCGCAACGGCGCCGGAAAGTCGACGCTGGTCGACATCCTGACCGGGCTCCAGGCGCCGGACACGGGCCGGGTCAGCTTCGGCGGGCGGGCCGCCCCGCCGCCCGGTGACCGGGACGCCTGGCGCCGGCAGGTGGCCTGCGTCTACCAGAAGTCGACGATCATCGGAGCCCTCACCGTCGCCGAGAACCTCTTTCTCAACCGGCACGATCGCGGCGCCGGCGGCCTCATCCGGTGGCGGGCGCTGCGCCGTTCCGCGCGCGAACTGCTGGCGGCCTGGTCGGTCGACGTGGACGTCGACCAGCCGGCGTCGGCGCTCACCGTCGAGCAACGGCAGTTCGTGGAGATCGCCCGTGCGCTGTCGTTCGGGGCCCGCTTCATCATCCTCGACGAACCAACCGCCCAGCTCGACGGCACCGGCATCAGCCGGCTCTTCGACCGCATCCGCGCCCTGCGCGCCCAGGGCGTCACGTTCCTGTTCATCAGTCACCACCTGCAGGAGATCTATGAGATCTGCGACGTGGTGACCGTCTTCCGCGACGCCCGGCACATCGTGACCGCCCCGGTCGCCGAGCTCGATCGCGCGGCCCTGGTGGCCGCGATGACCGGTGAGGACGTGAGCCTCGCCGGAGACACGTACCGCCCGCCACCGCCCGCCGACGCCGCAGTCCGGGTCGTCGTCCGTGATCTGGTGACCGCCTCCGGCGCCGGCGCGTCGTTCGAGGCACGCACCGGCGAGGTGGTCGGGCTCGCCGGCGGCGGCAGCAGCGGCAAGTTCGAGGTGGCTGAGGCTCTGGTCGGACTCGCGAAACCAGCCGGGGGCAAGGTCACCGTCGACGGCCGTACGCTGCGGCGCGGCAGCGTGCCGGACGCCCTCGCGGCCGGCGTGGGCCTCGTCCCGCAGGACCGGCACCGGCAAGGCCTGGTACCCCTGCTGTCCATCGCCGAGAACGTCACCATGACCGTTCCCGGGCGGATCGGCCGGCACGGTCTCATCTCGCCGGCTCGGCGCGATGCCATCGCCCACGGGTTCATCACCGACCTTGCGATCAAAGCCTCCGGGCCGCACGTGCCCGTCTCCGACCTCTCCGGAGGCAACCAGCAGAAGGTGGTCATGGGCCGCGCCCTGGCCGGCGATCCCAAGCTGCTGGTCCTCGTCACCCCGACCGCCGGCGTGGACGTGCGATCCAAGCAGACCCTGCTCGGCGTGGTCGATCAGGTGCGCGGTCGCGGCAGCGTCGTGCTGATCGTCTCGGACGAGCTCGACGACCTGCGCATCTGCGACCGCGTCCTGGTGATGGTGCAGGGCCGGATCGTGCGCGAGATGCAGGCCGGCTGGCGTGACAACGACCTGGTAGCCGCGATGGAAGGGGTCGATCTCGACCATGTCTGACACGCTGTCGAGCACCACCGCCGCCGAGGCTCCGCCGCCTCCGGCTACCCGCCGGATCCCCGCGCTGGCCCGGCTCCGTGACCTCGCTCTGGTGCCGGCCATCGTCACGGTCGCCATCGTCGGATACATCGTCAGCCCGGTGTTCCTGCGCACCGACAACATCATCAACGTGCTGCAGAGCATGTCCGAGATCGCCATCGTCGTGCTCGCCGAGACCCTCGTGCTCATCACCGGAAAGATGGATCTGTCGCTGGAGTCGACCTTCGGACTGGCGCCGGGCATCGCGGCCTGGCTCATCGTCGACCCGGCCGTCACGCACGGCCTCGGCCTGCACGCCGTGCCGGGCGCCCTGGCCATCCCGCTGGTGCTCCTGACCGGCGCGCTCATCGGCGCGTTCAACGGCTTGCTGATCGTCCGGTTCGGGCTCAACGGCTTCATCGTCACGCTCGGCATGCTGATCGTCCTGCGCGGCCTGCTGACCGGCATCTCCGGCGGCAAGACGTTCTTCGCCCTGCCGGAGTCCATGACCTACCTCGGCTCCGCCTCGTGGCTCGCCGTGCCCGCGTCGATCTGGATCAGCTTGATCCTGTTCGCCGTGGCGGTCGTGGTCCTGGGCTACACCCGGGCCGGCCGGTCGCTGTACGCGATCGGCGGCAACGCCGACGCCGCACGGGCGGCAGGCGTCCGCACCGACCGGGTCGTGTGGCTGACCCTGGTCGTCGCCGGCACGCTGGCTGCGCTCGCGGGGCTGCTCATCAGCGGGCGGCTCGCGTCGGTCACGGCGGCGCAGGGCGACGGGGCGATCTTCCAGGTGTTCGCCGCGGCCGTCATCGGGGGCGTCAGCCTCAACGGCGGCAAGGGCACCGTCTTCGGAGCGTTCACCGGCGTCCTGCTGCTCTTCCTGATCATCAACGTGCTGACGCTGGCCGGCGTGCCGGCGCAGTGGACGAACTTCCTCAACGGTGCGGTCATCCTCGTCGCGCTGGTCGTCTCCCGGGTCACCGGCGGCAAGGCACAGACCTGACCGGCGTCAAACTCATCTGATGAATCACGGTGCCGGCTGCCGCGGTGCCGCGGCCAGCACGGTACGCAACCACGACTCGGACGTATTCACGTGGATCAGCGCGCTCGCCTGGGCCAGGAGCGGGTCACGGTCGCTCAGGGCCCGGTAGATCGCCTCGTGCTCGTTGAGCGTGACGCCGGAGGAGCCACCCTCGATCAACCCGCGCCACACCCGGGCCCGCAGCGTCTGCCCCGACAGGCCGTCGAGAAGCGAGGTCAGCGTCTCGTTGCCGGTAACCGCGATGACGGTCCGGTGGAACTCGGCGTCGTACCGGATGAGCCGCTCGGCGTCGTCCGCCGCACCGCGCATGTCCTCGAGGATCTCGCCCAGCCGGTCCACGTCGGCGTCGGTGATCCGCAACGCGGCGACACCGGTGGCCACCGGCTCCAGCATCCGGCGCACCTCCATCACCTCGAGCAGGGTGTCGTCGCGAAGCAGCTCGACCGCGACACCCAGACCCTCCAGCAGCAGCCGCGGCGCCAGGCTCGTCACATACGTGCCGTCACCGCGGCGCACGACGAGCACGCGCGCCGCCTCGAGCACCTTGACGGCTTCGCGAACCCCGCTGCGGGACAGGCCCATCTCCTGCGAGAGCTGCTGCTCGGTGGGCAGGCGGGCGCCCGGCGGCAACTCCCCCGACTGGATCATCCCGCGGATCTTCGTGATCGCCTCGTCGGTCAGCGCCACCGGGCCCCCCTGCAAGCCATTGAGGCAGTCATCTTATCTTTGCCCGCCGCGCTCATCATGATGAGCGGTGCCGGAATGGCAGGGACAGGGTTCGGGAGGAGCCACAGAAGCCGCGGCCACGAGGCCGAAACAAGCCCTGGTCGCCAGACAGCCGACTGCCGGCAGGCAACCACCCGGCATCCGCCGGAGGCTCGGTAGCCGGTTTACGCCGGACGGCCGGGAACTTCTTACGGACCTATTGCGCCTTCATCCTTGGCCGTGCGTGCCGCGTACCTCTGCCCAGTAACGCGTACCTCTGCCTAGTAACGCGTACCTCTGCCCAGTAAGAGGTGTCGATGGTCCCTTCAGGCTCGCCGCGGCGGCACGCGGAAGCCTGGGGGGACGATCGCTCGTCCCCTCCTCAGGATCCGGTGACCGCCATGACCGACTCGAACTGCGACCCTCGCCCGTCCCGCCTCGGGCTGGCGCCGACCCTGGTGTTGGTGATGCTGGGGCCGGTGCTCCTGGCCCTCGCCGGCCTCATTCATCCGAGCGGGCTGTCCGCCGCGACGGCCCATCGCTGGGTGTGGCTGCACATCGTCCTGCTGCCGGTCTTTCCACTGCTGGCGTTGGGCTTCGTGGTGCTGTTGCGGGAACCCCCATGCGCCAGAACACCCAGGGTGGCCCGGATGGTCGCCTGGGTGTGCGCCGCGGTGTACGCCATCGCCTATACCGGCCTGGATGCGGTGGCGGGGATCGGCGCGGGCACCGTTGCCGGGCAACACGGAGACCCGGCCGAGCTGCGACGACTGGTGCTCGCGCTGTATGAGACCGGCGGCAGGCTCGGGACCGTCGGCGTGTACGCCTTCCTCGCCGCCACGCTGGCCGCCGCGGTGTCGCTGGCCGGCGGCCAGCGTGGCATCCGGGTGCTGCCCGGCACCGTGGTACTGCTTGCCGCCGGCTGGTCCTTCATCGACAGCCACATCTTCTCACCCCGAGGGGTGCTGACCATGCTCGCCATGGGCGCCGGGTTCGCTCTCTGGACCTGGACACCCGCGCGGCGAAGCGGGCCTTCGTCTCGCTCACGTCTGCTTCAGGCCTGACTCCAACGCTGGTTCGCGCCGGTGTGACAACTCCACACGACCACGGCGGTGCCGTTGGCGGTGCCGGCAGCGTTGACGTCGAGACACATCCCCGTCTGGACGTTGCTGATCGTGCCGTTGCTGTTGACGTTCCACTGCTGGTTCGCGCCGCCGCCACAGTCCCCGATCTGCGCCCGGGTGCCCGCACCGGCGTTCGCGGGGATCTCCAGGCACTTGCCCATCACCCGCAGGGTCTGGCCATCGCGGGTGAACTGCTGGTTGGCGTTGGTGTGACAGTCCCAGATGATCATCTGAGCCCCGCTGACGGAGCTGGCGCCGTTGACGTCGAGGCAGCGGCCGGACGACTCGCCGCGCAGCCGGAAGGTGGTGGGGTTCGGGCTCGTCCCGCCGGTGAAGAACCGCCACACCTCCTCCTTGACCCAGCTCCGGGCACCGCTCTCGCAGCCGGCGCAACCGTCCACGGGGCCTTGCTGGTGCCCGCCGTCGAAGGCGGCCCAGACCACCGGGTAGCCCTCCCGGCACCCGGAGTACGTCGTGGTGATGTGGGTCCGGCTGCCCGCGGCCGGCTCGGGCGGATTCTGCGTGGTGCAGCCGTTGTTCCGGACGAACCGGTCCCGCAGCGCCCGCCCGGCGGCGGGGTTGTCACCGACACCGTGAATCCCCATGTAGGCGAACGGCTGGGCGCCGCCGCTGCATCCGCTGATCGGCCCGGGAGCGGCGATGGCCGCCACCGCACGGAAGACGGTCGGCCGGGCGCACGCCAGCGCGTAGCTCATGGCGCCGCCGTAGCTGAAGCCCAGCGAGAAGCGCTGTGCCGTGTCGATGCACAGGGCGTTGTCGAGCCGGCTGATCATGTCGTCGACGAAGGTGACGTCCTCACCGCCGGAGTTGGCCCAGCCGTTACCGATGCCCTGCGGCGCGACGAAGATCGCGCTGTTGTCCGCCAGCCGTCGAAGTCCGTAGTGGGCGTAGACGTCCCCGTCGCTCCCGCCCGACGCGACAGCCTCGGCCGTGCCACCCCACCAGTGGAAGCCGAATATCAGCCGGTACTGCCGGTTGCTGTCGTAGTTGGCGGGGACGCTCAGGATGAACGAGCGACTCTTGCCACCGCTTTGGATGGTGTGTGTCCCGCTGGCCAGCGCCGGGGCCTTGCCGCACCCGGGGGTCGCCGCGGCCGCCACGGGGGCGGCAGCCGGCGCTGTCCCGCCGGCCGCACTGCCCTCCGCCGCGGCCCCGGTGGCCAGGACGAGCAGGAGCGCGACCACCGCCGATCCCGAGAACAATCTGTGCTTGGACATCACGCAGTTCCTTTCAATAGAGGTACAGAAATAGGTGTCGGCCCCGCACCCTCACCGCAGAAGCCCTCGCAGATGGTTCAGCCCGTCGAGGGCGAGGCGGTCCTGTGACGGGGCCAGCGGGCGCCAGATCGACGCGGCGGTCGCGATCGTCTCGTTCTCCGCGGTGAACGACTCGATGCACACCGCGCCGTCGTAGCCGGTTCCGTCCAGCACCGTCAGGAAGCGGCGCCAGTCGAAGTGGTCCGCCCCGGGCGCCCCACGGTCGGTGCCGCTGACCTGAACGTGCTTGATGTGGGTTCCGGCGGTGGCCAGAGCGGCGTACGGGTCGGCCTCCTCGATGTTGAGGTGATAGGTGTCGATCATTACGCCGACCGTGGACGGCAGCCCGCTGATCATTTCGAGGGTCTGCCCGATGGTGTTGACCACGCTCGTCTCGTACCGGTTGAGCGGTTCCACGCCTATCGACACTCCGCGTTCACCAGCGTGGTCGGCGACCGGCGTGATCGCCCGGCGGAACTCCGCGTAACACGCCGTGCGGGCCGCGTCGGTCATCCGCCACGTCCGGCCCACCGCCGCGTAGACCGGCCCGCCGACGCACGGCGCGCCGACCGCTGCCGCGCTGTCCACGCAGCCCTTCAGATAGGCGACGGTCGCCTCGACGACGGCCGGGGCGGTGCCGACGAGGTCCCGGCCGGGCGGCGTGACCGCGCAGACGCCGGCTGCGGTCAGCCCGTGCTCCGCCAGCAGGTCGCGGGTGCGGACCGGGTCCCAGTCGCCGGGTTGCTCGATCGGCAGTTCGACCGTGTCGAAGCCGAACGCGGCGATCCGCGGGATCAGCACGGCCAGGGCCTCGTCGTCGACCGGCGAGGCCCACACCCAGGGGTTGACACCGACAGCGCGCACGGTGGCTACTTCCACCGCTGCGGATAGCCGGGCAGGCCGGTGCAGCCGCACATCGCGTAGTGCAGCGGGGGCATCTGCGGGTCGAGGTAGTCGTCGAGGTTCTCCTGGGTGATGGTGGGCTGCGGCAGCTTCCACGGGTCGGAGACCGGCCGGCCCTCGAGGATTCGCAGTGCGGCGATGATGGGCGTACGCCATTGGTAGGTCGGGTAGGTCGGCGCGATGGCCGTAAGTCCTTGGTCTTTCCACAGGCGCAGGAAGTCGAGCTGGTCCTCACCGTTGATCGGGGGCACCGGCTTGCCCGCGTCCTGGAACGCTTCGACCGCCGCGACCGCGACCGCGCCGGCGTCCATCCAGACGCCGTCGATCGTGCCGTGCCGCTGGAGGTAGTCGTCGACGATCTTCTTGGTCTTCGCCGGGTCGCCGTCGGTGAACTCGACGCCCACCACGTCCACGTTCGCGCGGTCGAAGACGAGTTTCGCGGCCGACCAACGGGTTTCGAGCACGTCGACCCCCGGCAGGATCCGCAGGGCGAGAACCTTGCCACCGGGCTTCATCTTCTGGGCGACGAACTCCGCCCCGACGTGACCGAACCCGTATCCGCCGATCGGGTTGATGTAGGTGACCGGGCACGTCGTCTCGACGCCGCGGTCGAACACGACAACGGGGACACCGGTGCGGCACGCCGCCTCGACCGCCGGGGTCAGCGTCGCGGTGGTGTTGGGCGAGACGATGAGCGCGTCGCAGCCCTTGCCGAGCAGGTCGTTGATGTCGGCGATCTGCTTCTGGTCCTTGCCCTCGGCGTCGACGTGCACGAACTCGGAGATCTGGTCGCGGTGGGTCTCGACCTCGGCCTGCATGGTCTTGAACCCGACCTGGCGCCACGGATTGTTCAGCGCCGCGTTGGAGAAGCAGATCTTGTGCGGGCCCGTCTTCTTGAAGGAGGCGGTCTCCACCATGCTCGGATTGAGCACCTGCTCCCACGGTTTGCCGGCCGGCCCTGTCGCGGTGGCCCCGAGCATCGCCAGCTCGGCGTCGTAGTCGCTGCGCACGAAGAACTTCGACTGGTCCCCGGTGCCCGCTCCCGCGGCGGGCGGGCCGGAGGCGCTGGTCGCCGGCTCGTCGGTGGCGCAGCCGGCGAGGGCCAGCACGATGACAACGGCCAGCGATGGAATGGAACGTCGCACAATGTTCCCCTATCTGGACGGCGAGCGCGCTGCCGTGACGGCAACGGCGAGCAGGATGATGGCGCCCTGGACGGCCGGTCGGACCGTGCCGGAGACACCGGAGAAGTTCATGAGGGCGAACAACAGCTCGAGCGTCAGCGCGCCGAGCATCGCGCCGGCGACGGATCCGCGTCCGCCGCCCAGGGCGACGCCCCCCAGGACCACCGCGGTGATGGCGGTGAACTCCAGGCCGCTGCCGGCCTGGAACGACACTCCGCTGTATCCGCCGAGAAGGATCGCCGCCGCTCCGGCCGCGCCGCCACTCAGGACGAACGCGATCGTCCGGGCGCGCCCGGAGCGCACGCCGCTGAGTTCGGCGGCGCGCGGGTTATCACCCACGGCGATCAGGGTGCGCCCGAAGTCGGAACGCATCAGCACCACGGCGAGCAGGCCAAGCACAAGCACCACGAGCAGCGCGTACGGCACCCGGCCGAGCACCGGGACGTCCTCGACGGCCCGCCGGCCGAACCGCCGGAACTGTTCCGAGAGCTCGCCCTTCGGGGAGCCGTCGGACCAGAGGTAGACCGCTCCGACGAGGATCAGCAGCATGCCGAGGGTGGTGATGAACGACGGCACCCGCAGCCACGTCGTGATGACGCCGTTGACCAACCCCACGAACGCGGCGGACACGAGCACCAGCGCCACCACGGGCCAGGTGCGGGCCGGCTCGCCGTCGATGAGTCGGGCGGCGATCACGACCTCGGCGGTGACCAGCGAGCCGACCGACAGATCGAACTCGCCGGAGACGATGACGAAGTACTGACCGGCGGCCAGCAGGATGATCGGGGCGGAGCGGCCGAGGAACGACATCAGCGACGCCGGGGCGAGGAAGTCGGGCTGCCGGATCGCGACGAGGACCAGCAGCACGCCGAGGATCGCGAGGATCGGCAGCGGGCCACCGGCGCGTACGCGTGGCAGGCGCCCCCGCAGCGTGTCAACCATCGTCACCACCGGCCTTTCCGCGCGGCGCGGCGGGCATAGACGGCCACCGCGCCGATGATGACCACGCCCCGGACCACCTGCTTGGCGAAAGCGTCGAGCTCGAGCTGGTTGAAGACGGCGTCGATGCCGGCGAGCAGAAGCACACCGCCGACCGTGCCGGCCACGCCGCCGCGGCCACCGGCCAGGGCGGTGCCGCCGATCACCACCGCGGCGATGGACTCCAGGTCGTAGAGGCCCTCGGTGCCGACCCGCGGCGCACCGGATCCGAGGCGGGCGGCGAGATAGACGCCGGCAAGTCCCGCGCACAGCGAGCACAGGACGTGGGCGGCGACGAGAACGCGGCCGGTGCGGACGCCGGAGAGCCGCGCGACCTCCGGATCACCGCCGACCGCGACGAGGTGGTGCCCGAAACGGGTGCGGCTCAGCGCCAGCCACGCGGCCGCCGCGACCACGAGCATCAACACGAACGACACCGGCACCGGCCCGATCCGCTGATAGCCGAGGGTCTGCACGAGCCCGGGCGAGGTGCTTCCGGCCGGGCCGTCGTAACCGCTGTCCAGGTAACCCTTGAGCAGCAGCCCGACGCCGAGGGTCGCGATGAACGCATTGACCCGGGCCCGCGCGATCAGCAGGCCGTTGAGCAGCCCCACGCCGGCGCTGACCGTGAGCGCCAGCAGGACACCCGGCAGCAGGGCCCCGTTGCCGCCGTTCATCGTCTCGGCGGCGACGAGGGTGCTGAGGCTGACCACGTACGCCACCGACAGGTCGAGGGAACCGCCGAGGATCACGAGGGTCTGGCCGACGGCGACGAGTCCCAGGCCGGCGGCGACGTGCAGCAGGCTCACGATCGTCGCCTGGTTGAACAGCGCGCCGCCGCGCAGCGTGACCACCAGCCAGCCGATCACGGCGGTGAGAGCCAGGGCCACATAGACGCCCGGGACGGGTCGCCGGGCCACGAGCGACAGGGCGCTCACGCGGCCACACCCGGCGCCGCGCCCACCGCCAGGGCGACGACGTCCGCCTCGGACGCGCCGCCGGACAGCTCGCCGGCGATGCTGCCCTCGCGCATGACGACGATCCGGTCGCTCATGCCGAGCAGCTCCGGCAGGTCGGACGAGATCATCAGGACCGCGGCCCCTTCGCGGGCGAGCCGGCGGACGACGTCGTGGATGGCCGACGTGGCGCCCACGTCGACGCCCCGGGTCGGCTCGTCGAAGAGCAGGACCCGCGGGCCCAGTGCGAGCCAGCGGGCGAGCACCACCTTCTGCTGGTTGCCGCCGGACAGAAAGCGGATCTCCTGGTCCACGCCCGCGGTTCGCACATCCACGGCGCCGAGCAGTTCCCGCATCCGCGTGGTGCGGTCGGCCCGGCCGGACCACGGGCCACCGATCGCCCGGGCGGCGAGCAACGCGTTGTCGAGCACCGATTGACGAGCCATGATGCCCTCGCCCTTGCGGTCCTCGCTGACATACGCGATGCCCGCCCTTATCGCGGCGCGTGGCGAGGCCACCCGGACCGGCCGGCCATCCAGGCGGACCTCGCCGGTGGTGAACGGCGCGACGCCGAAGAGCGCCCGGGCGAGCGCGGACCGCCCCGAGCCCTGGAGGCCGCCGACGCCGACGACCTCGCCGGCCCGCAGTCGCAGGTTGACGTCGCGCAGCTTGCGGTTGCCGCCGCCGCTGACGGCGAGCCGGACCGGCCCCTGGTCGCCGGGCGCGGCCCGGCCCGGGTAATAACCGGACAGGTCCCGGCCGACCATGTGCCGCACCAGCTCAGCCGTGGTGGTTTCCGCGGCCGGCACCGTCGTCACCCGTTTGCCGTCCTTCAGAACGGTGATGCGGTCCGCGAGGTCGAAGACCTCGGCGAGGCGGTGCGAGACATAGAGCAGCCCGATGCCCTGGCCCCGGAGCCGCCGCACGAGGGCGTAAAGGAGCTCGACCTCATGGTCGGCGAGCGCCGCCGTGGGCTCGTCCATGATGAGCAGCCGGGCGTCGAGGGCGAGCGCCTTGGCGATCTCGACCACCTGACGCTGGGCGATGCCGAGCCTGCCGACCGGGACGTCCACCGGCAACGGGCCCGCGCCCATCGAGGCGAGGAGCGCCGACGTGCGGGCGAGCATCCCGCGCCGGTCGACCAGGCCCCGGCGCACCGGCTCGTGGCCCAGATGGACGTTCTCCGCGACCGTGCGGTCCGGCAGCAGGGTCAGCTCCTGGTGGATCATCCCGATCCCGGCGCGCCGGGCCTCCCGTGGCCCGCGGAACACCCGCGTCTCGCCTGCGAACACGACGCTGCCCTCGTCCGGTGCGTACGCGCCGGAAATGATCTTCATGAGGGTCGACTTGCCCGCGCCGTTCTCGCCGACGACGGCGTGCACCTCGCCGGGCGCCACGTCGAGATCGATCCGGTCGAGGACGCGCACGCCGACGAACGACTTGCTGACGGCCCGGAGGACCAGCAGCGATGGATCATTACCCAAAGTAGTCATGCGCGGCTTCCAGGAATCCGGCAACCGTCACGCGGGACGGCCCACGAGGAGTCAATGCTTGACAGCGATGAAACATCACACGTATGAAGATAGATGTTCCTCGATGCTAAGGCAATCGTCACTCAAAACAGGTGATAGGCGATCGGAGCGCCAAGTGGGAGCGTTCCCATCAGTCGCCGACCCACCGCCCCAGCCATCTTGCAGAGATCGAAGCTCATTGATCAGAAATGGATCTTCGGCGCGTTGTCCCGGAGGAGAGATCACGGCACTATGTGACACTCCGTGACTTTCGGGCGGGCGCTGACCACCACGACCAGGAGAGACGCATGCGCCGTTCTACACTGACCATCGGGCTGATCGCGGGCATGCTGCTCTCGCTCGCGCTCGTCGCCCCGGCATCGGCCGCTCCGGCCTTCCGCGCCCTGCTCTTCACCAAGACGGCGGGCTACCGCCACGACTCGATCCCCGCCGGGATCTCGATGTTCCAACAGCAGGCCGCCGCCAACAACTTCGAGTTGGTGCACAGCGAGGACGCCGGTGTCTTCACCCCGGCCAACCTCGCCACCTTCGACGTGCTCATCATGTTCCAGACCTCGGGCATGGTGTGGACGTCGGCCGCCCAGCGCCAGGCGGTGGAGGGCTATCTCGCCTCCGGCAAGGGCATCGTCGCCGTTCACAACGCCACGGACATGGGCATCGAAGGCGAATACCCGTGGTGGGACCAGACGGTCAACGCCGGCGCGCACATGCCCGAGCACTCCCCCGGCGTCCTGCAGGGCACCGCCATCGTGGCCGACAAGAAGCACCCCTCGACAGCGAGCCTGCCCGACCGCTGGATCCGCAACGAGGAGTGGTACAACTTCGACCGCAACCCGCGCGGCGACGTACACGTCCTCGTGACCGCGGACGAGCGGACGTACAACCCGGGTTCGCGCGCGATGGGCCCCGATCACCCGATCTCCTGGTGCCGTAACACCGCCGGCGGCCGGGTGTGGGCCACCGGGATGGGTCACGCCGCCGAGTCCTACAGCGAGACCAACTTCCGCAACCACGTCCTGGGCGGGGTGAAGTGGGCCGCCGGCGCCGAGCCCGGCGAGTGCGGCGGGACGGTCTGGAGCAACTTCCAGAAACGTACGCTCGACGACGGCACCACCGACCCGATGGCGCTGGCCGTCGCGCCGGACGGACGGGTCCTCTACGTCCAGCGCGGCGGACAGGTGAAGATCTTCAAGCCCTCGTCGAACAGCACCGTCACGGCGGGCACGCTGAGCGTCTACACCGGCGGCGAGGACGGTCTGACCGGGCTGGCACTGGACCCCGCCTTCGCCAGTAACGGATACGTGTACCTGTACCACTCGCCCGCGAACAGCACCACTGACGTGAACCGGGTCTCCCGCTTCACGCTCACCGGCGACACGCTGAACGTCTCCAGCGGGGTCACTGTCATCGACATCCCGGCCTACCGGGACCGAACCTTCCCCGAGCCGGGGCACACCGGCGGATACATCGAGTTCGGCCCGGACGGCAACCTCTACATCGGCACCGGTGACGACACGCCGCCGAACCTGGACCCGAACTGGCAGGGCTATGCCCCGCTGGACTGGCGGAACGGCAAGGCCAACCTCGACGCGGCCCGCACCGCCGGCAACACCAACGACCTGCGAGGGAAGTTGCTGCGCATCCGGCCGCAGGCCGGCGGCGGCTACACCGTGCCGTCGGGGAACCTCTACCCGGCGGGAACGGCGCAGACCCGGCCGGAGATCTACGCGATGGGCTTCCGCAACCCGTTCCGCTTCTCCATCGACCCGGACACCGGCTGGGTCTACCTGGCCGACTACGGACCCGACCGCAACCCGCCGACCACGAACCGGGGGCCGGAAGGTCTCGTCGAACTCAACGTGATCAAGGCGCCGGGCAACTACGGCTGGCCGTTCTGCCACGGCGACAACCAGCCCTATGCCCCCTTCAACCCCGACACGGGCGTGGTCGGCGCCAAGTTCAACTGCTCGTCACCGGTCAACAACTCGCCCAACAACACCGGGCTGAGCAGCCTGCGGCCGGTCGTCGCCCCGAACATCTGGTACGGCTACGGCACCTCGCCGACCTTCCCGGAGCTCGGCTCGGGCGGCTCCGCGCCGATGGGCGGACCGGTGTACCGGTACGACGCGGCCAACCCGTCCGACACGAAGTTCCCGGCCTACTACGACGGCGTCCACTTCTTCTACGAGTGGTCCCGCAACTACGTCAAGGAGGTGCACTTCGACTCCGGCACGGCGGTGACCCGCACCAACCCGTTCCTGCCGGGCGGACGCTTCAACAAGCCGATGGACATGGAGTTCGGCCGCGACGGCTCCCTCTACCTCCTCGAGTGGGGCACCAACTTCGGCGGCGGCAACAGCGACTCCGGGCTCTACCGGATCGACTACGTCCAGGGCGGGCAGTCCCCGGTCGCCAAAGCCGCCGCAACGCCCACCAGTGGCACGGCGCCGCTGACCGTCCAGTTCAGCAGCGCCGGCACGACCGACCCCGATCCCGGCTCCACGCTGAGCTACCAGTGGACCTTCGGTGACGGCACCACCTCCACGGCCGCCAACCCCAGCCACACCTACACCAGCAACGGTAACTACACCGCCCAACTGAAGGTCACCGACCAGTCGGGCAAGTCGGGCTTCTCCAACGTCACGATCACGGTGGGCAACACCGCTCCGGTCGTCACCATCACCACACCTGCCAGCGGAGGC
This sequence comes from Paractinoplanes hotanensis, assembly GCF_023717965.1. Taxonomy (NCBI): domain Bacteria; kingdom Bacillati; phylum Actinomycetota; class Actinomycetes; order Micromonosporales; family Micromonosporaceae; genus Paractinoplanes; species Paractinoplanes hotanensis. The sequence continues at coordinate 141,842 of NZ_JAMQOL010000038.1, read as the reverse complement.
ATGCTCGACTTCGGGGACCGGGTGTCGTACACGGTCAGCGTCACCGACCCGGGCGGCGCCGCGGTCGACTGCACCAAGGTCTTCGTCAACCCCGCTCTCGGGCACGACGACCACGCGCACGAGACCACCGAATACCCGGGCTGCTCGGGCACGATCCGCACCGAACTCCTCGGCGGGCACCCGGACGGCGCCAACCTCTTCTACGTCCTCAACGCGCGATACACCGACAACGGCGGCGCGGGCGGCGCGGCGCCGCTGACCGGCCATGCCCAGGCGATCCTGCAGCCCAAGCACAAACAGTCCGAGTACTACTCCAGTCAGTCCGGCACCCGCGTCGTCGAGCAGACCGCAGCGGAGAGCGGCAAACGCATCGGGGACATCTCCGCCGGCGACTGGGTGGCCTTCACCCCGATGAGCCTGGCCGGCATCTCGACGGTCAGCTACCGCGTGTCGTCACCATCGGGCGGCGGGTCGATCGAGCTGCGCGCCGGCTCGCCGACCGGCACCCTGCTCGCCACCACGACGGTCCAGAGCACCGGAGGCTGGAACAACTACCAGTCCACGGCCCCGGTGAGCCTCACCGGCAACGCCGGAACCCAGACGCTCTACATGGTGTTCAGAGGCAGCGGTTTCGACCTCGACTCGCACACTTTCGGCGGCAGCGGCGTCGGCGTGCCGACCGACACCGGCGTGGCGGGCAAGACCTGGACGTTGACCGCTCAGCACAGCACGAAGCTGATGGACGTCAGCGGCGCCTCCACCGCCGACGGCGCCACGATCAACCAGTGGGCGGCCACCGGCGGCGCGAACCAAAGGTGGCAGGCGGTGGACGCCGGCGGTGGCGCCGTCAACCTGAAAGCGTTGCACAGCAACAAGTGCGTGGAAGTGACCGGCAACTCCTCCGCGGCGGGCGCATTCCTGCAACAGGCCACCTGCACCAGCGGCAACCAGCAGAAGTTCACCGCCACACCGACCGGGACGACCGGTGTCTACACCCTGCGCAGCGTGTCCAGCGGGCTCTGCGTGGATGTCAGCGGCGCCGCCAACAATGACGGCGCGCGGCTCCTGCAATGGACCTGCCAGGGCTCACTCAACCAGCAGTGGCGGTTCAGCCCGGTGTGACAGACAGCGGACGGGCGGGTCCGGCCGCTCCTGGCCGGCCCCGCCCGTCCGCCCGTGCCCGGTCATTTCATGGCGGTTCAACCGAGACGCCGCGTCGGCCACCGCGCGAGGTCTGCCTCGAGGATCGTCGGATCACGAGGTGGCGGGACCTCGTCGAGGATCTCGAGCCGGGTGATCCGCTCGATGCGGAAGCCGCGGATCGCATCACGGAGCCGGCACCAACCGGTGAGCAGCCAGGCGTCGCCCGCACGGAGAAGTCCCATCGTCTCGACGTCGCGGACGGTGCTGGTGGCGCGATCCGGGCCGTCGCCCTTGTCTTCCCCCAGGTAGGTGAGCCGCACCACGCGCCGGGCGGCAATCGCGTCGGAGAGCATCCCGAGCGGCACAGCGTCGCCCGTCGGGGCGACGGCGTCAATGACCTGCATCATGCCGAGCAGCTCCTGCACGGGCGCGCGTTGTTCCTCCCCCATGACGGCAGCGATCTTGGCGCGTGCCCGTCGGGCCGCCCCCTGGTACGGCGAGGACTCGAGCAGCGCGAGCCCGGCGAGCACCGCCAGCGACTCGGCGGCGGACAGGTTCAGCGGCGGCAGCGAGTACTCACGCAGGATCGAGTAGCCGCCCGCCGCCCCGTGGTCCGCGTAGATGGGGACCCCGGCAAGCTGGAGCGAACCGATGTCGCGTTCGATGGTGCGCGAGGACACCCCGAACTCGCCGGCGAGCCGAGCGGCGGACCAGGGCCGGCTTGCTCCGCGGAGCAGGTCGACGAGGGCGTACTGCCGCTCGGCGCGCTTCATGCCGCAAGTCTGGCAGAGGCAGTCGCCGCTGGTACGCGCGTCAGCTCCGCATGCTCCGCTGTCCGCCGACAGACCAGACACGTCGGATCCGGCCGTCCTCCGCGAAGTCGAACACGTCGACGCCGCCCGCGCGCTGATCGGGGGACTCGACGTCCCAGAGCAGCCGGCCGTGGTAGCCGTCGATGGCATCGGCGACCTTCGTGAAGACGACGCCCGGGTGATGCTCGTGCCACCAGTCGAGATACTTCGCAAAATCCTCGGCGGTACGGATGGCGTCCGCCGGGGTCGACCCGTCGCGCTCGGTCACGGCGAAATGGATCCGGAAGTCTTCGGCGCAAATCCGCCGCGCGATGTCGCCGTCGGTGTTCCACATCGTCAGCCACAGGTCGAGCGATTGCCGTGCGGTGGAGCCGCTCGTGGGGTTCGTGTTCTCAGTCATGCATCCACTCTTGGACGCCGACGCGACACCAGTATGTCGGTGTTCCTGAGATTTCCCCCGGTGCCGAGCGTCCCTCCTCGCATCGCGATCGAACAATAGAATGGTGCACATCAGTACGAGCCGAGCCGCTCGGCTTGCTGTCCGGGAGGAGACCGCCATGACGGTCGCGGCGCTGGTGACACTCAAGCCCGGGGCCGCACCCCAGCCGGGACTCCCCTACTGGAAGTACATTCCGGTGGCGACGCAGCGGACGTTCATCGAGCACTGGCTTCCGCTGGCAGAATCCCTGGGACTTGAGTACATCCCGTTGTTCATCGGCGGAATCAGCCTGACCGGCGAGGACTTCCCGGCCGTGCTGCGCGAGCTGGAGATCTTCAGCGGCCACGCGATCAACGAGCTGTCGCAGCAATACGCCGAGGTCGTGGCCGAGCGTGCGGAATTCCTACGGTCCATCCTCGCCGGGCTGGACCCCGACGCGGTGCAGGATGTCAACATCGGGTAACCGGCGCCCTGCAAACACCCACTCAGCCGCCGCACAGTGTGGTTCATCTTCGGCAAACGTGGCCTTGGCGGTCGGCGCACAAGCCTTCGCGCGTGGGGCTCTGTTTCATGCGGGAGCAGGGGGATCCGAATGGCGAGGATCGTCCAGAGCTGAGAGCAGTCGCTCCGCAGCAGGGGTCAGGCGGCGAGGGTGGTACGCGAGCCCGACGTCGACGGTTGGCGCCGGCGCGGTGAAGTGGCGTAGCCGGACGCCGGGCAGACGCAACGCCCGCGCCCGACCGGCTGGCACTGCCGCCACCACAGAACCACCGGCGACTGCCCGGAGCAGCTGCTCGTCGTCGGGTTCCTCGCGAACCAGACGGAAGCTGCCGTCGGGCCAGATCTGCTCGACGGTCCGGTCGAACATCCCGGGTCCGTTCTCGCGCGGCCACATCACGGCCGGCACGCCGACGACGGCGTCACGCGGGATGCGTCGCATCGTGGCCAACGGATGGCCGGCGGGAACGGCCAGGAGCAGCTCCTCGGTGTCGACGATCCGGCAGTGCAGTTCGGGCTCGTACAGTGGCGGTCGGACGAACGCCACGTCGAACCGGCCGGACAGCAGCCCGGCGACATTCGGCGCTGTCCACCCCGTCTCGGCGGTCACCTGGACATGCGGGTTGGCCTCGCGGAACCGCGACACGAGGGCGTCGACCACTCCGCCCCGCGCGGATCTGGTGTAAGCGAGGCGGAGCCGGCCCCCCTGCTCGCGGACGGCCCCCTCGATACGCGCACGTGCGCTGTCGACGTGCTCGAGCAGAGCCCGCGCCTCAGCCGCGACGACCAAGCCGACCGGGGTCAGGGTGCAGCCGCCCTGGCCCCGCTCGATCAGCCGCGCGCCCAGCTCTCGCTCCAGAATTCGCTGCTGCTGGCTCAGCGCGGGCTGCGCGAGGTGCAGCCGCCGGGCCGCCCGGGTGAAATGCAGCTCCTCGGCGAGTACCACGAAGTAGCGGAGCCGACGCAGGTCCATGCACCATCATAAGCATTGCTTATCAACCGGTAAGTGCCCTGTCTTGGACAGTCCACAGTGTGCCGTGAGTCCATGGAAGACGTGATGAGCGACTGGATCAGGCGGCTGCGACGACGCCGCGACGTGGACTCGGCAAGCCAGGGTCCCCTTGACCCCATGGCACCGGCAACCTTGGCGTACGGCTGGAACGGACTGCCCTGGGGCAGCGCCTTGGCCGAGTTCCGTAACCGATTTCCCCATGCCGACCTCACCAGTGGCGGGTGGTGGGTGACCGGGGAGGGGCCCGAGGAATTCTGCGGAATCACGATGGCGTACACGCAGTACGGTTTCAACCGCAGGCAGGAGCTGTACCTTGTTTCGTTCATCCCGGAGACACAAGATCGTGCGTCGCTGGCACCGGCCGCCCTCAACATGTTCGGCGCCCCGTCCGGTATGGGGACCGTGTGGAATGTCGGACAGCTCGTCGTCGAGGTCAAGGTCGCCGGCGTCCTCGCTACCCTGACCCATGAGCGCTTCGGCCGTCATGCCTGAGGAACCCGGCGGCGATGATGCGACTCGGACCCCGGATTGCGTTTCCGCGGGGCGGTTCCGGGGCGTTGTTGTCGACGTCGGCTGCCGGCCGTGCGGGTCGTGGTCGGCCACGGCAACCCGCACGGCCGGTGGCCGGAACGTCAACCAGCGGCAGGGGTGAACAGTGCCACGGCCGCCCCGCCGGGATCGGTCACCACGATGGCGGCGCCGGCCGGTCCGACGGTTCTGTCACGCACGATGCTGCCGCCCAGGCCGATGGCCTGTTTCGCGGCGGCGTCGAGATCGTCGACCACGACGTAGGGAATCCAGCGTCCGGCGCTCGCGGCGTCGGCGGGCAGCAGCCCGGCCCAGGGTTGCTCGCCGTCGGTGGCAAAGCCCTGATAGTCGCCCCTGCCGGGACCGATCGTCCAGCCGAACAGTCGCGTGTAGAAGTCCCGCACGTCGTCGCCGCTGCTGGTGAGGTCGAACCATACGAACGGTGCAGCCATCAGCCGTACCTTCCTGCCGTCGGAATGTCGCGGGGCCGGTGCGACCCCTTCATTGATGTCTGATCCCGATCCGCGCGCGAACTCATCGGTGCTGTCGTACCGAGGCGTTACGGTGTCGCGGTGACCACCTCGCATCGCCTCGGACGCGCCGCGGATCCGGACATCGAACCGGCATTGGCTGCCGCCCGCGCCGGGGACGGCGAGGCGTTCCGGGCGCTGGTGGCGCCGCACCTGCGGGCGTTGCACGTGCACCGCTACCGGATGCTCGGCTCCTACACCGATGCGGAGGAGGCGGTGCAGGAGGCGACCGTACGTGCCTGGCGCGGGCTGGGCGGCTACCAGGGCACCGGACCGCTACGGCACTGGCTGTACCGCATCACCACCACGACCTGCCTGAAGATGATCGATCGGCGGGCGCGGGACCCGCTCGCCTCCTCGACCGAGGCGGCGTGGTTGCAGCCCTACCCCGACACGCTGCTCGACGAGTTACCCGCCGACGACGCCGACCCGGCCACGATCGCCGAACGCCGCGAGAGCGTCGCCCTCGCGTTCATCGCCGCCCTGCAACTGCTGCCGGCCACCCAGCGGGCGGTGCTGATCCTGCGTGAGGTCCTCGGCTGGCCGGCCCGCGACGTCGCCGGGCTGCTCGACACCACCGTGGCCGGGGTGAACAGCGCCCTGCAACGGGCTCGTGCCAGCCTCGCCGGCGCATCCGCGACCGATACCGGCAGACAACACCTCGACGCCCGGGAACAGCAGGTGCTCGACGGATTCCTGCGGGCCTGGCATGCCTGCGACATCCCCGCCCTCGCCGCTCTGCTGCGCGACGATGTCACGCTGACCATGCCGCCCGAGGCGATCCGGATCGACGGTCGCGACGCCGTCGCCGGTTTCCTCGCCACCGTGCCCGCCGCCGGGCGCCTCGATCTCGTCCGGCTGGTCGTCACCCGCGCCAACGGTCATCCCGCCCTCGCGGCCTATCTGCCCGACCAGCACACCGGCGATTGCCGGGGCTACGGGATCATGGTCCTGACCATCACCGACGACCAGGTCGCCACCATCACCGGCTTTCCCGGTCCGGACCTCTTCCCGATCTTCGACCTGCCCACCACCGGCACCTGACCGGCCTTCGCCCCCCCCAGCTCAGCGGATGGGTAGCCGGTGCCGTGCCGAAGCCGCCACGCCGGCGGCGATGTCGCGCCCCGCCGACACGGCGACGACCGTTGGCAGCTCACCTCGCCCGAGAACGATTGAGCGGACCCAGCGAAGAGAAAAATTCTTGGTGGAGGATGTCGAGTATCGGGGTGGCTGCTCCGACCGTGCGCCGGCACCCGCCAAGAGGTGCCGGACGAAGGGACCACCATGAAGTACATGATCATGATGTTCGGCGGGCTGGGCGCATCACTGGCCGACCGGAGCCCCGAGTGGATCCAGGAGATGCAGTCCGCGATGATGCGGATGGACGGCGAGTTGCGCGCGTCCGGCGAGGTGGTGGACAGCCAGCACCTGATGGATTCCCGTCAGGCCACCACGGTCCGCTTCCGCAACGGCGCCCCGACGCCGACGGACGGACCGTTCGCCGAGATCAAGGAGTCCCTCGCCGGGTACTGGATCGTCGACGGCAGTCACCAGCGCGCAGTCGAGATCGCGTCTCAGGTCGTCGCGATCACCGAGTACCCGATGGAGATCCGGCGAATCATGGACCAGTCGGCGCAGGAGTGAGCGGCCGGTGCGGCGGGAACCCGTGAACGCCGAACCAGCGGTGGAGGGCCTGCTGCGGGAGCTGGCGCCGCAGGTCCTCGGCGCGCTGATCCGCCGGCACGGGCAGTTCGACGCCTGTGAGGACGCCGTGCAGGAGGCGCTGCTCGCTGCCGCGGTCCAGTGGCCTGCTGACGGCGTACCCGAAAGGCCCTGGTCTTGGCTGTTGACCGTGGCCTCCCGGGCTCTGGTCGACCATTGGCGCACCGACAGCGCCCGCCGCCGGCGGGAGGCGGCCGCCGCGCTGGATCCGACGCGGGTGTCCGCGCCCGAGGCGCAGGACACGCTGGTGTTGCTGTTCCTGTGCTGCCATCCGGTCCTGTCGCCGCCGTCGCAGCTCGCGCTCACCCTGCGGGCGGTGGGTGGCCTGAGCACCGCGCAGATCGCCGCCGCCTTCCTGGTTCCGGAGACCACGATGGCGCAGCGGATAGGCCGGGCCAAGCAACGCATCCGTGATGCCGGAGCCCGATTCGTGCTACCGCCGCCGGATGAGCGGGCCGGGCGGCTGGGCGTGGTCCTGCACGTGCTGTACCTGGTCTTCAACGAGGGCTACACCGCCAGTTCGGGGCCGGGCTTGCACCGCGGCGAGCTCACCACCGAGGCGATCCGGCTCACCCGGCTGCTGCACGGCCTGTTGCCCGGCGACACCGAGGTGGCCGGGCTGCTCGCCCTGATGCTGCTCACCGACGCCCGCAGCGCCGCGCGTACCGACGCCGCGGGGTCGATCGTCCCGCTCGCCGAGCAGGACCGCAGCCGGTGGGAAGGCGCCGCGATCGCCGAGGGGCAGGAGCTGCTGACCCGCACATTGAGGGCCGGGCCGGTAGGCCCGTACCAGATCCAGGCGGCGATCGCCGCAGTCCACGACGAGGCCGCCGACGACGAACTCACCGACTGGCCCCAGATCCTCGCCCTGTACGAGGTCCTCGTCCAGATCGCCCCCGGCCCGATGGTGACGCTCAGCCGCGCCGTCGCGACGGCCCGGGTGCACGGCCCGCGAGCCGGCCTCGCCCTGATCGGCACCCTCGACGCCGACGAGCGGATGACGCACACCCACCGCCTCGAAGCCGTCCGCGCCCACCTGCTCGAACAAGCCGGCGACCCGTACGCCGCCCGCGAGTCCTACTTGCGCGCCGCGCGGATGACCGCCAGCCTGCCCGAACAGCGCTACCTCACCCGCCGCGCGGCGCTGCTGCGTACCGTCCCGACCGCTACCGAACCGACGGGCCCTTGCGATGACATCTGATCCTCTTGATACCGCGACGGCACCTGATTTGATCTTTTCCAGCGGGATGGTCAGCTGATCGGCAGGGGCCGGGACGCCAGCTCACCCAGCTCTGTCACAGCGCGGTCGAGCACCGCGGGCCCACCCAGCCGCGCCGCTTCGTTGCGCACATGGTGCAGCTCGTCCTCGTCCACGATCTCCTCCACCCGCACGAACGACCGGGCGCTGTATCGGGCGATCTCCGGGCTGACGGCGGCAGCTCCGGGAATGGCGTCGGCCACGACCAGCAGGAGGGCCGCGGTTGACTGCCGGCCGGCCGAGGCGAGCAGCTCGGCCGCGTTGCGGGCGGTGGTCCACAGCTGGGTCATCTGCCCGGTGCGCCGCCAGAACTCAATGAGGTAGGCGAAGCCGTCGGCCGCGCCCGCCGCGTCCCCGGTCCGTGCCTGTGCCAAGGCCAGGGACACCCGGGCCACTCCCTCGATGAAGCTGCAGCCCACCGAGACAGCCTCCCGGACGGCAGCCGAGTAGCACGCGATCGCCTGCGTCGATGGCAGCAGCTCGCCCTCGACGTAGGCGACGAAGGCGCGGTGCGATCCGCACCGGGAGGTCACCCGCGCCCGGTCCAGCAGCGAACGGGCCGATGCGCGGTCGCCGTCGTACGCAGCGGCGAGCGCGGCGGAGCCGACGAACGTCGCCTCGTCGGGGCTGGGTGTCACGGCGGCGCGCAGCCAGCACTCTCGAGCCGCGCCGAAGTCACCACGAAAGTGCGCGACAACCCCGAGCACGCTCCAGCCGCGGATCTCGTCGCCCGCGTCGATGGCTTCGCGGGCAAGCCGTTCGGCCTCGTCGAATTCGCCGGTGAGACGCGCGGCTTCCGCCGCGGCGGCGAGTATGGCGGGGCGAGCGGGGTGACCGGGGTGACCGGCGATCAGCGAGTCGGCGGCGAGCTCCGTGCCCCAGGACCAGATCTCGGGTAGATCGCGCCACGTGGCAGCCTGGTTCACGCCAAGCGTGATCGCCACCCGGTCGTCGAAGGACGCCAGGCCGCGCGCGGCGCGCAGATTGTCGAGCTCGGCCCGGAGCCTCCGATCGACGCGCGCCTCGTCGGCCCCTGACATCCGGATGCCGATCTCCTCGGCGACGACGCGGCACCGGGACACGAACCGCGCGGTTGTTTCGTCGCGCTCGGCCAGGAGCTCGATGTCGTCGTGAAGGAAAGCACGGACTGTGAACAGCAGCCGGAAGCGACCCGCGACCGCGTCCGCGACCAGCAGCGACGCGTCCACTAGCCCGTGCAACAGGTCCACGGGGTCGTCGGGCAGGCCGACGCACAGTGCTTCCACCGTGGCGACGTCCACCCCGCCGGCGAAGGGCGCGATCGCGCGCAGGAGCCACTTCTGGTCCGGCGTGAGCAGGCGATACGACGACGCGATCGTCGCACGCAAGGTCCGCTGTCGCTGAGCCTCCGGGCCCTCGAGTCCGGTCGCGAGGTCGAGGGCTCGGTCCAGGCGGGTGAGCACATCGCGCATCGGCATCAGTCCCACCTGTTTGGCCGCGAGCTCGATGCCGAGCGGCAGACCGTCGAGGCGTTGCAGGATTTCGACAAGATCGGCCGCTTCCTCGGCAGCCAGCTCATAGGACGGCCGGCGCCGCCGAGCGTGCTCCACGAAGGCGCGCACGCTGGGCATGCGACGCAACGCGTCGAGGTCGGCCGCATCGCGAGGCACCGGGAGTGTCTGCAGCCGCACGACGTACTCCCCCGGCACCTGCAGCGTCACGCGTGAGGTGGCCAGCACGCGCACGCCCGGTGACGAGCGGCGGACGGCGACCACCAGATCGCGACAGGCGGCGGCGACGTGTTCACAGTTGTCCAGCACGAGGAACAGCGACCGGTCCGCCACAGCGGCCGCGATATCGGCCGGCTCGACCTCGCCGGTCATCCGCAGCCCGAGCGTGGACGCCACCGCCTGGCACACGTGTTCGGCCCGGTCGACCACGGCCAGCGGTACGACCACCGCCTCGTCGACGTCGGCCGCGATGTCGAGTCCCAACCGCGTCTTGCCGACCCCACCCGCACCGGTGAGAATCACCACCGCGTGATCGGCGAGGAGTCGAAGCACCTCCTCGCGCTCGTGCTGTCGACCGACCATCGGACCGCTCGGTCTGGCGACACGCGCGGCGACCGCGGGGCGTCCGAGCAGCCCGGCTGCGACCCGCTTCTCCAGCTCGGCCAGCACGGGCGTCGGGTCCAGCCCAGTCTCATCGACCAGCCGGCGGCGGAACGTCCGGGCCGCCGTCATCGCCTCCGCTGCGCGGCCCTCGGCCGCCAGCGCCCGGACCTGCAGGAGCGCAGTCCGCTCACGTAGCGGCGCGGCCATTGCCGCGGCCGCAGCGTCCACGGCGACATGCTCGCCTGTGGCCAGGCGTCGCTCCAGGGATTCCTCGACCAGCTCCAGTTTCAGCTCGCCGAGCCGGACCGATTCGCTCTCCAGTTCGGGCAGCGAGCGGAACTCCTCCAAGGCAGGCCCCCGCCACAGCGACAGCGCCGCCCCGGGGTCGTCGGGAGCCAGGCGTCGTACGGCATCGACATCGAGCTCCCACGGCTCCAGGTGGAGGCGGTAGCCGTTGCCTCGGCGTTCCAGCCGCCCTGCCAACTGACCGAGGTGACCGCGCACACGGGAGATGTGGTTGTAGAGCGCCTGCACCGCGTTGCCCGGTGGGTCGTCAGGCCACAACGCCTCGATCAGCCGCTGAACCCCCACCGTGCGCCCGGCCTGCAGAGCGAGCAGCGCCAGCAGGGCTCGCCGCCGGCTGCCGGGGACGTCGACGGCTCGGCCCTCGACCATGACGGCGAGCGGACCGAGAAGGTCAACACGTAGCGGGAGCCGGGATCGGTCCATTCCCGCACTGTGCCGCAGCGCGGGCGCGCAGTCACGCAGTTTGCGGCGTCACGGCGCTGTCACCGCGATGACAGGGCCGTGGGATCGGGCTCCTCCACACTCGTCAACAGCGCAACCCGGCGCCCCGATGAAAGGCGACAACGCATCATGACCGCACAGCTCGACGCACCCGTCCTGGACTCCGGCACGCTCGAGGAGTTCGCCGCCAAGGTCGCCGGCGACCAGGCGGCAGCGTACAACGCGATCCTCGTCTACCTCGGCGACCGGCTGGGGATCTGGCGATCACTCGCGACGCTCGGCACGACCACCGTGGCCCAACTCGCCGAACACGCCGGCGTCGCTCCGCGATACCTTCAGGAGTGGCTCGCGGCCCAGGCCGCCAACGGCTACGTGACCTACAACGCCGCCGGAAAAACGTTCACGCTGTCGCCCGAGGCCGCCTCCTGCCTGGCCGACGAGCAGAGCCCGACTGCGCTGATGTCCGGCTTCGAGCTCATCGCCGCGGTGTGGGCCGCCGGCGACAAACTCGCGAACGTCTACACGACCGGCGAGGGACTCGGCTGGCACGAGCACGACCCCCGCCTGTTCACCGCCGTCGCCCGCTTCTACGGCACGATGTACCGCAACTCGATGCTCAGCGAGTGGTTCTCCGCGGTGGACGGTTTGATCGAGCAGCTCGAGACCGGCATCCGCGTCCTCGACGTCGGCTGCGGTCTGGGCGTCCCGACCATCCTCCTGGCGGAGGCGTTCCCGAACTCCACGTTCATCGGCGTCGACTACCACCAGGACTCGATCCGGCAGGCTGTCGCTGCGGCGGCGGAGGCCGGAGTCTCCGACCGCGTGGAGTTCTCCGTCGGTGACGCGGAATCGTATGACGGCGCGTACGACCTCGTCCTGTTCTTCGACGCGGTTCACGACTTCGGCGACCCTGTCGCCGCCCTCGCGCACGCCCGGAGCGTTCTGGCGCCTGGTGGCCGGGTCGTGGCGATCGAGCCCTATGCCGAGGACACGCTCGAGGCGAATCTGGCCAACCCGATCGCCCCCGTGTTCTACGTCGGCAGCTCGGCCCTGTGTGTCCCCCACAGCATCTCCGAGGGCGGCGCGGCGCTCGGCGCCCAAGCCGGCCCAGCCCGTCTCACCCAGGCGTTCCGCGACGCCGGCTTCACCTCCGCGCGGGTCGCCGCGTCGACGATGACCAACCTCGTCATCGACGCCCACGTCTGACCCCGGACAACTCACCACCGCCAGGGTGGTGTGATCGACAACGAAGGAGCTCGCGATGACCACAACGCTCGAGCCGGCCGGCCACCACGCCGACCTGCTGAACACCCCGCCCCCCGGCCTGCCTGCCGACGCTTTCGCCGAGCGGCGGCACGATGGAAATGTACGCCGTCTACTTCGGTGACCAGCTGGGGTGGTATCGCGCGCTGCACGAGCGGGGCCGGCTCACCTCGACCGAACTGGCCGACGCCACCGGGACCGCGGAGCGCTACGCCCGGGAGTGGCTGGAGCATCAAGCCGCCAGCGGCTACCTGACGGTCGACGACGCGGCCGCCGCACCGCAGGACCGGCGGTTCCGGCTACCCGCCACGCACGCCGAGGTGCTCCTCGACGACGACAGCCTCGCCCACCTCGCACCCCTGGCCCGGATGGTCGCGGCCAGCGGCCTCCACCTCGACGACATCGTCGAGGCGTACCGCACGGGCGCCGGCGTGAGCTGGCAGCGGCTGGGCCGCAACGCCCGCGAGGGCCAGTCCGCGATCAACCGCCCGTTGTTCCTCCACGCACTCGCGCAGCAGGTGCTCCCCGGCGTCGCCGGCCTCGACGCGCGCCTGCGGTCCGGCGCGCGGGTCGCGGACGTGGGGTGCGGCGAAGGATGGTCCTCGATCGGCATCGCGACGGGCTACCCCGAGGTCACGGTGGACGGCTATGACGTCGACGCGGCGTCCGTCGACGCCGCCCGCCGGCACGCCCTCGGCTCGGACGCCGCCGGCCGCGTGACGTTCACGCTGCAGGACGTCGCTGCCCAGCGGCTCGGCGACGGGACACCGTACGACGCGGTGTTCGCGTTCGAGTGCGTGCACGACCTCTCCGACCCGGTCGGCTTCCTCCGGACCGTGCGCGGCACCGTGGCCGACGACGGGTTCGTCGTCGTCATGGACGAGCTGACCGAGGAGCGGTTCACCGCGCCGGCCGGGCCCTGGGAGCGGGTGCTCTACGGCTTCTCGGTCACGACCTGCCTGGTCGACGGCATGGCTCACGAAGTCAGCGCCGGCACCGGCACCGTCATGCGGCCGGAGACACTGCGCCGGTACGCCCTGGAGGCAGGGTTCAGCGAGATCGAGATCCTGCCCTCGCCAGCGGAGATCAATTTCCGGTTCTACCGGCTGCACGTGTGACGCCGGACCACCTGCGGCGCCCAGGACCGCCGAGCCGGCGCTGGTGCCGCGGCACTGATCGCTGACCAGCAGACGATTCCCGGTCGACAATTTCTGGAAACTGAGGCGTCGGCGGTCCATGGCCGCGCAGATGTGGTCTCAGTACCCTGACTGGAACGCACTGGATCAGCTGGCTTCTCACTGTCTGGAGAACCACATGCGCGGCACCAGAATTGGCGCGTGCCCGCTCCGCGCCCACATCGATCCACGCCTCTTGCGATTCAGCGCCGGTGCCACCGCGAGCGTGCTCGCCGGCGTGCTGGTCATCGTTGACGTTGCCCGGCCATTGGGCCTCGGCCTGCTCGCCTCCCAGGTCGCCGTGTTCGCGTTCACCGCGTTCGTGAGTTTTCAGTGGTCGTTGTGGGCGCAGATCTTTGCCCGTGTCATCTGGCCGCGGATCGGAGCGCCGGCCGACTTGGAGGATGCCCGGCCACCGAGATTCGCCCAATTCATCGGCTTTGTGGTCACCGCTCCGGCGCTGACCGCCTTCACACTCGGCGCCGATGTCGCCGGCTACGGCCTCACCGCTCTCGCCTTCGGCCTGACAGCCCTCAACGCATCCACCGGGCTGTGTTTGGGTTGCAAGGCTTACCATCTGGTCCGCCGACTGAAACCGGCCTGACGGAAAGGATGTCGATTCCCCCAGGGAACGCGGTTCCGGCATCTTCGGGTCCCGTGAACCGCTGAATATCTAATTGGCGCAGCGAACGCCCCGCCCGCACGGTTTGCTGCTCGAGCGTTCGGCTGCGGCAGGCGTCGTGGGCCGGCACGACGTCCAGCATCGTCCCAGGAGCGACACCGCCCGCGCGGTGCTGGCACCGGCATCTGCGTTCATCGAGCTGTAAGGATTTCGCCCGGGCACTCAAACGTATTCTCGGTGCAGCATTCGGCGAACGGGATGGGGCCGACGATGATGATTCGCAGGCTGGGTGTTATCGGCGTGGTCGCCGCGATGTTGCTGAGCGGCTGCGGTTCCGGGGGCGAGCGCACCGGCACGACGGGCGCGGGCGGCACCAGTACTGGCAGTGCGGCCGATCCCGGATCGAGCGGTTCGCTGCTGGCGTTCACCGGTACCACGATCGACGGTAAACCGTTCGACGGGAAGTCCCTGGCCGGCAAACCGGCGGTGCTGTGGTTCTGGGCGCCGTGGTGCCCGGTGTGCCTGCAGCAGGCGCCGGGGGTGCGGGCCGCCGCCGAGCAGTACGGCGACAAGGTCACCATCGTCGGGGTAGCCGGCCTGGACAAGGCCGCCGCGATGCCGGAATTCGTCCGACTGGCGAAGGTCGAGTCGATCACCAATCTCGCGGACGAGCCCGGCGCAATCTGGAAGCACTTCGGCATCACCTCCCAGAGCACGTTCGTGCTGCTCGACGCGGCCGGACAGCAGACCGGTCACGGCGTGCTGAGCGCGAAAGAGGTGACGGGCAAGGTCAAAGAGCTGCTGGCCGGCGCGTGATGGCACGACGCTCACCGTTCGTACGGGATGGTGATCCACAATGACCGAGGCGCCGTTCGCGCTGGCGGTGGCCGCGGGCACACTGGCGGCGCTCAACCCCTGCGGGTTCGCGTTGCTGCCGGTGTATCTGACCGTCCTGATCACCGACGGTGACCAGGCGTCCCGCGCGAGAGCGGTGGCCCGGGCGATGATCAGCACGGCGGCTATCGTGACCGGGTTCGTGGCGGTGTTCGCGTTGTTCGGGCTCGCGCTCGCCCCGGTCGCCGGACTCGTGCAGGCGCGCCTGCCGTGGTTCACGATCGTGCTGGGACTGGCCCTGGCCGGGCTCGGTGTGTGGCTGCTCTGCGGCCGGAGTCTGCCCGGGATCAGCCTGCTGGCCGGGCGCGGGCCGGTGGCGGTCCGGACGATCCCGTCGATGGCAGCCTTCGGCGCCGGCTACGCCCTCACGTCGCTGAGCTGCACGATCGGGCCGTTCCTGGCGATCGTCGTGTCCAGTTTCCGGGCCGGGTCACCCTTCACGGGGGTCCTGCTTTTCCTCGCGTACGCGGCCGGCATGGGCATGGTCGTCGGCATCGCGGCGCTGGCGCTGGCGCTGGCGCGAACGTCGGTGATCGGCCGGATGCGCCGGCTCGCCCCGCTGATCTCGCGAGCCGGCGGTGTGGTGATCGCTCTCGCCGGCGCCTACGTCGCTTACTACGGCTGGTACGAATTGCGTGTGCTGCGCGGTGCCACGGCGGACGACCCTGTCATCAGCGCCGCCCTCACAGTGCAGGGCTGGTTCTCGAACGCTGTTGCCGACCTCGGCGTGCCCGTCGTCGCGTTCACCTTCGCCACCGTGCTCGCCAGCGCGGGTGCCGCAGTCTGGTGGTCCTGGTCGCGCAGGCGGGCCGTCAAGCAGCTCCGCTGATTCGGGCGGGGCGGCGCCCGACTCACGGTGCTTGGGCGTCAGTCCGGCCCAGGAGCTCAGGTGCGCGGGGCCGGCGAAGCGGGAAGATCGCCGCCGGCGTCGGTCCGACACCGGGAGACATCGGCTACTGACAGCGGCGCGCAGTCGGCGACCGGCAGCGGCTGAGTCCTTCCGAGGCATGCGCACGGGCGCGCTGTTGGCGTTCCTGCGGAGAGAGAACGACGGGATTAGGGATCGCTATGAGTGATCGTGACCCGTGGGCTGCGGTACTGCGTGAGGTCATCGCTCGCTCGCACCTGTGGCGCCCGGGTGAGCTCGCCGCAACCGTGCAGCGTGCCGTCGCGCGTCTGGGTATCCGGGTGACGATTTACCAGATTGACGTCGAACAGCGGTCACTGCGGCCGCTGGGACGACCGCAGACGGGGAATCTGCCGCCGGTGCACGTCGAGGGCTCGCTGGCCGGTCAGGTTTTCACGGGGTTGGAACCGCTGCTCACCGGCTCGGGGCCGGAGCGGGTTTGGTGGCTGCCGATGGTTGATGGCAGTGACCGGCTCGGGGTGGTGGCGTTCGCCCGTGCCCGACGGCGGCGTGGAGGGCGATGACGTCCGGGAGAACTGCGAGATGCTGGCCGGGGTGATCGGTCATTTGATCACGGGGTCGTTGTCGCGAGGAGACCGGCTGCTGCAGGGCCAGCGGTCCCGGGAGATGACGGCAGCGGCAGAACTGCTGTGGCAGCTGCTTCCCCCGCTGACCGCCTGCACCGATCAGGTGACGGTCACCGCTGTGCTGCAGCCGTGCTGCTCTACACCGACAGGGTCACCGAAACGCGCTTGGGCGACGGCCGGCAGTTCGGCGTCGACGCTCTGATCGAGCTGGCCGAATGCCACGCCGGCAGCGGGTTCCCTCCGGCTGAGACGCTGGGGCTGATGGCGCACGACATCGGTGACTCCCGGCGCAGCCCGTCAGTGGATGACACCACCATGATGATGGTGGAACGGTCGCGGGCTGAGCGGGCTGGCTCACCCCTGGGCCTCGGACGTCTCGGAGAGAAGCGACGCGATGAGCCGGCGACCCGGCTGCGCTGGAAGGCCGAGCGCGACTTCGACGAGGCGGTCCGGTCGCCCTGGCGGGCTACGAGCCGAGGCCGGCCCGGCGGCTGACCGGAATGCAAATCCTGCAACTCCTTGTCTTGATATCGACGGATGCCTATCGTCCCGAGGTAAGCGCTTTCCTGTCGTGGGGAGGGCGGCGCGAAACCCCCGACGATGGAAGCGAGACAAAGTGAAACGATCAGTCGCCCTACGATGGTCGGCGGGAGCCGCCACCGCGATCACCGCCGCCGCGATCGTGATGACGCTGCCGGCCACCCAGGCCCTCGCGGCCGACAACCTCAGCCTGGGCGGCGGCGCCGACGGCTCCAGCAAGGCCAGCGGCACCAGCTACGGCAACGTCAAGGACGGGAACACCGGCACCTACTGGTCACCGGCCGGCGCGACCGGATACGTCTCGGTCAAGTGGAGCAGCGCCACGACGGTCTCCTCGGCCACCATCAGGCAGGCCTCGGGCGGCGGCTCGATCAGCGCCTGGCGGGTGCTCAACGCCGACACCGGCGCCGTGCTGACCAGTGGCAGCGGCAGCCCGAGCACGATCTCGTTCGCCTCGACATCGCTGAAGAAGCTCACCTTCGACATCACGAGCGCGTCCGGCGCGCCGCGCATCGCCGAGTTCGAGACGTACGCCGGCGGCGGTGGCACAACCCCGACCACCGGCCCCACCACGAACCCGCCCAACCCGACCCCGACCCCGACCAGCAACCCGGGCGGCGGCACGCCGACGGGCGCCTGGCCGTCCTCGGCCGGTTCGGCGAGCGTCTCCGGCACGGTCAACGTCTCGGGCACCTTCGACGGTGGCATGAAGACGTACTGCTGCATCGGTGACGGCTCGCAGAACGAATCCCAGGACCCGATGTTCAAGATCGCCAACGGCGGCACCCTGCAGAACGTCATCCTCGGCTCCCCGGCCGGCGACGGCGTGCACTGCGAGGGCACCTGCACCATCCGCAACGTGTGGTGGAACGACATCGGCGAGGACGCCGCCACCTTCAAGGGCACCGGCAACGGCACGAGCTACGTCATCGGCGGCGGCGCCCGGAACGGCAGCGACAAGACGTTCCAGCACAACGGCAACGGCACGGTCAACATCTCCGGCTTCTACCTGAGCGGCTCCGGCAAGCTGTACCGCGGCTGCGGCAACTGCACCAGCTCGTACACACGCCACGTGCGCATCGACAACGTGCTGCTGAACGACATCGACATGGTCGCCGGCATCAACTCCAACTGGGGTGACACGGCCACCATCACCCGCGTCACCCTCAGCAACAGTTCGAGCGCCACCGTCTGCGGCAAGTACCAAGGCGTCGCCAAGGGCAGCGAGCCCAAGTACCTCGGCGCCGGCTGGAACGACAGCAACTGCAAGGTCAGCCAGAGCGACATCACGTACCGCTAAAGCCTGCCCGAGTCACAGGAGGAGCGCCCGGCGCTCCTCCTGTGACCGGTGCCGGCTGCCACCGCGAACTCGATCCGACCGGCCGCGCGCGCATCCCTCTGGAAACCACGTCGAGGCCAGGGAGACCTACATGCGAGTCGAAAACATGATCGCCTCCGCCGGGCTGCTGGCCGGCGCCATCGTTGCCCTGTCACCGTCGGCCGTTCATGCGGCGCCTGTCCGCTATGAGGCGGAGTCCGCTCCCGCGGTATGCACCGGGGCCGTCGAGGCGAACTGGACAGGCTTCTCGGGTAGCGGCTTCTGCAACGCGACCAATGCCGCGGGCGCGTACGTGCGATTCACCGTGAACACGGCCGCGTCGGGCACAGCCACTGTGGGGGTCCGGTTCGCCAACGGCACCACCACGGCCCGGGCGACGAACCTGATCGTCAACGGCGCCACCGTGCAGTCGCCGTCGTTCGAGGGCACCGGAGCCTGGTCGAACTGGGTCACCAAAACCCTCTCCGTGCCGGTGAACGCCGGCAGCAACACCATCAGCCTGAACCCGACCGCCTCGGCCGGCCTGCCGAACATCGACTACCTCGAGGCCGATACCGGCAGCACTCCCGCACCAGCCGACAGCCTGTACGTGGCGGTGAACGGCAGCGACAACAACGCCGGCACTCTGGCCGCGCCGCTGCTGACCATCCAGCGCGCGATCGACCTGGCCCAGCCCGGGCACACCATCTTCATCCGCGGCGGCACCTACGCGCCGAGCTCGAACATCCGCATCCTGAAGGACGGCACGCCCAGCCAGCCCATCACGATGCGCAACTACGGCACCGAACGGGTCATCATCGACGGCGAGAACATGCCGTACACGCCGGGTGCGGTCGACTCCGACATTCCCCGGCCGGACCGCGGCGCTGTCCACATCGAGGGCGACTGGTGGCGGTTGATCGGGCTGGAGGTCATTCACGGCCCGTACGGACTCTTCGGCCTGGACTCCAGTAACAACTACTACGAACGCCTGATCACCCGGGACAACTACGAGTCCGGGTTCCACCTGTTCCTCACATCGAGCAACAACCAGATCATCAACCTGGACTCGTACGGCAACCGCGACCCGCGCAACAACGGCGAGAGCGCCGACGGCCTGGCCATCAAGGAAGGGTCCGGGACAGGCAACGTGGTACGCGGCGCCCGGCTCTGGAACAACACCGACGACGGCCTGGACTTCTGGATGTTCCAGTCGCCGATCCTGCTCGAGAACAGCATCGCCTGGGGCAACGGCTTCAACCGGTGGAACCTGCCCGACTTCGTCGGCGACGGCAACGGATTCAAGCTCGGCGGCAATGCCGTGTCCGCCAGTCATACCGTGCGCAACTGCATGGCCTGGGACAACGCCCGCAGCGGCGTGATTGACAACAACAACCCCGGACAGCACCTCGTCGACCACTGCACCGCGTGGGACAACGCATCGGGCGGGTTCTACTTCGACCGATCCGACAGCACTCTGACCAAGAACCTCGCGGTCGCCAACGCCACCAACGTCAACCTCGGCGCCAGCTCCAGCGGCTCGGGCAACTCGTGGAACATCGGCGGCACCTGGTCGTTCGTCAGCACGAACCCCAGCATCATCACCGGGCCGCGCGACGCCGACGGCTCGATACCGGCCTCGGGCTTCCTGCGCCCGTCCGACGGAGCTGACATCGGAGCCCGGTTCTAACTGACAATCCGCCGATCGATACTTCTGGGTCACCGCGCAAGGGCGAGCGGGAACACAGCTCGTCAATCGTCCTAGGAACCTATGCCATGACGAACCAGAGACGCTGTGGGCTGGAGGCCCGGGTCAGTCCATGGCGTTGCGTTCTGTCCGGAGCCTGTCCGCTTGGCGGCTCAGCTCCCTCGCCCGCCGTTTGTTTGCCTTGTTCCGGCCTGGCCCGGCGGTCAATCGCCGGGCCTGCGCGAGCAACGCGTCGGCCAGCCCTCCCAGGCCGGCTGCCCGATGCGTACCGAGCGCTTGCCGAGCGACCCCGATGGCCTCCTCCCCGAGTGCCAAGGCTTCGGCCGCCCTGCCTGCCCGATCCAGCCGCTCGGTCTGCTCCTGCACCAGGAACGCGTACCGCGGCAGCACGCCGGCCCGGTTGGCTTCGGCTGCCTCGCGGATCAGGCGTACGGACTCGTCACCGGTCTGCAGCGCAGCAGCCAGCCGGCCGGCCGCGCCCTGCTTGTCCGCCAGGATCGACAGCGACAGCGCCAGACCCGGCAGGTGCACGGCTCGGTTGCCGGCAACCAACTCGCGACGCAGATCAACCGCTTCTTCCGCGAGCGCTGTGGCGTTCTCGGTGTCGGACGCGGTCGCCAGGTCGCTGACCGCCTCAGCGAGCTTGGACAGATAGCTGCTCCGCTCTTCGGCGGCCAGTTCCCGGTAGATGGCCACAGCCTCCGCGAGTACTTCCACCGATTGTTCGGCCTGGCCGAGGGCAGCAAGCCGGCCACCATGCGACCGTAACCCGGAAGCGAGCTGCGCTCGGTGCCCGGACTGGGCCGCCACCAGGATGCGGCTGATCGCGACCGCCTCCGTGGACATCGCCGACGCCTCGTCATGGCGCCGGATCCGGGACAGGATGATCGAGCAGTTGCCCAACGCCAAGGCCAGCTTCTGGAGCCGGACCAAGCCGTCCACGCCGGGCATCTCGCGATAGAACGCGATCGTCTGGGTGGCGGTCTCCGCCGCCTCCGTCCAGCGGCCGATCAGGTAGAGCCGATTGGCGTGGTTGAGCAGAATCCGCCCGTACACGGAGTGAACCGCCAGGGACGGCTGCTCAGCCGCGAGCGTCTGCCACATGCGCAATGCCTGCTCGCTGATCTGGTACGCCTCTTCATGTTGCCCGGTCTCGGCAAGTGACATCGACAGAGTCGCCAGGCCGTCGGCCAGCCAGGTGTCGGATCGCAGGCGGGGTAGCTCGATCAGCTCCCGGCTGCGGGCCAGGGACTCCTGCGCTCGGCCCGATTCGAGCAGCCTGTCGGCCGCGGCAATCAACGCCCTTGCCAGCAACGGGACGTCGTGAGCAGCGCGTGCCAGGCTCAGTGCCTCCTCGGCGAGCTCGAGCGCGGCACTGTGCCGCCCGAGCCCGGCCAGGTACCACGACTGGTCGGCCGTGGCTCGAGCGAGCAGGGGCAACGCCTCCCCCGGCGCCCAGCGCGCGACGTCGCGCACCATCCGAAGCCCGCGTTCGCCGGTCTCGGCCGCCTCGTCCCGGCGGCCCGCGATGGACAGCCGGGTCGCCTCGTCGACCAGCCATCCAGCTTGCCGCAGCCGCTCGTCCGAGATCGCCTGCCGCCACCGTGCCATCATCGGGCGATCCTAGGTTCTCCTGCGGACCGAGCACACCAGAGCTACGGACCACCAAAGACGAGTCCATGACCCACAGGACCATTTCCCAGGGCTCGAAACCATTTACTCAGCCCGGATACGGCAGCCGAAGCAGCATCACACAGTCAACGCTTCCACAGTCGACACAATCTCATCGGCTATGTTCGCGCACCGCTCACGTGATCTTGGGGAACGTGGTTGCGATATGCACGACCTGACCGTTGAGCTTGGTTCGACCAGTTGCCGCCGTACCGTTCCGTGTCACAGCAGGGCCTCGATCTCGTCGGCGGCATGGGGAGCGCCGGGCGAGGATCGGATCTCCGCGCCGAGGCGAGCGGCGGCGGCCCGGTGCGGGCCGGGGGCGAGCATGCGGTCGACGGCGGCACGGATGGTTGCCGGATCTGCCCGCCGCGACACGACCTCGGCGGCGCCGGCGTGCTGGACGAGCGAGCCGACCAGGGGCTGATCGCTGCGATCGAACATCGGTACGATCACCATCGGCAGGTCGTGCGCGAGGGCCTGCATCGTCGTACCGTGACCGCCGTGGCCGACGACCAGTGACACGTCCGGCATGATCTTGGCGTGCGGCACGTATCCGAGCACCTCCATGGTGGACGGCCGTTGAAGCTCCTCGGGCCGCACGGCGTTGCCCGTGGTGAGCACGACCGGCAGCGGCAGGTCCGCGACCGCGTCCACGATGGCCTGCAGGGTGCCGGCCTGGCCGGGGTAGTACAGCGAACTCAGGCTCACCAACAGCTTCCCGGCAGAGCTGGCCGGGGCGGCAGGTGGCACGATCGGGCCGACGACTCGCGCATTGGCCGGCAATGGGGACGTGGGCTCCAGTGACGCCACGGTGGTGACCAGCGTCCGGTCGGCGCCGTCCCAGAGGCGACGTGGCCGCATGCCTTTCACCGTTGCGACCGCGTTGAGCGCTCCGGTGCCGAATTCCTGCCGCAAGTACCCGTAGAGGGTATGTACCAGCGACACGTGTCGTACACCGGCCCGCCGGACCGCCGCCAGCGCGCCCAGCAGCATGCAGTCGACAACAGCTACGTCGCATGGGTGCTCACGCAGCAGGGCCACGACGTCCCGGCCGGCGCCCCGGTCGACGCATGCGCCAAGATAGGCCAATTCGGCCCGGCGGGTACTCAGCCGGGCACGTGGTTGCCAGCCGCGGGCCCGCTGGTACCCGTGAAAGGCAAGACCCTCGGACTCCACCGTCCGACGCATCGGGGCATGGCCGAGCACCCGCACGCGGTGACCGCGAGACCGAAGTTCGGCGGCTATCCCCACGGCCGGGGCGACGGTGCCGCCGGCGTCCCACGTGACGACCAGGACGTCGCTCACTGCAGGATCCTCTCGACGAGTTGTCGCACGCGGGACTCCGCCGAACGCCGGCTGAGCCGCCGGTCGCGGCGCAGCACCTTCCACGTGTAGACGTCGGTGGCGACGATCAGCAGGTCGATCAGCGCCTCGCGAGCGACCGGGGTCAGACCACTGATGATCGGCGCGAACACCTGCTCGACCCAGTCGCGGTGCATGGCTCGGCCGCGGTCCATCAGGCGCTTGACGTGCGGGGCGGTGTCCTCCTTGCCGAGCAGCCGGATGTTGGCATCGCCGCGACGTTCGTACTGGTCGTAGAGCACCCGGATGGCATGCCCGGGATCGCCGGCCGGCGCCGCCCGCTCGTCGGCGAGCATCGATGCCGCCTGCGCGATCAACGCGTCACGGTTGCCGAAGTGGCGCAGCACCGTCTGCACGCTGACGCCGGCGAGAGCCGCGACGCCGGCGAGGGTCACCTCCGGCAGCTGACCGAACGCCGTCACCGTCGCCTCAAGGATGCGCTGCCGGGTGGCGGCCGCGGACTCGGCACGAGCCGTCTGGGTGTACCCACGCGATGCTTTCATGTTAATCCACATTAACATGAAAGCGCTGCGGCGACGGGTACGACGCGCACCACTTCGGTCTCGTTTCGGTCTGCCGTCCTGGCCTGTACCGGGACTCCGCCTGGGCGCCGACCCGCTCTCACGACGACGCCGACCGAATCCCTCATCGCACCGCCGTCGGCGCCGGCGCCGACGGCGGTGGCTACTCGCCTGGTGGAGCCGGACCGGAGGTCGCCGACCGCGAAGACCCCTTCGACGAGTTCCACCGATTCGCGGCTGTCAACATTTCGCCCACACCGCCTCCAGGCCGGCATCACTGGAATAGAACAGGTGATGCCGCAACTCGGGGACGGATTCCAGCTCACGCCGCAGCGCGTACGGATGAGCTGATCGCGCGGCCAGGAACGGTTGGACGGCGAGCATGCTCCGGAGTTCTCCGACCGGCCAGTCCGCGCCCAGCAGTTTCCTGGCGCGCATGAGCAGCGCCACTCCGTCGAGCGGGATCCTGTCTACATAGACGTCGGCGGTCAACGGCATGTCCGGCACCGGATCGGGCGGCAGGGCGAAGCCGGAACTCCGCCACGCCTCGAATGCGGGAGCAGCAATCTCGAGGTCGGCTTCGCCGAGACCGCCCAGGTCGGCCCAGAACACCGGGCCGCCGCCGTCGCACCTGAGGAAGAATCCCCGATCGCCTTCCTGGCCGATCATGAGGTAGCCCGCGAGCCACTCGCCGACTCCGTAGGTGGTGTTGCGCTCCGGCAGGGATTCCCGCCGGTACACGACCGCTCCGGCGGCGGTGACGACATCGTCGGTGGCTTCGCCCAGCCACCGCTGGTAGGCGGGGTCCGTCCGGGCGACCAACTGCTCGATCATCTCCACCTCCGACTCCTTTCCGTCGTCACCGCCGACGGCGGCAGGCGCTAGATGGCCCCGAGATTGTTGAAATACTTATAGGCCCGTGCGATTGCTTTTCTCGCTGCCTTCTGCGGCACACCGGCCGATATCATCTGCTGATACGACGACCGGAACTCGTCCTGGATGGACGTACCGTACCCCACACGGTTCCGCAAGGCCCTTTGCATCCCGCTGATCTGGGCATGCGGCAGACCGGACGACGACTGAATCAGAATGGTCGGCGCGGCGCCACGCGAATAGCCGGGAATGCTCTGCCTTCTCGCCCATTCGTCCTGGATGACGTGATGACTCTGAACCTGGTTGTCGGCCATGGTGTTGGTGTGACCAGGCGCCCGGTTGGCCTGCGGAGACAGGTTCCGGTGAATTCCCACGTCATTGGTCTCGTACGAGACCTTGCAGGTCGTCGCGTCGAACGTGGTGTTGTGGACCAGTACCGGCGCGTCGCCGACGACCACGTAGTACGTGTGCAGGTCGTCGACGCTGAGGTCGTACGTGATCTCTTCGTGCTCGTAGGAATCCACCGCCGAGATCTGGACGTAGGTGCCCGCCGCGGTCCGCAGCACCTCGCCGTCGCGCAGGTCGCCCGCGTCGACCCACTTCTCACGGGTCACCGACCAGAACGGGTGGTGCGCGGTGGTCGTCACCGTGTCGGAGCCGACCGTGACGTCGACGAACTCCTTGTCGTCGTCAGTGCGGATCGTGTGGGTGACCTGCCGGTCGCCGGCCTCGCCGGTCTCCGGGTCGCCGGCCTGTACGGTGTCGCCCGGTTCGAGCTGTTCGATGGGCTTGGTGGAACCGTCGGCCAGCAGCACCGGCGTGCCGGCGACGAAGCTGTGCGGCGTGGGGCAGGCGGATCCGTCCCCCGCTTCCTTCTTCGTCTTGGCCTTGGCCTTGGCCGCCACGGCCTTCGCCTTGGCCTGAGCCTCGGCGGCCGCCTTCTTGGCCGCTTGTTCAGCCGCGGCCCGGGCGGCGGCTGCCTTCTCGGCGGCCGCCTTGGCCGCTGCCGCCGCTGCTTCCTTGGCTGCCTTGGCCGCGTCCTCCGCGCCCTTGATGATCGCCTTGGCCCACTTCAGCTCCTGGAAGAAGGTGACCACGGCCTTGCCGGCCCGGAAGATGGCCTCGCCGATCTTCTTGGCCTTGAAGATCTTGCCCCACGGCAGCGCCCCGACGACCATCGAGACGCAGGCGACCAGGTCGCCCTTGAGGCAGTTGAGGATGTCGTTGATCCCCAGGAACTCCATCAGGATCTGCCCACCGGCCTCCAGGATCACGTCGAGCGTGCTCTTGGACTGCAGCTGGTTGGCCTTGGCCAGGTCCTCCGGCGACGGACCGGTCGTGGCGGCCGGCGTCGTGGCCGTCGTGGTCGGCCCGGCATCGGGGACCATGCCGGTGGGGTCGCTGAACGCCACCGGGTTGTTCGCGGCGTACGTGTACTCCGAGCTCGCGCCCGCCCCGGTCGGCATCGGGTCGCGGCTGTCGAAACGGCCGGTCCCCGGGTCGTAGTTGCGGGCCCGCAGGTAGTAGTTGCCCTTGCCCGACGTGTCGTCCTGGTAGGCGCCGGCGAACCGCATCGGGTTCTCGACGCTCGCCTCCGGCCGCTGCTGCCCGGCCAGGGTCGGCCCATCCCGCGGGTTGCCGTACGGGTCGTAGTCGTAGCTCTCCTGCGGCACACCGGACGGTGACAGCAGGCTCGACGTGCCGCCCAGCCAGTCATGGGTGTACGGGTGCACCCCGGACGCCGGGTCCAGCAGCGCGAGGGGCTCGTCGTCCGGCCCGTACGCGAAGCCGCGTTTCTCGACGACCGTGCCGCCCTGCTCGACGGTGTCCAGGCCGATCTGTGGCAGCGTCCCGGCCACGTCCCACGACCAGCGTTGCGTCGTGGACTCCGCCTTGAACGCCGTGGTCGAGGCGATCCGGAGACCCCCGGCGTCGTACCGGAACGTGGTGGCCTGCCCGGACGCCAGCGTCGCCTTGGCGATCGTGTTGTCCAGGTTGTACTCGAGCCGGTCGCCGCCCGCCTTGATCTGGTTGCCGCGGGCGTCGTAGCGGTACTCGGTCTCACGCTCGTGGTCCGGGCCCTCGAGCTCCTCCTCGACCAACTGGTCGGCATCGTCGTACTCGTACTCGGTGACGTCGTTGCCGGCCGTGCCCGAGCGGACCTGCTTGGTGCGGTTGCCGACCAGGTCGTACCGGTAATCGATGCGCCCGACCGGCTTGACCGTCTTGTCGGTGCAGGACGCCACCCCGTAGCAGGCCGAGGTGAGCTGGTCGGCCTCGTCGTAGGTGTAGGCGACCGACTCGGCGATCCCGCCGCGGGTGGTCACCACCCGGCTCGGGTTGCCGACCTTGTCGAGCGTCAGGTCGTATCGGCCGACCGGGTCCTGCACGCCCGGCACCGCGTCACCGGTGCGCTCGGTGCCGATCGAGGTGAGCCGGCCCGCATCGTCGTACACCCTCTTCTCGGCCAGACCGGTCGACACCGGCAGCGTGGTGGTGGTCCGCCGGCCGGAGACGTCGTAACCGAAGCCCCACGTGGAGCCGGCCGCGGTCAGCGAGGTGATCCGGCTGGCCGCGTCGTAGCCGTACGACACGGTCGTGCCGTCCGGGTACTGCCGGTTGGTGATGTTGCCGCGGGCGTCGTAGTCGTAGCCGTACTTCTCGTCGGGCCGGCCGGCCTCCTTGCGGGTGACCGTCTTGATCTGGTCCTCGTCGTCGTAGGCGACCTCCCGCACCCCGGCCGGATCCCCGTACGAGGTGATCCGGTCCTTCGCGTCGTAGCCGAAGGTGTAGACCGGGCCGCCGGCGCCCTGGGTCCGCTTGGCGAGCCGGTTGACGATGTCGTACTCGTCGAAAATGGTCCGGGCGGCGATCTGGCCGGCGCCGAGGTCGTCGAACTCCTCGTCCTCGCCGAGCGTCAGCGTCTGGATCCGGTTGCTGTCGGGGTCGTACTTGGTGTAGGTGCTGCGCTCGAGCGGGTCCGTGCTGCGGATCAGCCGTCCCGCGTCGTCGTAGTAGATCGACGTCCGGTTGCCGCGCGGGTCGGTGACCGAGGAGAGCGAACCGTCCTGCCCGTACGAATAGACGGTCGACTCCTCCTCCGGATCGTCGGAGTCGAACTCGGCGTTCGGCGCGGTGACCGTACGCGGCTGGTCGTCGTCGGTGTAGGTGTAGCGCGTGGTGTGCCCGTTGGCGTCGGTCGTCGACACCTCACGGTTCAGCGCGTCGAACTTCGTCGTGCTGACGTTGTCGAGCGCGTCGATCGTCCGGACCGGGTTGCCGGCCAGGTCGTACTCGTAGTGCGCGGTGAAGCGTTCCTTGTCGGCGCCCTCGACGTTGCCCCGCGGCTCGGTCACCGCGGCCATCTGACCGTCGTCGGTGTACTCGTACGTCGTGACGCCGCCGGTCGCCGAGATCACCTTGATCTTGTTGCCGGCCTCGTCGTACTCGGTCTTGGTCTGCGCCCCGCCCGTGTCGGTGATCCCGGTCTGCCGTCCCGACTTGTCGTAGGTCATCGACGACGTGCGGCCCAGGCTGTCCCGCGTCTGGGTGACCAGGCCCGTGTTCGCCCGCGTCGTCGACGACGCCTTGCCGAACTCGTCGACCGTCTCGACGCTGCGGTCCAGGTCGTCGACCCGGAAGTCCTTCACCGCGACCTGCCCGTTCGGGTAGGGCCGGCGCACCTGGATCAGGTTGTCGTTGTGGTCGTAGACGTAGCTGGTGGTGAAGTCGGCCTTGACCGCCCCGGGCACGTTGCCGCGCGGCGAGGTGACCGCGGCGACCAGACCCTTGGCGTTGTACGTCCAGCTGGTGACCAGGTCGGCCTCGTGCTTCATGTCGGTCGCGGCGGTCAGCCGGCGCCCGGCCGCGGTGTACGTGTAGAGCATCGTGCGGCGCGCCTCGAACGTGGCCTTGGGCAGACCGTTGTCGAAGTACGCGTACGAGACCGCCACACCACCGGCGGACGTCGACTTCCTCAGCTGCCCGGCGGAGTCGTACTCGCTGCGGTCCGGGTTGCGCTTGCCCGGCGCGTGGACCGCCACCGTGCGGTCGAGGTTGTCGTAGACCGTACGGGTGGTGTAGTTCTCCGGTTTCGCCCCGGCCACCGTGCCGCGCGGGTCGGTGACGCTGACCTGCCGGCCGACCTTGTCGTAGCCGAACGCGACCCGGCGTCCCTCGGGCGAGATCGACGCGCTCGCCAGACCCGCGTTGGCCTGACCGTCCGCGATGTTCTCGTAGCGGGTGACCTTGCCCCGCTGGTCGGTCACGGTCAAGGGCAGGCCCCGGGAGTCGTACGTGTAGGTGATCGAGTGGTTCTCGGGATCAGTGCTCTTGACCAACTCGTCGAACTGGTTGTACTCGTCCTTCCACGTCTGGCCGTCACCGTCGACGTGGGTGGTCGGGTTGTTGCGGGCGTCGTACTGGGTTTTCTGGCTGAACTTGCGACCGGGCGCGAACTGCTCGATCAGGTTCCCGGCGGCGTCGTAGCTCGACTCGTGCTGGTTCTGATTGCCGTTGACGACCAGGTTGCGGTTGAGCGTGCCGTCGTACCGGTGGCTGTTGGTGTCGCCGTTGCCGCGCTGGGTGTAGAGCAGCACGTTGCCCTTGTAGCCGTCCCAGACCACCACGTTGTCGGCGTCGGTGGTCTTGGCCTCCTGCTTGCCGGCGTTCCACTCGAACGTGGTGGCGGCGCCCAGCGCGTCGAGCTGGCGCACGATCCGGCCGGTCTCGCCGTACTCGTTGGTGAGCGTCACGACCTTGCGCGGGTCGATCACCTGGGTCAGCAGGCGAGCGGCGTTGTACTTGTACTGCCAGTCCTCACCGACGGCGTCGCGCACCTTGGTGAGCAGGCCGTTGGTGTAGAAGAAGAGCGTCTTGCGGCCGTCGGGCAGGGTGATCGAGTCGATCAGCCCAGCGGTGATCCTGACGATCGCCTTGCGCCCGGACGCGTCGGTCACGGTGACGCCGGTGTCGGTGTGCGCGAACCGCAGGCCCACCTGGCGCGGGTTGAGGATCGAGACCAGCCGGCCCTGCGCGTCGAAGGAGAACACGAAGTTGTCGCGGGTCGTCAACGCCCAGCCGTCGGCCGTCTTCCGCAGCGTCGAGCGAACACCCGGCGGGCGTACGAAGCTGTCGCCGTCAGCCTTGAACAGGGTGTCGGAGCCGTCCTCGGCCCGCACCAGCACGCCGCCGTCGACCGGGGTGACCTTCAGGTCGTACACCCAGGCCCAGCCCGGCCCGAACGCGGAGGCGCCGGTGTTCAGCGACGCGTAGGCGCGACCGGAGGTGAACGGGACCCCGAACGAGTTCATCGACAGGTCGGTCTCGGTGCGCGTGAAGCCACCGGTGCCGGTGTTCACGCCGATCGCCCGTACGGCCTGGCCGGCGTTGGTCATGCCCAGCGCGACCGAGCAGCCGCAGCCGGCCGCCTGCCGGTCCGGAATGGCCGGCGGGTCCACGGTCGTGCGCGGTTGCGCGTCCTCCGAGTTGGCCGACGACACCTCACCGTCGGGGTAGATGCCGGTGACGGTGACGAAGTAGTTCCTGGTCGCGTCGAGCTGCCAGCCCTCGTCCGTCCCGAGCGACTTGCAGAAGGCGCGCAGTTCCCCGCAGCCGTCGTTGCCGAGCTTGTCCAGCCCGAGCACCACGGATTCCTGTTTCGTCTGCGACTCGGCGTCGTAGAGGTCGACCCGCCACGACTCGAACCCGCGGTCCTTGAGGTTGAAGTAGGCGACCAGCGAGGTGTCCCCGATCACGAACCCGGGCCGCAGCAGCACGTCGACGAAGACCTCGCCCGGCGCGGCGGCCACCGCCCGGGAGATCTCGGCCTTGCTCACCTTCTCGGCCGCGTCACTCGCCTCGACCAGCGGCGGGACGATCGGCGGTCGATCCTTCTCGGCGACCGCGGTGGTGCGGGCGGCGCCGCCGGGCAGCCCGCGCTGCTGCGGCGCCGCGCCGGCGGTGACCTTCGGGACGTCGCCGCTGGGCTCGGCCGCCCGGGCCGGCTTGTCGGCGGGTGGTGCGAGGGTGGCGACGAGCAGGAAGGCGATGAACCCCACCAACCATCGAGCCCGCGCAAACCTGTGCGCATACGACATGATCATTTTCCTCCCCCGTGAGATGACCGGAGGAAGCGAAACATGTACATGTATCAATGAGTTGCGATCTGTCGTTGATCCGTCACCGCGCCGAGGTTTGACCGGTCCGGCCGCGGTGAAACCGGCGACCTGCCCAGCGCTTCCGTTGAGAGCCCCGGACATCGGGGCCGAGGCGATGCCTACGACACCGGTGTCGTCACCTCGACTTGGCCGTCGGCTCTGAAGGCAGCTTGTCCGGGTCGAGGATCATGTCGATCGTGGCGATGCGGTCGTCCCGGAAGGTGAATCCGATGACAGCGACCGTTTTGCCGCCGAGGTCCCGGGCGACGACTCCCGCGGCCCCATTGATCAGGGCGGGAGCACACAGGCGGGCGAATCGTGGCCCCGCTTCGGCGGCCCGGGCGGCCACGGCATGGATGCCGGTGAGCAGCGCGGGCGCGCGTCGTACCCGGCGTCCGTGGTCGGATCGGAACACCACGTCCGGGTCCAGTAGTGCCAGAAGCGCGTCGAAATTCCCGGTGCGAGCGGCGGCCAGGAACGCATCGACGACTCGCCGCTGCGCGGGCAGACCGGCCTGGGACGGTGGGGACTGTTCACGCAGGCGCCGCCGGGCCCGGCTGGCCAGCTGCCTGGTCGCCGCCGGAGTTCGCCCGAGGACGGCAGCCACCTGGTCGAACGGCACACCGAACATGTCATGCAGCACGACAGCCAGCCGCTCGGCGGGCTCGAGGCTGTCCAGTACCACCAGCAACGCGATGCCGACCGCGTCAGCGTGCAGACTGGCGTCCTCCGGGTTGCCGTGCTCACTGATCAGCGGCTCCCAGGATCCGGTCAGCTGCTCCGGGCGGGCGTGCCGGGCCCGCAGCATGTCGATGCACACCCGCCCGACGAGTGTGGTCAGCCATGCCGCGGGGTTGCTGACGGCGGCCCGATCGGCGCGCGTGGTGCGGAGCCATGCCTCCTGCAGCGCGTCGTCGGCCTCGGTCATCGACCCCAGCAACCGGTAGGCGACTGCCCGCAGACGCGGGCGGTGCAGTGCCAGCTGCTCGGCGAACCACTGGTGGTCGTTCATCGGCTCATCTCCCGAAGGCTTCGCGCCGAAGTACCGCTGACAGCGTCGGAGCGCCCTCCGCGGTGGTGACGGCCGCGGTCCGCCCGATCCATGTCCTGTCCGCAGCCTGGTCCAGCAGGCAAGCCGCCAGATCGGCCCGGCTGGTGAAGACACCGTCCGAGCGATTCTCGGAGAGCCGGTAACGCGTGACGCTGTCACTGTCGAACAGGCCCGACGGACGCACGATCGTCCAGTCCAGGCCGCTGTCGCGCACCAGCGCCTCCATAGCCCGCATGTCAACATAGGTGGACTTGCCGATGGTGGCGGTCACCAGCGGCTGGATGACCCGGTTGAGGAGGAAGCCACCCTCGGCGTGATGGTGCGGCTCGGTGGCGCCGGAACTGACCACGACGAGCCGGCGCACATCCACACGGCGCATCGCGGCCAGGATCATCGCTGTGCCCCGGCTGTAGAGCGTCACCGGCCGTCGGGTGTACGGCGCTCCGAGCGTCGACAACACCACGTCGGCGCCCTCGACCGGGGCATCGACGGTGACATCGGCCTCCACGACCTCCAGGCCGGCGCCCGCGACCGGGAACGAACGCGGCTGCCGGGTCACCGCCCGCACGTCATGGCCCCGGTCCAGTGCCTGCTGTATCAGGCGGCGACCGGTGCCACCGTTCGCGCCGAAGACGACTATGCGCATCCCATGAGCTCCTCTCGAAATGACCTGTCGCCAGGAAGTCGGCCGGCGCACCTCGGTTGTGACAAACCACAGGTGGAGCTCTTGACGGGAGGGTGAGGAGCGTTCCCGAGCGGCGGAAAGCGGCCACCGCTGCGAGGCATCGTCGCGTTGCAGCGATCATGCTCGCGAGACATGCGCAGTCTGAAGAGGGGCGGCTCCAGGGCGCCACCTGCCGCCGCCCTTGACAGTGCCGTTCCGGCCCGCTTAAGTTAACGGCGTTAGAAGTTCTACCGAGGTTAGGCAGACAGGAGTGAAGCGATGACTTATCACATAACCGGGCCATCATGAAGCCCAGCGCGACGGCCCAGGAAATCGGGGAGGCGCTGGAGAGCTGGCGCAACCTCCGGCTTGGACGACTGACCCGGATCCACCTCTTACCCGGAGTGCCCGACCACTCCGGACGCTCAGCAGAAGGAGAAGGTCTGTCATGGCCGAACATGTCATCATCGGCGCCGGTTCCATCGGCGCCAACGTCGCCCGCCTGCTCGTCGAGCGCGGAGAGAGCGTCCGGATCATCACGCGCGGCGGGTCCGGCCCCGAGCACCCGCTGATCGAACGGGTGGCGGCGGATGCCTCGGGCCCGTCCCGCCTGACCGAGCTGGCCCGCGGCGCCAAGGTCATCTACCACGCCGCGAACCCTCCGTCGTACACCTCGTGGGAACGCCTGCTGCCGCCGCTGCAGACAGCGGCGATCGCCGCCGCAAAGGCCGACAACGCGGTGCTGGCGCTGACCGGCAGCATGTACGCGTACGGCCCGCAGCCCGGCGGCCGGATGAACGAGCACACTCCCATGGCCGCCTCGGGACACAAGGGCCGCCTGCGCAAACGGTTGTGGGAACAGGCCCTTGCCGCCGGCATCCGCACCGTCGACGTCCGCGGCTCCGACTACATCGGCAAGGACGCGAACGGTATATACCCCCTGCTGATCAAACCGGCGCTGGACAAGGGCAAGGCGGCTTGGATCACCGGCCACCTCGACATGCCGCACACGTTCACCGTCAACACCGACATGGCCCGGGCCCTCACCACGCTCGCCCTGGACGAGCGCGCGTGGGGACGCGCCTGGCACGTGCCGTCGCCACCGGCCATCACCATCCGGGAACTGGCGCGGCGTTACGCTGTCGCCGCGGGCAAGCCGGCCATCAGGTTGGTGCAGATGCCGCGCTTCGTGATGCGTACGGCTGGGCTGGTGGTACCGATCGCCCGTGAGATGGCCGAAATGGACTATCAGTGGTACGCGCCGTTCTTGATGGACGCGACGGAAACAGCTCGCACTTTCGGCCTGACCGCCACAGATCTCGACACGGCCATTCGCGCTGAGATCGGTAATCACACGCGCGTCTGACGATGAAACGGCCGCGATCGACCGGACGATGGCGTCGGGGGCAGTCGGGGCGTGCACGACAACCGGGTCCAGGCCATCGATGAGCGCCCCGACCACGGTCGGCCATTCCGACTCCGGCACCAGCGCCAACCGCTGCAGTGCGACGCCGTTCTCGGCGGCTGCAAGCGCCCACGTCATCTACCGCATGGCTCCTGCCGGCGGGACGATCAGCAGCAAGGCGAACTGCCGAGAGGTGCGGGCTGGGCTGCACGAGTTCAAGCACGACGGGCGCGCGGTCGTCCAGCCCGGCGACGGGCTCGGCGCGTCTCACTAACGGTTCCACGGCAGCCCGGTAGGACGCCCGGAAACCAGCACCCAAAGATCGATGGGGATGGTGGGTATCGTGACCCCGCGCGAGGGACAGCAAACCGTCCACTAGGAAATATGCCTAACGTTGTTAAGATGGTTGTGCCGTGACGGCGCCGCGGCTCGGCGTCCGGAACACGTTCGAAGCGAGGTGGCAACTGTGCCGACCGGCACCAGACGGGCCCGTGAACGCGCGAGCACGCGGGAACGGATCATCGAGACCGCGTTGCACGTCCTGGAGACTGAGGGCGCCCCGGCGCTGACCATCCGGCGCATCGCCACCGACGTCGAATACACCGCACCGGTCGTCTATCAGCACTTCGCCAACAAGGACGCCCTCGTGCTGGAACTGGTCGCTCACGGCCACCGCCTGATGATGGCCGAGCTCGAACAGGCCGCCCGGGAACCCGACATCGACCGGCGCATGATGCAGCTGGCCTCCGAGTACGTCCGGTTCGCCGGCGAGCACCCGCACCTGTATCAGGCCATGAACGACGATGCCGTCGACGCGGAAGAACGCCGGCGCGCGGCGGCCCCCGCCATCGGCGTCCTGAAAGAGTTGCTCACCACCTGGTCGGACACCCACGGCGTGGTCCTGGCCGATCTCGACGATGCCTGCGACATCGTCTGGGGCACGCTGTACGGCATAGCGTCACTCGGCCGCCTCAGCACCGTCGGCCATGAACGCGCCCGGCGACTCGCCCAGCAGGCGCTGAGCACGTTGCTCCGCGGCTGGCGCACCGACCGTCCGGAGAACGGGTAGCACCGAAACGGCTCCGGCCCGCTTCCTCTTCCTCTTCCGCGGAGCAGGCCACCACCAGACGAAGTCTGAACCGCGGCTCGCTCCCACCCCCACTACGAAACAGATCTAGGCCTGGGCGGTGGCTTCGACGGCGAACGGGTTGAAGCCCCAGACGTCCGAGCCGGAACGCGGGACGATGAAGGCGTACCAGTCGTTGCCCAGCGGCTCGAACACGGCGTCGCCCGCGGTGTCTCCCAGACGGGGCGACGGCTTCACGCCGGACGTGCACCGCACCAGACCGGAGAACTGCGACATGCCGCTGTCCGCGGTCACGTACGTGACGCAACCGCCATGGCTCCATACGGCCGAGAAGTGATACAGGCCGTGGCTTCCGCCGAGCGGCGACGTCGCCAGCCGCTCCAAGCCCGAACGGTGCAGGGGAAACAGCAGCCGGCCGGCCACGCCCGAGCATGCCACCACCATCGTGACGACGGACACCACCGGCACGATCGACCGGACCGGCCAGGACCGGCCGGCCAGTGACCTCAACCACCCCACAGCGGCTACCGCCCACAGGACCGTGGCCACCCACAACCAGGTCAAGTAGCCGCCCGGCAGAACGACCCCGTACAGCAGCGTGACCGCCGCCACCAGGGCAAGGGCGATCGGCCACCAGGTGCGGGCGTTGCTCACGCCGACACGCTACAAACCCTTGACAACGTTGTTCATTTTCGACAGCGACGATCGGATTGGTTCGGGCTGCCTTTCTTGACGGCAGCAGGCCCGCTCCGGCAACCTCTGGATCTCGACCGACGGCAGACCGGATGCCCACGCTCTACCTACGTGAGGACCCGAGCGACCTTCCGCACGGTGGCGAGGAGTTGCTTCGGGCGAGGCGTCCAAGGCGATAGCTGGCCCATGGCTACACCGCAGAGCCGGACGTGGTGCCTTCAGACGACGTCGCGCCGCACCGTGGTGAGGATGGCGGCTGCGGCGAAGACCACGGCGTACCCCGCCAGTGCGAGTCCTGCCAGCCACTGCGGAGGGCCGCCGGTAGCGGTCGGCAGGGTGTCGAGGGCGGAGCCGAGTGCGAACGGGAGCCAGTCTGCGGCGTCGCCGACGAGCTGGGCCACGATGCCCTCGACCAGGGCGACCCA
Organism: Paractinoplanes hotanensis; assembly: GCF_023717965.1. NCBI lineage: Bacteria > Bacillati > Actinomycetota > Actinomycetes > Micromonosporales > Micromonosporaceae > Paractinoplanes > Paractinoplanes hotanensis. The sequence goes on along the minus strand of NZ_JAMQOL010000038.1, from coordinate 106,133 downwards.
AGCCAGGGCGGCAGCGAGAGCGCCCATCAGGTTGGTGATCAGCGCGCCGACACCGACGCCGATCGCGCCGAACAGGGCGTTCCACAGGATGCCGCCGGCGATGGTCTGCCAGAGGTCGCCGGAGGTGATGGCCAACGACTCGTCCCGGGCAGTCAGCCAGATAGCGGCGGCGGCCAGGGCGGTCACGGCGGCGGCCACGCCGAAGAACAGGCCGGCGATCGAGTAGACGCCGAGCTTGGCCAGTACGACGCGGGCGCGGTCGGGCGCCGTGAGGTACGTGTCGGAAATCGTGCGGTGCCGGTATTCGCCGGCGACGGCCATGACACCGAGGACGAGCGCGAACAGCGACACCAGGCCGGTGTGCGAGACGGCGGCGCGCTGGGTCTCGGTGGCGGCGATGTCGTCGCGCTCGGCCATGACGCCGCTGATGCCGGCGACGACAAGCAGTTGCGCCGCGGCGAACAACAGCAGGGGCGTACGGGTGGTGAGCAGTTTGCGGACCTCGGCGCGGACGATCATCGCGGCGCCTCCTCGGTGAGGCGGAGGAACGCGGCTTCGAGCCCGTCGGCGGCCAGCCCGTCGAGGAGCCCGGAGTAGCGCAACCGGCCGCCGCTGATCACGACCGCGCGGTCGGCGGTCTGGGCGACCTCGGCCAGCACGTGGCTGGAGATGATCACTGTGCGGCCCTGGTCGGCCAGGTCCCGCAGCAGACGCCGGAGCCAGGCCATCCCGGCCGGGTCGAGGCCGTTGGCGGGTTCGTCGAGGATCAGCACGCCGGGGTCGCCGAGCAGCGCGCCGGCCAGGCCGAGCCGCTGGCGCATGCCGAGGGAGAACCCGCCGACACGGCGGTGCGCGGCGTCGGCGAGGCCGACCTGGTCGAGCACCTCGTCGACGCGGGAGGCGGGCAGTCCGGCTCCAGTGGTCAGGATCAGCAGGTGGCGGCGGGCGGTGCGGCCGGGATGGAAGCCGCCGGCTTCGAGCACCGCGCCGACGGTCCGGCGGGGGTGCGCCAAGGCGGCGTAGGGCCTGCCGTCGATGGTGGCTGCGCCGGCGGTCGGGCGGATCAGGCCGAGCAGGATGCGCAGGGTGGTGGTCTTGCCGGCGCCGTTGGGGCCGAGGAAGCCGGTGATCCCGGGCGTGACTTCGAAGTCGAGATCACGGACGGCTTCGAAGGCGCCGAACCGCTTGGTCAGGCCGGTCACTGTCACTGTGGTCATGACCAGGACTGTGTCCGAACAGGTGGGGCGATTTCGTCACCCAGCGGCGGCATCTTCGGCGTACAGCATCGGCGGTATCGTGCGGAGCCGCCCGCACGCCTACGGTGAGGTTCATGAAGGCCCTCGCGGACGGCGCCGTGGCCGGTGCGGTCTTCGTCGCCACCCTGCTCGGCCGGGCCGACGGGGATCACCTGCACGACGGGATGTCCGTGCTGCTCGCCGCCGCTGCCGCGGCGCCGCTTCTGCTGCGCCGCCGGTTCCCGTACACGGTGCTCCTGGTCAGCACCGTCGCCGCCGAGGCGTACATGTTCCGCTATCGCGGCGGCAATGGCATCCTGGCGCTGAGCGCGCCGCTGGTGGCGCTCTACACCGTTGCGGAGCGTTCGGATCGCCGCCGGTCGTTGCTGCTCGGCGGCGCAGTCGTGCTGGCGGTCGGGGCGTTCCACACCTTCGGTGCGCCGCACCGCGTCCTGGGTCCGGAGAACCTGACCCTGGTCGCTCTGGGCGCGCTCTCGGTCGCGGCTGGAACCGCGTCCCGGCATCGCCGGCGTTATCTGGCCGAGGTGGTCCGCCGGGTCCACGAGACCGAGCACAGCCGTGAAGTGGACGCCCAGCGGCGGGTCGCCGAGGAGAGGCTGCGCATCGCCCGGGACCTGCACGACAGCGTCGGCCATCAGCTCGCCCTGATCAACGTGCAGGCGGGTGTCGCGGCTTACCTGCTGACCGACCCGGCGCCGGAGGTACGCGAGGCGCTGCGCCACGTCCGCGACGGCAGCCGAGCGGCTCTCGAGGACCTGCGCGACTCGGTCGGCCTGCTGCGCCAGCCCGGCGATGCCACCGCACCGACCGAACCGGCCGCCGGTCTGGACGGGCTCGACGACCTTCTCGCCTCCTTCCGGCGCACCGGCCTGCACGTCGACCTGCACCGCGACGGCCCGCCGGCTGCGCTCCCCCGGCCGGCCGACGTCACGGCGTACCGGGTGATCCAGGAGGCGTTGACCAATGCCTGCAAGCACGCCACCGGAGAGCCCGTGCATATCACCATGGGCTTCGGGCGCGACGCCCTGCGCCTCGCCATCGTGAACGGCGGACCGCTCGTACGGGCCGCGTCCGGGCACGGCATCGCCGGCATGCGCGAACGAGTTGCCGCAGTCGGCGGATCGCTGGAGGCCGGTCCCCGTCCGGACGGCGGATTCCTGGTGACCGCGACGCTGCCGGCGGCAACTTCATGACCGAGCAGATCCGGGTTCTCATCGCCGACGACCAGCCCGTGGTCCGCGGCGGCTTCGCCACGCTGGTGCGATCGGCTCCCGATCTGTCGGTGGTCGGCGAGGCCCGCACCGGGGCCGAGGCGGTCACCCTGGCCCGCACGACTCGCGCCGACGTCGTCCTCATGGACATCCGGATGCCCGAGCTCGACGGCCTCGGCGCCACCCGGCTGATCACCGCGGACGACGACCTGGCCGGCGTCCACGTGCTGATCCTGACCACGTTCGAGATCGACGAGTACGTCTTCGAAGCCCTGCGCAGCGGCGCCAGCGGCTTCCTCGGCAAGAGCGCCGAACCGGAACAGCTCCTGGACGCGATCCGCACCGTGCATCGGGGTGAGGCCCTGCTGAGCCCGGCGGCGACGCGCAGCCTGATCGCCCGTTTCCTCGCCCGCCCCGACCCCGGACGGCTCGTCCCGCCGGCCCGGCTGGCCGACCTGACCGTTCGCGAGCGCGAGGTGCTGGCCCTGGTCGGGTCGGGCCTGTCCAACGACGAGATCGCCGAGCGTCTGGTGGTCAGCCCGCACACGATCAAGACCCACGTCAACCGGACCATGGCCAAGCTCGGCGCCCACGACCGGGCCCAGCTGGTCGTGATCGCCTACGAGACCGGACTGGTCGTACCACCATCGGCTGACCGGGCGAGGTGACCTTTCCGAGTGACCCCACGCGTCACTGACGGGGCTGCTGGTGCGGCTCGACGTTGCCGGACGGTCACGTTGTTCTCGGCGTTGGCCGGCGGGCCCGCACGCGAAAGCTCCCCGAAACTCGGTCGCGTCCTCGCCGGAGGATCGGCGCCGGCTACTGAGCTGTGGGTACCCGACTTTCCGATGCGAGAGGCGGGAGGACGTACGCTGTGACGATGAGCCCGACCCGCGCGCCGTTCCCGCGGCGGGTCCTCGTGGCGCTCACCATGCTGCTGGCGCTCGGCGCCGGCCTGCTCGTCTCGGCCGGCAGTGCCCATCACGCGACAGCTCAGCCCGTCGCCGAGACGGCGGCGATCTCGATCGCCGTGCATCCGGCCGACCACGAGCATCACCACGGCGGCGACTGGACGCCCACGCTGAGCCAGGCCCTGCGCCCGTGCGCGGCAGCGACGATCCTGTGCACCTTGCCGTCCGGCCCCGAGACGCCTTCGGTCCGGATCGACTCCGTCACCCACGACCTGTCCCGTTCCGCGGCGGAGAATCTGGCAAGGCTCGGAGTCCTCCGGGTGTAGAAGCCGGGTTTTCCCGACCTCTACTCACCCGCGCCCCTGTCGGCGCCCGTTCGCGCGTCTTCGCGCGCCCTGAGGACGACACCATGGATCCGCAACCGCCTCGCCGTACCACGCACACCACAGCCAACCCGCAAGACATGATCGTCTATGACCGGTGGGGCACCACCGGACGCCCGGTTGTCCTGCTGCACGGACTGCTCTTCGACCGGACCATGTGGTGGCCGGCCGCCGCTGAGCTCGCCACGCATTGCGCTGTCATCGCCCCCGACCTGCCCGGTCACGGCCAGTCGCCGCCACGGTTCGACTACTCGGCCGAGCGGATCGCCGAGGACTTGGCCGGCATCGTGCACGATCTCGGTCTGCGGCAGGCGCCGGTTCTGGTCGCGCACGGCACCTCGGCGCGGCTCGCAGTCGCGTTCGCCGAGGCGTACGCCTGCCACAACGTGCTCGCCGTGGACCGGCCCGCCGACCAGACCGCCTGGACCGTTGACGATCTGATCGCGGCCGCACGCCTCGACGATGTTCCCCCGGAGTTCCGTTCCTTTGCCGAGCCGAGGCGTGATCCGGGGCTGCTCGCGGCATACGAGAGCTGGATCGCCGGGCCCTCGCCGCGCTTGATCGCTTCGGTCACCGTCGCGATGTCCGCCGCCGCCACGCGTGGAGCAGCCGGCCGGGAAAGCGCGTTTCTGCACCTGAGCCAGCCTGCCGAGTTCGCGGCAGGCGTACGCCGGCTGGTGTGACGATGCCGGCGAGCACGACAGAAGCGATCCTTCTTCGCGTTCGACGTGACACCTGCTACTGGGCGTACGCTGCCGCCCTTGAGATGCTGGCCGTAGTCACGTCACAGTCGGACGGCCCGATCGGATGGTGGGCAGCACATGCTCGACAGGGGCCGTCTCGTCGCCGCACTGGGCACGGTTCACCGACTGCGTCCGCTCGCTGGTCATCCCCCCGGCGTTGAGCCTCGCCGACCCACACACGCGTCCTGCCCAGCGCGACCAGCAGGCACCGCGCCCGTGCCGTCTGATCTGGGCCTGCGCTGTCGCCGGCCGCGCCCGCCTGTCCGCTGACGTCACACCGACACATCGGGCCCCCGCAGCACGCTGCGGTGTGGCGTACCCCCTGCACCCGTCGCACACGGTGCGCCGCTCGCAGGTTGTCACGACGTCATCCGGCGGCCCTCGCCGCCATCCTGCGGACCTCCGTGGCTCGACGCCACGGCAGAGGAGCAGACATGCCAGCACAACGCCAACCTTCTCTCGTGCGCCGGGCCACCATGGTGGTCAACCGGCGCGCCGGCGCGCTGAAACGCACGGTCCAGCAGGCCCACCGCCGAGGCGGCTGGTCCACCGCGCTCACCGAGGGCGCATACCTGTTCGGCGAGCTCGCGGCCCGGCCCGCCCGCCGGTGGCGCGAGCAGCGCCTGGAAAGAAGGTGGAACCTCGACACCCGAGCCGACACCAGCGTCCCGCACCCCGACCCGGGCGCCGCCGCCTTCGACGACGCGGTGAGATATTCACCCATCCCGATACATCACTTCGAGCGACTGCTACGCCGGCTGCCGCTCGACGATCCTCGTGATTATGCGTACGTCGATCTCGGCTGCGGGAAGGGCCGCACCCTTGCCCTGGCCGCCCAGCACAGGTTCCTGGAGGTCACCGGAGTCGAGTTCGACACCCGGCTCGGCGACATCGCCCGAGCCAACGCGTACGCCTATGCCGCGGCCGTGCCGGACGCGCCCGCCATCACAGTGCACACCATCGACGCCGTCGACTTCCAGTTTCCGGGCACACCGTCGGTGATCTTCCTGTTCAACCCGTTCGGCGCCGACACGTTGAAGGCCGTCGCCAACAACCTCATGAAGTCGCTCGACGATGAACCGCGCAGGGTGATCCTCGCCTACTTCAACCCGGTCCATGCCGACGTGCTCGAGGCCTGTCCGGTGCTGCGCCGCACGGCGAGCGCCCGGCACTGGACGATCTACGAGTCGGCGACCTGACCCGTTCGATCGCTTCGCCCGGTCTCTGCCGTCAGGGACCGGGCGTGGTGGCCCGGCCGGTCGAGAACCCGGTGCTCGGCGGTATAGACAGACTCGGTCACCAGCCTGCGCACGTGCTGGTCGGCCAGCGCGTAGACCGCCCGGCGGCCGTCGCGGCGCATCACGACCAGGCCTGCGAGGCGCATCTTCGCCAGATGCTGGGAGACTGCGGGCCGGGCGGCGCCAACTGCCTCGGTCAGGGTGGTCACGTCCTGCTCGCCGCCGGCCAGACAGATCGCCAGCCGTAACCGGGTGGGATCGCCGAGCATCGACAGCGCCACCACGGCGGCGTCCACGACGCTCGCCTCGGGCGGCCGCGTGGCTCGTCCGTCCCGGTCGCGGCCGCTGTCAGTTGCGAACATGTGCACACGATAGTAGGCCCACAACCGCCGGCCAACCTTGCGTTACTGCAGGTCATTCGCACTTGCCTTGTTGTCGCGTGCGTACATGAGCACCTATTGTCGTGGTGGCCGCACCACCGACATGAGCGAGGATCCGTAATGTCCGAGCAGCCTCACCGCCACCATGACCATGACCACGGGGTGTGGCATCGGCTGCGCCACACTCTGACCCCGCACTCTCACGACAGCGCGGACAAGGTGGACTCCGCGCTGGAGTCCTCGCGCGAGGGCATGCGGGCGCTGTGGATCTCCCTGGTCGCGCTGGGCGTCACCGCCGCCCTGCAAGCCGCGATCGTGCTGTTCTCCGGTTCGGTCGCCCTACTGGGCGACACCCTGCACAACGTCGCCGACGCCCTCACCGCGGTACCGCTCGGCATCGCCTTCATCCTCGGCCGGCGCGCTGCGACCCGCGCGTACACCTACGGATTCGGCCGCGCCGAAGACCTCGCCGGCATCGTCATCGTGCTGGTCATCCTCGGCTCCGCAGTGCTCGCCGCCTGGACCGCGATCGACCGGCTCCTGAACCCCCGAACGATGACGCACATCCCGTGGGTCTTCGTCGCCGGCGTCATCGGCTTCCTCGGCAACGAGCTCGTGGCCCGCTACCGGATCACCGTCGGACGCCGGATCGGATCCGCCGCGCTGGTCGCCGACGGCCTGCACGCCCGCACCGACGGCTTCACCTCACTGGCCGTGGTCCTCGCCGCCGGTGGCGCCTGGCTCGGCTGGAACTGGGCCGACCCGGTGGTCGGCCTGACCATCACCGCCGCGATCCTGTTCGTGCTCAAGGACGCCGCCCGCGAGGTGTACCACCGGCTGATGGACCGCGTCGACCCCGCTCTGGTCGACCAGATCGAAACCCAACTGCTCACGGTGGCCGGCGTGCAGGGTGTCACCGGCGTCCGGCTGCGCTGGGTCGGGCACCGCCTGCAGGCCGAGGCCGGCATCGTGGTCAACGAGAACCTCACCGTCGTCGCCGCCCACGAGATCGCAGCCGACGCCGACCACCAGCTGACCCACCGCATACCGCGACTGGCAGGGGTCACCGTGCATGTCGATCCCGCGACCCACGCCGGCCACGATCGGCACACCGACCTCTCACACCGGCGCCGCGCCCAGCCCGCTCACACCGCCGGATGACCCCGCCGGAGCACAGTGCGACAACGCGAACCCCGGCGGCAAGCTGGCGCGCTGCCTCACGGCACTCAGATCGATCACTGTTAGCGTCGGCCGGCGCGGCGCGCCGCGGTCACGACGGGGTCGGTCTCGTCGTCGAACTCGCCGATGACCTGTTCCAGGAGGTCCTCCAGTGCGACAAGGCCGATCACCGCGCCGGGCTCGGTGACCAGGGCCAGATGGCTGCGACCCTGACGCATGGCGGCGATGGCGTCGAGCACCGTCGTGCCGGCGGGTAGCGGCAACGCCGCGGTCATCAAGATGCGCGCGCTCGTGGCGTGGCCGGCGCTGGTTCCGCGTCGGCGATGGCGCCGTGTTCCTTGGACGTTTGAGGCAGCATCCGAAGCTGCTCGGGGCTGTGTCCTGCCGCCCGCTCGGGCGCCCTGAGCGAGCCTCCGTTCGACGGTCCGATAAATGCAGAGAGCTGATGCCCGCCTGTTCAGGACCGAAGTCCCGTCGACAGCGATCGTTGGTCGAACGGTGGTTGCGGCATGAGCAGCAGGCGATCGACCGTTTCACAGAGTCGCCCGATGTTGCGGTTGATCGCATCCACCTGCCAGCGATGCCGCGAACCCTGGGCCTCCCGACCTTCGCCGAGGAGTTCCAGGTGACCCTGGAACCCGGCGAGCGTCACTGCGGCCGTCGCACCCTCGCAAACCTCGGCAACGAGCGCCAAGAACTGGGGCAGGTCGTCCCCCAAGGCGTCCGTACGGGGTCGCCAGTCGAATCCGGCGACCGGCGCCGGATGAGAGCTCGTCGTGTTCATCGGGCCGCCTGTCGGGTCGGGTGCGCTGGCGACCGCGAGCCGGGCCCGCCGTCGTGCTCACCTGATCGCCCGGGTGTACGCCACCCATGAACCATTCTCAGCGGGTCGGGACTATGGTCCCGAGCCGGACAGGCAGGCCATGAGTGGGCCACAGCGACACAGGCGACCTAGCCAACAAGATCGATTACGAAGCGCCCGGGTGGCCCGGGCGAGCGCGGCGAAGTGGCGGCTGTTGATCCGGCGCTCGACACGGGTCAGCAAATGGCCGGAAATCGCAACCCGATGCTCACTGATCGAGGCGTCAACTGCCATGCCTGCGGACCGACTACGTTTCACTCGGGCACCGGCTCGCGTCGAGCCGGCGCATGCTTCAGCCGACCGGGACGGCCTGACGGAGCAGTTCGCGATCGGAGTGGTCAGCGATCAGCGAGCCTACGTCGAGGATCAGGGCGATCTCGCCGTCGCCGAGGATGGTCGATCCGCTGATGCACTTCACCCGGCTGAAAAGGATGCCGAGTGGCTTGATCACGGTCTGCAACTCGCCGAGCAGGCTGTCCACGACGAGGCCGGTGCGCTGTCCGAACTGCTCGACGATCACGACGTTCTGCCGCCGTGCCTCGTGGCCGGGAATCCCGAAGATCTGCCGGAGCCGGATGAACGGCAGCACTTCGCCGCGCAGGTTCATGCAGTCGCGGACGAGCGGGCCGGGCGGTAGCTCGACGCATTCGGTGACCCGGTCGAGTGGCACGATGAACGAGGATGAGCCGACGCCGACCAGGAAGCCGTCGATGATGGCCAGGGTGAGGGGAAGCCGGATACGGATCGTGGTGCCGATGCCGCGGGCCGTCTCAACCTCGATGCTGCCGCGCAGTGCGGTGACGTTGCGCTTCACCACGTCCATGCCGACGCCGCGGCCGGAGAGGTTGGAGACGGTCTCCGCGGTGGAGAAGCCTGGCTCGAAGATCAGGTTGTAGACCTCGGAGTCGGTCAGGGCGGTGCCGGGCGCGACCAGTTCCCGTTCGACCGCCTTGGCGAGAATGCGGTCCCGGTCGAGGCCCCGGCCGTCGTCGGCGACTTCGATCACGATGTTCCCGGCGTCGTGATAGGCGTTGAGCCGCAGCGTGCCCTGCTGCGCCTTGCCGTGCTTGCGCCGCTCCCCGGCCGGTTCGATCCCGTGGTCCAGGGAGTTGCGCACCAGATGCAGCAGCGGATCGCTGATCCGCTCCACCAGGGCTTTGTCCATCTCGGCATCCCCACCGCTGATCACCAGGGACACTTCCTTGCCCAGCTCCATGCAGACGTCGCGGACCACCCGCTCGAAGCGGCGCAACGTGGTGCCGATCGGCACCATGCGCAGCGACAGTGCGCTGTGCCGCACCTCGTCGACCAGCCGCATCACCTCGCTCTGAGCCTCGGCGGACGTGTCCGTCCCCGAGCTGTTCGGCATGCCGGTGCTCGACTGGGCGATCACCAATTCGCCGACCAGGTCGATGAGCTTGTCCAGGCGGGCGGCGTCGATCCGGATCGTCCGGGTGTCCTGCGAGCGGGTCTCGGAGGTCCGCCGCTGGCGAGTCAGCGCAGCGTCCACGATGGCACGCTGAACGATCCCCTGCTCGATCAGGATCTCGCCGACAGGCACGGGCTGAGTTCCCTGCCGTACGGCTCGCTCCTGCTGGATGCGTAGCGCCTCGGCCATTTCCAGCTCGGTGACCGCGCCGCTGGTGACCAGCACGTCGCCGATGCGGTCGTTCTCCGGCATGGCGCGGATGGCCCGTACGTACGTGTCGAGCTGGCTGTCCGCCGGGGTGATCCGGATGTCGCTGTCGTCGCGGACGAAGTCGAAGACCGCCTCGATCTCGCTCTTCGGGGCCGCGGTGACGAGATCGACCTCGAAGCTGAAGTAGCAGGACTCCGGGTCCATGTCGGCGGCGTCCGGCAGCCGGTCGGTGACCGTGACGACGTCGGTCACCGTGCCGAGGGTGGTCAGGTAGCGCAGGAACGACAGCGGGTCCATGCCGTTGCGCAGGCAGTCCTCGCCGAAGTGCAGCTCGAGCCGCCAGGCCCGCTCCTGAGGCTCCGCATCGGCGCCGGGTGCCGATGCGGTCTGTGCCGTGGTGCCATCGTCCGCGAGGTACGGCTCCAGCCCGGACAGCAGCCGCGTGCCGTCGGCGGCCTGCGCGGCGTCGGGTTCGAGCTGCCCGCGCGCCAACCCCTCGACTATCGCGGAGATGTGGTCGGTGCAGGGCAGCAGCGCGCTGACCAGTCCGGGCGTGACGTCGAGCGTTCCCTCACGGACGGAGCCCAGCACGGTCTCCACGACGTGGGTGAAGGCGACCAGGTGCCGCAACCCGAACAGGCCGGAGGAGCCCTTGAGTGTGTGCGCGGCCCGGAACACCGCGTTGACGGTCTCCCCGCCGGACGGCTGGTCCTCGAGCTCCAGCAGTCCGTCCTCCAGCCCCTGCACCAGATCCCGCGCCTCGGTGACGAACATGTCGAGCGCTTCGCGCATATCGTCGTCGAGTGCCATCAGAGCTCCAACCGGGTCAACGCCAGGGCCTCGGTGACCGCCGCGCTGGGCTCGGCGAATTCCACCGGTAGACCGAGGCGTACGCCTTCGGCGCGCGCCATCACGAGCACCTGCAGGCCGGCGGTGTCGACATCCGCCACCCCGGACAGGTCGATGCGCAGGGCGTTGCCGTCGCCCAGGAACGCCAGCAGGCGCTCCCGGTGGTCGGCCGCTGTCACGATGGTCAGTTCCTCGTCGACGACGAACCGGCGTGGTGCTGTCACGGTTGGACCAGCTTCGCCACCGCGCCGAGCATCTGCTCGGGCTGGAACGGTTTGGTCACCCACGCCTTGGCGCCGGCTGCCTGGGCCTGACGTTTCTTGTCCTCCTGGGATTCCGTTGTCAGCATGATGATCGGGGTGAACTTGTAGGCGGGCAGCTTCTTCGCCTCGGCCACGAAGGTGATGCCGTCCATGTTCGGCATGTTCACGTCCGAGATGATCAGGTGGATGCGCTGCCCGTTGAGCTTGGTCAGCGCGTCCTTGCCGTCCGTACCCGTGATCACCTCGTAGCCGGCACCCTTCAGTGCGATGCTGACGACCTGTCGTACCGACGCGGAGTCATCCACGATGAGAATGGTCTTGGCCATCGTCGTCTCCTAGAAGAACGTGATTTCGGATTCGGATACCTTCGCCGCCGTGCCGGAGGTGTGTGCCCGGTGTTCCTCGACCATCGTGTATTTCGCCGCGAGATCGTCGAGGAGCACGCGGGCGTCCAGCAGCGCCGTGCCGGTCGCCGCGTCGGCAGCCAGCTCGGGAAAACGGATGATGTTGTCCCGCAGGTGCTCCAGCATCTGGTTGACCCGGTCCTGGAACTGAAGGCTGACCAGCGACTCGCCGATCTCCCCACGGATTCCGACAGCGGCCTGTTCCAGCTGCTGGGAGGAGTCACGCATTCGCGACAGCATGGCCATCAGGTCGTCGAGAACGGCCTGGACCTCTCCGTTGGCGTGCGCCACCGCGGTGCCTTCGCGTTCGGCGCTGGCCTCCGCTGTGGCCAGCACCGAGGTGATCGCCTTGGCGACCCGGTCCACGTTCTCGGACATGCGTGCGCTGGTGGTCTGCGACCGGTCGGCCAGCTGGCGGACCTCCAGAGCCACCACGCCGAACGACGCGCCCACCGCACCCGCGCGCTGGGCTTCGATGGCGGCGTTGAGGGCCAGCAGGTTCGTCTGTGCGGCGATCCGGGTCACCTCACCCGACATCTGCCGCAGTTCCTCGTTGAGGCTGAGCAGCGAGTGGAGCTCTCCCAGGGACTCACGCTTGGCGGTCAGCGCCTGGTCGAGCGTGTCCACCACGTCGCCGAGCCGCTGCCGGCTGCGGTCGAAGGCACCGCCCTGCCCATCGTGCAGTGCCTCTGACGACGACGTCAGCACCGAGTCGAGATGCTCGACGATGCCGCCGAAAGTGTCGGTGAGCTGTCCCACGGCCGTTTCCATCTGGGTGCGTGACGAGTCGATCTGCGCCGACCACACCGGGGCGACCGCGCCGGCGAACTCGGTGACACTTTCGGCGTACCGGTCCGGCGGTAGCGGCCCGGTGTCCGTGCGAGCGCCGGCGCGGCGGCCTCGCGCCACATAACCGGCCCCGAATCCGGCAGCCAGTGCGATTACTGCGACAAGTGTTTCAACCATGCTGGTGGATCACCTCCGCGATCAGGGCAAGGGATGACTCGCGGTTCACGGCGCCGAGCGCGACCGCTTCCCGGGGCATTCCGTGCACCACACAGGTCGCCTCGTCCTGCGCCACCGTGAAGGCGCCGGCCTGGCGCATTTCGAGCAGTCCGCGCGCGCCGTCGTCGCCCATACCCGTCATGATCACGCCGAGCGCGTCGGGGCCGGCGGCCTTCGCGACCGACCGGAACAGCACATCCACCGACGGCCGATGGCGGTTGACCGGTGGTCCGTCGAAGACCCGTACCCGGAAACGGTTGTCCGGCCTCAAAACCTCGAGATGGCGGCCGCCCGGGGCGATCAGCACGTGGCCCGGCAGAACCGGATCGCCGTCCTGCGCCTCCCGGACACGCACTCGGCACATGGTGTCAAGCCGGGCGGCGAACGCCGCGGTGAACTTCTCGGGCATATGCTGCACCACGACCACCCCCGGCCCCCCGGGCGCGAGCGCGGGCAGCACCACCTCCAGCGCCTGCGTGCCGCCGGTGGACGTGCCGATAGCGATCATCCGCTCCTCCGGCGCCGCCGTCGACCGGGTCCGTAAAGCCGCGGGGGGAGCGGCCGGCGCCGGCCCACCGGCCGGGGCCGTCCCGGCTGTTCGGCGCTGCCCGGAGGCGGCGGCCGCCCGGACCGCGGCCACGATGTCGCCGCCGTCGTCCTCGATGAACTTCTTCAACCCGGTCACCGGCTTCGCGATGACCGACACGGCACCGGCGGCCAGCGCCTCCAGCGAGATGTCGGCGCTGCGGCGGGTCAACGTCGAGCAGATCACCACCGGCGTCGGCCGGACCTCCATGATCTTGCGCAGGAAGGTGAGCCCGTCCATCCGGGGCATCTCGAGGTCCAGAACTACGACGTCCGGCCAGGCCTTGTTCATGTGTTCCATGGCGAAGACCGGGTCGGGTACGGCTCCGACGACCTCGATGCCGGGGTTCTTGCGCAGGCGGGCGGACAGCACCTGCCGGACGACCGCCGAGTCGTCCACGATCAGTACCCCGATGCGCCCGGTCATGCCGTGTTCCCGTCGCGGCCGCGGGCCCGGTCCGGCGCTCGTAGCCATACGTCGCCGGTGCCGATGTCGAAGATCAACCGCCGTGCACCGGTGCCACCCAGATCGCGTACGGTCAGGGCGAAACCGTGCCGTTCGAGCAGCGCCATCCCGGCCTCGATGTTGTGGCCGGCGACGTCGAGCGGGGCCGGAATGTCGAGCTCCGGGAACTGCTCGCCCCCGCCGAACATCTTCACCTCGTACTGGCTCGGGGTGGTGTTCGCTCGGCGCACGTCGCGCAGGAACAGTTCGATCGCGCCGTCCGCGTAGCGGGGGTCCGGCGGACCCGGATCGCCGGGGCGCCGGCCCGGCAGCATGTAATGGCACATGCCCCCGATCCGCAGGGCGCTGTGCCAGGCCGTGATCGAGACGCACGAGCCCAGCACCGTCTGGAGGCGCGTGCCGGCGTTACCGAAGTGGTAGTCGCCGGGATGCAGGAAGATGTCAGCCACGGGCACCGCCGTCCAGCCGGTAGATCGACGGTTCCACCATGCGCAGCTGTGACGGGATCGAGTTGAGTGACTCGGAGCTGCCGATGATCAGGTGACCGCCGGGGACCAGCATCTCCTGCAGCCGCGGAATCAGCGAGCGCTTCGTCTCCAGGTCGAAGTAGATCATCACGTTGCGGAGCATGATCACGTCGAATTGGCCGAGCCGGCGGAAATCCTCGATGAGGTTGCGGCGGTGGAACTGAACCCGGGACCGCAGCTCGGTGGTGACCGTCATCAAGCCCTCGTACTCCTCGCGGCCCTTCAAGCAGAAACGGCGCAGCAACTGCCGGGGGATACGCTCGGCCGCCTCGATCGGGTAGAGCGCCGCCCGGGCGCTCTCCACCACCCGGGTGGAGATGTCCGTACCGACGATCTCCCATGCGCCGGCGGGCAGCGTGTCGGCCAGCACCATGGCCGCTGTGTAGGCCTCCTCGCCGGTCGAGCTGGCCGCACTCCACAACCGGAACGTACGTCCGGTCCGGCGTGCTGGAAGCACCTCGCGGCGCAGGTAGTCGAAGTGCTGCGCCTCGCGGAAGAAGTAGGTTTCGTTCGTGGTGAGCAGGTTGATCAGGTGATGCAGTTCCGCCTCGTCGGGACGGTCACGCAGCAGGCGTACGTAGTCCGAGTAGCAGGTCAGGCCGAGCGCCCGGATCCGTTTGTCCAGCCGGCCGGAGACGAGGGCCTCCTTGCCGGGTGCGAGCCAGATGCCGGTGTGCTCGTGCAGCACGCCGGTGATGTACCGGAAGTCATCGCGGCTGATCGTCCGCAGGTGAAGGTTCGGGGCTGTCACGACTCTCCCGGCCCGGCCGGCATGCCACCGCCTTCGGCCGGCGAACGGTCATCCGTCGGCTGCTGGGCGAGATCGCTGAGCCGGACCATGTCGCTGATGGACAGCACGTGGCTGATGTCCAGCAGGATGAGGAAGTCGTCGTCACGGCGGGCCATGCCGCTGATGTAGTCGGCGCGGATCCCGGCGCCGAATGCGGGCGCCGGTTCGATGTCGTCTGACGACAGGGTGACAACCTTGGTGACGGAGTCGACGAGGACGCCGATGTCCTGGCCTTGGGCCACGTCCTTGTCTTCGGCATCGACCTCGGCCAGCTCGGCCAGCGACGGATCGTGAATGTGCACGATGATGATGCTGGTGCGGCGCCCGATGACGGTGTTACCACGGCCGAAACGGATCGCGAGGTCGATGACCGGCACCGCTCGCCCGCGAAGGTTGATCACGCCCCGGATGAAGTCCGGCATCATCGGCACCACGGTCAGCGATCGGTACTCGAGAATCTCCGTCACGTGGAAGATGTCGAGGGCATAAGCCTCGCCGTTGAGCGTGAACGTCAGGTACCGCCCGGCCTCGGTAACCGTGTTCACAGTTGGCCCCCTTCACCCTGCGCCTCTCTCGCATTCGATCAGATTTACTCGGCTGGGCCCCCGAGAATCCGGGACTCGGTGCCGAATACGGCCGGGTGTCTGTTTCCGACGGGCCGGTCCGCGAGAAGCGGTCGGACATTGCATTCATTCCGGCATTTCCCGAACCCACACGTCGATAAGCTGGCCCGGTCGTGGCGGAGGCCCGGCTGGGTTTGATGGCAGCAGATGTGCCGGATGGGGGATTTCGTTCCATGGCAGAGTCGCCGGAAACACGCCAGCACCGCGGTCGATCCGGTTTCCGGGACATGCCGATCGCCTGGAAACTGCGCGGCCTCGCGGCCGTGGTGTGTGTGCTGCTGGTCGCCATCGGGCTGGTGGGAATTGTTCAACTCGCCCAAACCCAGGACAGGTTGGCGAACCTCTACAGCAACAACCTGCACGACGTGCGCGCCCTCGGCGAGGTGGCAGCCGACTATGTCGACGTCCGGCTGCAGCTACGCACCGTCGCCATGGCGAGTGCCGGGGCGGAGACGGACGCCGCCGTCGCGACCCTGGACACGTCGATCGCGGGACTCGACCAAGCTTGGGCGACCTTCTCCAGCACCTCTACGGCCGACACCGATGAGATAGCTTTCCTGGCCAGTTGGACCGCGTACAAGAAGCTGGTCAACGACAAGCTGAAGCCGCTCGCCGTGGCGAGCCGTCTGACCGAATACAACCGGGTTGCCGAGAACGAAGTGACGCCGGTGGCCGACGCCATCGACACTGCGGTGGAGAACCTCATCACCCGCAACAACGCAGCGGCGAAGAACTCGTTGGACGACTCCGCAAGCGCCTACTCCGCTGCGCGGTTGATAATGATCATCCTGATCGTGGTGGCGCTCATCCTCACCTTCACCGTGGTCCAGCTCATCACCCGCGCCGTCGCACGGCCGCTGAACGAGACGGTCACCGTGCTGACCGCGCTCGCACAGGGCCGGCTGGACCAGCGGGTCGCCGTGTCCGGCCGCGACGAGGTCGGCCGAATGGGCACCGCCCTCAACAGCGCGCTCGGGCGCCTCGGCGACACGGTCAGCACCGTCGTGGAATCGGCGGCACAGCTCAACAGCGCGTCTCTGCAGATCAGTGGCGCGTCGCAGAGCCTGTCGCAGGCTGCCACCGAGCAGGCCGCCAGCGTGGAGGAGACGACCGCGAGCATCGAGCAGATGACCGCGGGCATCAGCCAGAACAGCGAGAACGCCACCGCGACCGAGGGCATCGCGACCACCACGGCGGCCGAGGCCCAGGAGGGCGGCGACGCCGTGCAGCGGACCGTGGCCGCCATGAAGGAGATCACCAGCAAGATCGGCATCATCGACGACATCGCGTTCCAGACCAACATGCTGGCGCTCAACGCCACGATCGAGGCGGCCCGCGCCGGCGAGCACGGCAAGGGTTTCGCCGTGGTGGCCAGCGAGGTCGGCAAACTCGCCGAGCGCAGCCAGATCGCCGCTCAGGAGATCAGCGAGTTGGCGGCCGGCAGTGTGCAGACCGCCGAACGCGCTGGTGATCTGCTCTCCACCATCATCCCCAGCATCATCCGCACCTCCGACCTCGTGCAGGAGATCGCCGCAGCAAGCGGGGAACAGTCCACCGGGGTACGGCAGATCAACATCGCGATGACCCAGATCGGCAAGGTCACCGAGCAGACCGCATCGTCCAGCGAGGAACTCGCCGCCACTGCCGAGCAGATGTCGGCGCAGACCGCCCAGCTCACCGCGCTGATGGACTTCTTCAACACCGGTTCGCCCGGCCGGTCGTCGACCCGGCGCATGACAGAACATGCCGGCGCGCGCGCCGGCATGGCCTGGTCCAACAGCACCTACCGACCCGGCCAGGACAACGGCGGTTACAACGAGAACACTGCACCCGCGTTGAGCGGCGCAGGCGCGCCGCCGGCCGACCTGGAAGCAAAGTTCGACCGCTTCTGAGCCTTTCGGCGGCGTGTTGGTGGCTCACCTCCGGGCCGGTCTTCCTGCTCTTTGTCGGAGTCGGCGAGTCGAGCGAATCACCAAGCGTTCGTTACGATTCCACCACCCGATAGCGGTGTTGCCGAGCGCGACGTCGTTGATTGTCAACGACGGCATGCTCGTGCCGGAGCCGTACGGCTGCTGACTGCACGCGATCGGCCAGCTCATAGGTCGTCTCAGGTCAGGGTTCGGCGCAGCCGGGTACGACCGCGCCCACGGTGCCGTCGGTAGGTGCCACCGGCGCGCAGGTTCGCCGGGTGGGCGGCACGATCAGACCCACGCCTCTATACCTCGACCGGTGACGGCGGAGTACGTCGTACCAGGCGTCAGGATCGCACTTCGATGATCTGTTCGACGGGGAGCCGGGGCGTCCGGTCCGGACCGGCATGCTCGGATCCAAAGGTCCCTAGACGCAGGACAAGGTACGGAAAGCCGAGGTCGCCGATCAAGCGACGCAGTTCGTGCCGGATGAACGGAACTTCAACCGGGCTGCTGTTGGGAAGCACGCCGGCGCTGCGCTCGGTGGCGGTAAGCCAGAGAGCGCTGAGTGCCTCGCCGGCGCGGAGCCAGTCGGCGGGTTCGTCGCCGCTTCCGTAAAGAACAGCGTAGGTAGCCGCAGTGTCGTGGCCTTCGCCCGCCTGGAGGGTTCCTGACGTGCCGAAGTCCCGTTCGGCGACCGTCGTTCGTGGCTGCTCTGCTGGAAGGACGCTACTGGGCACCCCAGCGTTGTCCGCTCGCTCACCACCGACCCAGGCAGCCGTTTCGACCTGCAGACGCACATCGGTTGCCTGAGCCCTCTGTGCATGCTCAACCAGGACGGCCAGCTCGATGACCCCGTCGCGGTTGAGCAGGTGCAGCCGGGCGCCCTCCCGCTCAACAGCGTGGATCAACGCCTCTACGGTGTCCGTGCCAACGGGCTCGTCGCTCACCGTTCGCCGGTCGGTGTGCCGCACGTGCAGTGTCTGGAAGTGCCGCGCCGCCTCCGGCCGAGCCGGCGTGTGCCGCGTCGGGCGGATCACCGCCAGCGGACTGTCAGCCGGCCGCTCGACCTCATGCTGCCAACCCTCAGCGGCCAGCGCCAGCCTGGCGTGGTGCAGGGCGGTACCGCAGCTGAGTTGCAACATGTGACCGTCTGGGTCCTGAGTATGCAGTTGCCGCTCGGCGGCCGCGAACAGTTCCAGTCGATCCGCGGACACGACCCAACGCCACGGCTGAGTGTTGTGAACGGACGGTGCGTACCTCGCGGCTTCGGCGGCCTGGAACAGAGCCTGCTGACGGTCGATTGCATGGTTCACGTCAGGCCTCCGCCGGTTACCGATCTGGATCTCGCGACACAAGGACGCGCCTCCAGTAGAGGATAGGGGCTCTCAAGGCGCAGCACCGGGCACAACGGGATAGTTCAAATACAAACTCCAACCGGAAGTTGCGCAGCGGCGGTCCGGATGGACACCTGGCTCGTCCGAGCCGCCGAGCGATCAGCCGGGACCACCGAACAGCGGTCCCGGCTTCGTGTTCGTCGCGAGGTGGGATACGCGCCCTACAACGTACGCACAGATGTGACGAACCGAAGTACCTCGTTCCGGAGCACTTCAGCGAGCTGCGACAGCCCCGACGTGTCGGATCCGACGCCCCCGTCGACAGCCCGGGCGATCCCGTCGACGAGGCCGCTCATCTCGCGAATGCTGGCGGTGACCGCCTCCAGCACGGACACAGCGTCGGTGGCCGCATGCTGAACCATGGTCACCTGTCCCCGGATCTCCTCGCTGGAGGAGCTGGTCTCATTGGCCAGCGACTTGACTTCGCCGGCCACCACGCTGAACCCGCGCCCCAACTCGCCGGCCCGCGCCGCCTCGATGGTGGCGTTCAATGCCAGCAGCCTGGTCTGGGCGGCCACGGAGTTGATCAAGTCGACCGCTTGCCGGATCTGATCTGAGGCCGCGCGCAGGGAGGTGACCGTCTCCAGGCCGCGTTCCGCATCCGTCACCGCGTCGCGAGCGAAGTCAGCCAGTCCGTTCGCCGACGCCCCCATCTGCGTCGCCGCGGTGGCGACCTGCTCAGATACGGTCAGGACGGCAGATTCCAGCTCGTCAGCCAGGGCAAGACGCGACCGCTCCGCCTCTACAACCTGCGCGGCGGCCATGTTCATCTGCTGACTCGACCGGGAGATCTGCGCTGCGGCCTTACGGAAGACGCCCGACAAGCCGTCAGTCAAGAATCGGCGGTAGAACCGACCTTCGGCAGCCGCTGCCAGTGAGGCGCTGGACTCGCGGACGAACCCATCGGTGATATCTAGGAGCCCGTTCACCTTGACACGTGTCGCACGGGCGACGTCGGACCCGTCCACCGCCGCAAGCCGAGCCTCCAGGTCACCGGCCGTTGCCCGGTCGCACAACTCGCCGATCAGACGCAGCACATCGCCATCGCTCACCGCCGGCGCCGGCGGTCGCTCGCGGCGGCTCATCGACCGACACCGTTCGTGAGGTCCCAGACGAACTCGTCGTACGTCAAACCGAGGCCGGAGAGCGTTTCGTGCAGCATCCGCCGGCCGGCTTCCAGTTCCGCAGGCGGACTGGCATGGCGGCGTTCCTCGGCCCGCAACTGTGCGTAGAGTTCCGATGCCGCTGCGATTCCAGCCGGCTTGGGCCTGCGCCGGCTGGAGTGGTACCCCACGATCCGGTCATCCTGGTCGAAAGACGGCGTGACATGAGCGAAGACCCGGTAATGCGCCCCGTCGGCAGCCAAGTTGAGCACGTACGCGAACAATTCACGGCCGTCTTTCACGGTGTCCCACAGAAGCTCGAACACTGCGCGCGGCATGTCAGGGTGCCGGATGAGATTGTGAGGCTTGCCGGTGGCGTCGCTCTCGTCGAGAGCCGAGACTCTCAGGAAGACGTCGTTGGCGTACGTGATCACGCCGCGGGTGTCCGTCTTCGTAACGATGATCTCGTCCTCGCGGAAGGTTCGCTCAACACCGGTCGGTGTGACCCGAGTTGGCTTCATGATCCTATGGTCGCCGTACGCGCCCCCAGTTGAGCGCGGTTTCGGCGAAGTAGATCTGCCGCCGAGATGGTTCAACTGCTCAGTTCCATCAGCGGACGCGGCCTGCGTACAGTGCTATAACACGCAGGGGCCGTCACGCAACTTCAGCTGTTGGCCTTGATCATCCGATCGCTATCCAGACGTCGTCGAGCAGTCCGTGGAACTGATCGTTGTCGCCGTAGGCCCCTTTGGCGCCGAGGCTGAGTGGCTGGTCGTTGGCGATCGACAGATCGGCCGGTATCGGGACACGGGCACGCGTGACATCGTCGACGAGCAAGCTCAACGTTGTTCCGTGGCGGCGGCATTCCAGCACGTGCCAGAGCCCGTCGGCGACTGTGACGTCGGCGATGGCCTGATGGATCGTCGGATCGGTGTCGCCGACCAGCACGCAACTGGGCTTGCCGTCATCACCATCGATCTGCAGCTTGTACTGGCTACCCTCGGTCGAATAGCCCTTCTGCAGAACGTTCTGGCCCCGGCTGGTGTTCTCTGCCTCGAGCTGGATCGATGCTCCGAAGCGTACGGGCCGGATGCCCGGGTTGAGCGCGTCGGCGTTCGAGGCGCGTAGGGCCAGCCGAGGGCAGGACTCATGTTCGTCGCAGCGCGGTGGAAAGCGTACGGCTCGCCCGGCCCCTCGCGGTACACGTACGGTGCCGGCGTCGCCGCCGGCGACCGGAGTCAGGGTGTGGCCATTGCCGGAGCTGTCGGACCATGCCGCCGAGCCCACGCCGTCGAAGTGGTACCGCGCGGTCGCCGCGGTGGGAACCACCACGGGGCGTGGCGAGGGCGCCGGTATCCAGAATGCGCTGCCGTTCCCCTGCGTGGTACGGACGACCAACCCGGCGATGACGGTGCCGACAGCGACCAGGGCCAACCCGATCATCACGCGAATCGTTTTCGGAACATTGCGACGCACAAATGGTCAACGGCCCGCACCACCTGCAAGATGCGCAGCACGGTGAGCTGCTTTCCTGATCGTGGCGCCGGCCCGTTCGGGCTGCTGGGCGGCAGGGCGGTCAGGCACTTTGTCCTGTGTCGGCATGGCGTGTCGCTGATCGGCAGTGCGCGCCGCGGAGCATCTACTGCCGGTAAAGGCACCAATCAAGCTCAAGCTTCGAACACCGAAGCCCGACTGCGGATGCAGGTGTCGGCGTCGGTGGAGTAGCGGCGTTGGTAGAAAACCAGCAGATCAGCGCGCCCCAGTCCCGGCTTACTGACCGAAGTTGACGGCCAAGACCTCGCTCCCCGACGAGATGGCGATCGGCCGGGCGAATCTGCCACATTATCTATTGATGACTATGCATGAGCTTACGGCTCGGCAACCGGGTGAACCGATGTCACCACGAACGGAATGCCCTGCTGGCACGACGTGACCATGTCCGGGACGACCCGGCCGAGCACGGTGACACGGACGCCGGCTCGAATCACCGTGCGATCGCCGCCCACCAGCAGGTAGCCGTCGAGCAAGAGGCATTGATGTTCGGCTCCGGCCGTGATGGTTCCGGTCAGAGTGCGGAGGTTCGTGGCCATGTGCTCATCCTCCGTCCGTACGGGAAGTCACGCGACGCCTTCCGGGCCATCGATGAATACGCATAGGCTCCGGCCAATGTGAACGATTGTTCGCACACCGGAGGATGCCCGTGTCAGCAAGAAGATCCGTTCAGATCGCCATAGCCGTCGCCGCGTCGGCAGCCCTCGTGGCCACCGGCTCCGACGTCGCCCGGAGCGCACCGACAGCATCAACCAGCGTATATATCGTGCAGTTGGCGGCGCCACCGGTCGCCGCGTACACCGGCGGCGTCTCGGGCATCCCCGCTACCCGGCCGGCCATCGGCGAGAAGGTCGACTTGGGCAGCAGCGCGGCCAAAGCGTACCGGGCGCACTTGAAGTCCGAGCGGCAGCGGACCCAGAAGCGGGCGGGCCTGACGGCCGGGGACGCCGTCTACGAGTACGACGTCGCGTTCAGCGGTTACGCGGCGCGGTTGTCCACCGCCGAGGCGGACGTGCTCCGGCGCAGCCCGGACGTGCTCGCGGTTTCGAAGAACACCGTGCACAAGGCCGACACGATCTCCACGCCGGAGATGCTGGGGCTGACCGGCCGGGGCGGCGTGTGGCAGCGGGAGTTCGGTGGCCCCGCCAAGGCCGGCCTGGGCGTCATCGTCGGCGTGATCGACTCCGGCATCTGGCCGGAGAACCCCGCGTTCGCCGCGCTGCCGAGCCCGCGTCCGGATCAGCGCGTCATCGACGCCAAGTGGCGCGGCACCTGCCAGAGCGGCGACGAGTCCGACCCGGCGCGCAGGGTGACCTGCAACAACAAGCTGATCGGGGCGCGGTACTACACCTCCGGCTCGCTCGACGAGACGAACCCGGGCGAGTTCCGGTCGCCGCGCGACTTCAACGGCCACGGCTCGCATACGGCCGGCACCGCGGTCGGCAACCACGACGTCGACGCCACGATGGAAGGCCGCAAGGTCGGCGACGCTTCCGGCATGGCCCCGGCGGCCCGCCTGGCCGTCTACAAGGCCCTGTGGGACCAGGGCGGTGGCTCCAGCGGCTCCACGGCCGACCTGGTCGCGGCGATCAACAACGCGGTGGCCGACGGCGTCGACGTCATCAACTACTCCATCTCCGGCTCCACCTCGTCGTTCGTCGACCCGGTCGAGCTGGCGTTCCTGAACGCCGCCAACGCCGGTGTGTTCGTCGCCGCGTCCGCCGGCAACAGCGGACCGGGCGTCAGCACGGTCGCACACAACTCGCCGTGGATCACCACCGTGGCGGCCAGCACTCACGACCGCGGATACGAGAAGTCGGTGACGCTCGGCAACGGCGCCACCTACGAGGGCATGGGGCAGGGGCCGGCCGTCCCGTCGTCGCCGCTGATCGACTCGGTGCAGACCGGTCTGGCCGACGCCCCGGCCACCGAGGTGCAGCTGTGCTACTCCGGCCGGCTCGACCCGGCCAAGGTGACCGGCAAGATCGTCCTCTGCCTGCGCGGCGGCAACAGCCGTACGGACAAGAGCCTCGCCGTACGGCAGGCCGGCGGCGCCGGAATGATCCTCTACAACAACCCCGACAACTCGGTCAACGCCGACTACCACTTCGTGCCGACCGTGCACGTCAACAGCGCGGCCGGACTGGCGATCAAGGCGTACGCGGCCACCCCGGGTGCCACCGCTTCGCTCTCGGCCAGCACCCAGCTCAAGGTCCGTGCCCCCGAAATGGCCGCCTTCTCGTCCCGCGGACCGGCCCTGGCCGGCAACGGTGACCTGCTCAAGCCCGACATCACCGCGCCCGGCGTCGACGTGGTGGCGCCGGTCGCCCCGCCGGGCAACAACGGCCGTACCTGGGACGCGTACTCCGGCACCTCGATGTCGAGCCCGCACATCGCCGGCCTGGCCGCACTGATGGTCAGCGAGAACCCCGGCTGGGCGCCGATGTGGGTCAAGTCGGCGATGATGACCACGGCCGGGCAGACCGACAACACCGGCCAGCCGATCCAGCGGGCCGGTGCCCCCGCGACACCGCTCGACTACGGCGCCGGGCACGTCCGTCCGGGGCGCGCCTACCGGCCGGGTCTGGTCTACGACTCGGCCTACCCCGACTGGATCCGCTTCGCCTGCGGCAACGGAGCCGTGGGCGCGGCCTGCGACCAGTACGGCTCCATCGACCCGAGCGACCTCAACTACCCGTCGATCGCGGTCGGCGACCTGGCCGGCAAGCAGACGGTCACCCGTACGGTGAAGAACGTCAGCAAGTTGCCCGGGGTCTACGAGGCCAAGGTCCAGGCGCCGGCCGGCACGACGGTGACGGTCTCGCCGAAGCGCTTCGTCGTCCTGCCCGGCAAGTCGGTGTCGTTCAAGGTGACGGTGTCGCGCACCGAGGCGCCCATCGGCCAATGGACCTTCGGCTCCCTGACGTGGGTCAACAAGGCGGGCGCCAACGGTCTGATCTCCTCCGACGTGCGCAGCCCGATCGCGATCCGGCCGGTAGCGATCGCCGCGCCGGTCGAGGTCGACACGACCGGTGTCAGCGGGTCGACGGCCCTGAGTGTCACCTCCGGCTACACCGGCACGCTCACGGCCACCCCGGCCGGGCTCGTCCCCTCCGCGATCGACCGCTTGCATCTGGTCGGCACGGAGACCGAATTCGACACCGGGGCGCCGGCGGCCGGACCGGCCGTCGGCAAGGTGACGCGCACCGTGCCGGCCGGCACCCGACTGGCCCGGGCGGCGACCTTCGATGCCGACCTTCCGGAAGGCACCGACATCGACCTGTTCGCCTACCGGGCGGGCACCAGCACCCTGGTTGCGTCGAGCGCAGGATCGACAGCCGAGGAACAGGTGACGCTGGCCCCCGGCTCTTACGACATCTACGTGGTTCAGTTCGCGACCCCACCCGGGACGAGCGAGCTGGACGTGCCGCACCACTCGTGGATCGTCGGTGACACAGCGGCGGGCAACCTGACAGCCACCCCGCCGAGTCAGGCCGTCACCCGTGGCGAGCCGGTTACCGTGACCGCGGCGTGGACCGGCCTCACCGCCGGAGCACGCTACCTGGGCCTGATCGCTTACGGCGACGGCGCCGCGCGGATCGGTCAGACAGTGCTCGCCGTCACCGCTTGAGCAGCGCGGGGACACAGCCACGCGGCTGTGTCCCCGCCCGCAGCGGTGGCAGGCAGCCGATCCGGGCCGCAAGTTCGCGGTCGCTGTGAGGACGTGCGACCCCGACCCGCCCTGAGCGCGCTCGGCCAACGGGGAGGACAGTGGCGACGCCCCCGGCCGCTCGTCCCGGGGTCCTGGCGATTTCAGCCGGCTACGGCACCCAGTCCCGGCCGGCCATCCGCAGGTGCAGCTCGCGAGCCGGTCCGCGCGCCGCTGCGGCGACATCGGCCGGGCCCGCTGGGCGATCGCGCGCAGCGGCGCGGCGTCGTCCAGATGGGCCCGGTGCGCTGATTGCCGGCGGGCGTGCGCGCGGGACTGCGGAGAGGCCGGATCCGCCGCGGCTCAGCAGGTGCTTCCCGTGATCAGAGCCGGCTACAGGTGTCAATCAGGAAAGACCAGATGCCTGGCCGGTGGAAGCGGGCGGTCGGGGTGTGTGTACGAGGCCGTTGAGCACGATCGTCAATCCTCGCTCGAATTCGTGGCCGGTGAACGTGGCGCCGACCGGGGCTATTTTCGTGAGGGTCGGCAGTGCGTCGGGTGCGAGCGTTGCGACGCGTTGTGCGGCGGAGGTGGCGTCGTCCTCACGCGACAGTGGGCCGGCTAGCTCGTTCTGCGCGATACCCATGACGAAGGCCGAGACGGTGCGGAAGGCGACGAACAGGTCGACGCCGTCCATGCCTCCGCGTGCCAGTGCTGCTGCGAGTGCCTCGGCTGGGGCGAGGCTGGCGCGGGAGGATGTGCGGCGGGTGAGTACGAGCGGGATGGCCGCGGGGTGCGCGCGGAACGTTCGCCACAGGGCCGTGGCCACGGCACGTGTGTCGGCCAGCCAGTCGTCGGTCGGCTCGGGTATCTCGACGAGGGCGGAGACGGCGTCGACCACGAGTTCCTCGAGGGCTTCGCGGCTGTCTACGTAGTTGTAGAGGGTCATGGCGCCCGTCTGCAGGGACGCCGCGAGAGAGCGCATGGTGAGCCCGGCCAGACCGTCCCGGTCGACGATCGCCAGCGCGTGCTGCTGGATGTCCGCGAGGGTGAAACGGGCTCTCACGCGGGTCACTCCTGACCTTAGGTACGTCGTACGTATCTAAGGCTACTATACGTACGACGTACGTATGATGAGGAGAAGTTCAGTGACCTTCACGAACCCGAGCGGGCTGCCGTTCCAGGCCGGCCGCAGAGGCGGAACCCACTTCCCCGACCTTGTTCGACACCACAATGAAGCGTTCGTCGCTTTCGCTCGCACCCTGACCGACGAAGAGTGGGATCGGCCCAGCCTCTGTGCGGGCTGGACCAACAAGGATGTGCTCGCCCACCTCGTGCTCGGCCTGCGCTTACCGCCGCCCCGGCTACTGCTGGCGATGGGGCGGCGGCGCTGGTCGTTCGACGCGGCGAACGATGCCCTCAGCCGCGAGCACGCCACCCGGAACGCCGCCTCGGAGTTGATTGACGCGTTCGATCGCGCCCGCGCGCATCCCGTGGGGATCGGACGCCTGCTGCCGGCGCCGCTGATGCTCGGCGACCACGCTGTCCACCACCTCGACATCGCGTTCGCGCTCGGCCGGTCCGGCGTCCTGTCGCCGCAGGTGACCGACGCGGTTCTCGCCGTCGAGACGCGCGTGCCCAATCCCTTCATCCCGGCGGTCGCGCGAGCGCGCGGTCTCGCGTTCCGCGCCACCGACACAAACTGGTCGCATTCGTCCGAACGAACCCTCGAAGTCGTCGGCACCGCCGAGAGCATCATCTCCGTCCTCGCCGGGCGACACCACGCCATCGCTGACCTGACCGGCAGCGGCGTCGCCACCCTGACAAGCCGGCTCTGAAACGGAACCCGGCCTCACGGCACCCGGTTGCGTCGTACCGGGCCAGCAACTCGACCCGAGGTGTCCCGCATCACTTGACACGTACAACGTACGCAAGTCAGGCTTACGTACGTTGTACGTATCGTGTCGAGGGCATGCGAGGTGCCGTTCCACGCGAGAAGCAGACGGAATCCGGCTCGCCGGCCCGTGCAAGAGCACGAGTCGCGGCAGATTCACGACACATTCGAGGAATCGCATGCTCAGTATCGACAACGAACTTCTTGAGGCCGCCGGCGCGATCGCAGCCGCCGCCCCACCCGCGCCGCCGGTCGTCGACGACTGGAAGACGCGGCGGGCGAACATCAACGCCCTTTACCAGGGGCTGGCTACCGTCGCCACACCCGACGACAACGTTGAGATCGTGGATTTCACCGTGACATCTCCGGACGGGCACGTCATTCCGCTACGCCTCTACAAGCCGGAAAACGTGCCGCACGCACTTGTCGTCCATGTCCATGGCGGCGGTCTCATCGCCGGCGGCCTCGACGGTTACGACCACGTTTGCCGCCGCTACGCCTCGGCGGCCGGGGTCGCGATGATCGCGGTCGACTACCGCCTGGCACCCGAATCGCCGTTCCCGGCAGCGGTCGAAGACTGTGTCACCGCGGTTCAGTGGGCACTCGAGCACGCCGCGGAGCGCGTACCCGGGGCCCGCGTCGCGCTCATGGGCGACTCCGCCGGAGGCGGCCTGGCCTCGGCGGCGGCACTGGTGTGTCGCGACCGTCGGATCGGGCCCTTGGCCGCGCAAATCCTCGTCTACCCGATGCTCGATGACCGCACCGCGGTCGCCGACCCGGCGATCGAACCGTTCCTTGCCTGGTCCGTGGCCGACAACATCACCGCCTGGCGGGCCTACCTCGGCGACAAGTACGGCACCGGCGACGTGCCTGCCTCCGCTTCCGCCGCCCGCGCAGACTCACTCCACGATCTGCCCCCGGCTTACCTCGAAGTCGGCCAGCTGGATCTCTTCTGCGCCGAGACGGTCGCCTACGCCACGCGACTCATGGAACACGGTGTGCCCGTGCACCTGTCGGTGCGCCCCGGCGCATTCCACGGTTTCGACCAACTCGCACCCCACTCCCGCATCGCCCGGAGCGCGTTCGCAGATCGCGTCGCCTTCCTCCATGGCCTGTAGCACCAACCGTTCCCTAGCTCCACGTCATCCGGTCACATCCCCGGACCGTCGGAAACCACCAGCAAGGAGATGCCGTGAGCACCCACACCGCCCTCATCACCGGCTCGACGAGCGGAATCGGCCGCGCCACCGCACTCAAGCTCGCCCGCAACGGCATCCGTGTCGTCGTCTCCGGCCGCGATACGCAACGAGGACAGGAAGTAGTGGAGCAGATCCACTCCGAAGGAGGACAAGCTCACTTCGTCCGCGCGGACCTGTGTGACGCGCAGTCCGCGGCCGAACTGGCGGCCAAGGCCACCGAGGTCGCCGGCGGAACCCTCGACATCCTGGTCAACAACGCGGCGATCGGTGCCGGTGGCCCGACCGCCGGCACCGAGGAGTCGACCTTCGACGCGGTGCTGGCCACCAACCTGAAAGCCCCGTTCTACCTCGTCGCGGCCATCGCACCCGCGATGGCCGCACGCGGCCGTGGAGCGATCGTCAACGTGTCCACACTCGCCGCCGCAATCGCGCTCCCCGGCCTGTCCGTCTACGGGGCCAGCAAGGCAGCCCTGGACCTGCTGACCAAGAGCTGGGCAGCCGAGTTCGGCCCCGCCGGCGTACGCGTGAACTCCGTCAGCCCCGGCCCGACCCGCACTCCGGGATCCGAAGCGTTGGGAGAGTACCTGCAACAGCTCGCCGCGCAGGCCCCGCTGGGCTTCGTCGCCAATCCGGAAGACATCGCCGCAGCCATCGCGTTCCTCGTCAGCGACGAGGCACGGTTCGTCACCGGCACCGTGCTGGACGTGAACGGCGGCCGCACCATCGTGTGACCTGGCCGGTGGCCGGATCGATGTGGTCGCCGCTGCTGCCACCCAAACCGGCCGGGCGGTGGACCCGATGCTTACGCGATCTCGCGGATTGTCAGGTTTCGGAAGATGGCGGCGCCCTCGTGGGCGTAGAGGCGGATGTGGTTGTCGCTCTCCAGAGGGAAGACCCGGTGCGAGTGCACGACGCGTCCGTCTCCGAGAAACATCTCGACGCTGGTGTGGTCCACCAGGATCCGGATGGAGAGCCTGCCGGTCGAGGGGTCGATCGGTGTTCGGCTCTCGCCTCCGGTCGGGTTGATCGTGGGGCGTCGGTTGACGTAGGCGAAGGGTCCGCGCAGGTAGAGACCAGCGGCCACGTGACGGCCACCGCCGGGCGCTCGACAGATCTCAAATCCCGCGTTGGCCGGAGGAGCGGCAGGGTCCCACACGAGCTCACACGTCAGGTCGTACGCCGGCGCGGTGACGTCCAGGTCGAGCACGTCCGTGACCGGCACGTCGCCGAGCTGGTGGGAGCGGCGGGCGTACTTTTCGAGGGCAGCGGTCGGGGCGGAGGCGAGGTAGTAGCTTCCGTTTGCGTGCTTGAGCCGGAGGTCTCGCACGATCATGTCGTCGCCGTTGTACCGGTCGGTGGCGAGGGTCGGGGTGTTGTGTGGGTAGTCCCAGAAGTTGGCCCAGCCGATCGCGTGGCGGAGGGAATCGTTCTCCGCTCCTGATGCTGTGTGATCGGGATACGTGACTGCTCCGTAGAAGTCGAAGCCGTGGTCGAGCCATTCCGGCTCCGGGTGGTCGGGGGTGAAGGAGCTGCCGTCGAAGGCACCGGTCCAGTAGGCGTACGTCGCGGGCAACCCTCGGCTCTTGCCGTTGGCGCTCGTAGCCAGGACCCAGTGCCGGGTGCCGTCGTCGGCGGTCATGCGGAAGATGTCGGGGCACTCCAGAAGCCCGAGATCGGTGCGCTCGAAATGGCCGACGTGCTGCCATGACGTCAGGTCCGAGGATGTGTAGAAGCCCAGTTTGTGCCCTTCAGCGTTGGCCATGAACCACCGGCCGCGATCGCCGTCCCACACGACCTTGGGGTCGCCGGCGCCGGCACCGTTGTCCTGCGGCTGCTCCGCACCCGGTCCCTGCTGATGTACAGCGCCTTGCTTGTCGCGGCCGTATTGGCCCTGATCGCCTGGGTCGGCGTGGTTGCGCTGACGATGATGCTGGCCGGCCACAGACGTCGTGTCGTACTGGCCACGGTGGCCGTGTCAGCACTGGTCAGCCTCGTGGTGGGTGGACTCGCCGGCCGACGGCTGGCCGTCGCCGCGGTGCGGGCGCGGACGGACCGGGCACGCGAGCGCCGGCTCGAGGCGGGGCGACGCAAGCTGGTCGCCTGGGTCTCGCATGATCTTCGTACGCCTCTGGCAGGCCTGCGCGCGATGGCCGAAGCCTTGGAGGACGGAGTCGTGTCCGACCCTGTGACAACGGCCGACTATCACCGCCGCATCCGCGTCGAGACCGACCGGATGACCCAATTGGTCGACGACCTCTTCGAGTTGTCCCGCATCAACGCGGGCGCCCTGCGTCTTGTACCCACCGCCGTCCCGCTGTACGACGTGGTCTCCGACGCGATCGCGGGCGTGGCCGCTCTCGCCACCAGCCGCCGCATCACCGTGCTCGCCGCCGAGACCGGCTGGCCGGTCGTCCACGCCGGCGAGCCCGAACTGGCCCGGGTGGTCCAGAACCTGCTGATCAACTCGATCCACTACACCCCGGCCGACGGGACCGTGCACATCGCCGCCGGCCACGATCGCGACAGCGTGTGGCTGTCCGTTTCCGACACCTGCGGCGGCATCCCCGAGCACGACCTGAACCGCATCTTCGACGTCGCGTTCCGGGGGGAACACGGGCGCACACCGTCGACCAAGGGCGGCGGGCTCGGGCTGGCCATCGTGCGCGGCCTGATCGAGGCCCACGGCGGCCACGTCGGCGTCCGCAACGTCACCGGCGGGTGTCGCTTCGAAATTCGCCTGCCCGCGGCAACGGCCTCAGCCGTGGAGTAGCTCCGGGCCATCACCCAAGCGGACCGACTACCCGACTGTGACTTCCACAGCGAGCGGCTGCAGGATTTCCCCGGGCACTGTCGCAGAGATTCAGGCGATCCCGTACGCCCGGATCCAGGCCTCGGTCACGTCAATGTGAGCGCGTAATGCTTGTACCGACCGTCGTCGTGGGTGTGCTCGAAGCCGTACCGGACGTACAGCGTTTCGGCCGGGTTGCCGCGGAGGACCGCCAGCGCCAGAGCCTTGTGCCCGAAGGTGTGGGCGTCGTTCACGTACGCCTGAAGAAGTGCGCCCCCGCGCCCACCGCGCCGAAACGCGGCGAAGACGTGGATCGTGGTCAGCACCGCCCGGCCGTCGGTGACAGCCCACGCCGCGTAGCCCGCCGGCTCGCCGTCGGCCTCGAGGATCAGCGTGCGCTCCAGGCCCGCGATCCAACCGGCCAGGTTCCGGTCGGCCGCGGCAACCCATCCGGCCTCATGCCCCGGTTCGATCTGCTTCATGTAAGCGGCTTCGCCCCGCCACATCAAGGGAAGGTCCTCGACACGAGCCCGGCGCAGCACATCGCTCACGCCGTCCATCTTGTCACGGGGGCCGATGCACTCGTCGAGTACCAGACGTCATCGAGGCAACGCCGGCGGGCAAGGGGATGGCGGCCATGCCGGCTGGAATCACGGTGCGAGGACCACGGTCAAGGTGACGGTCACCAGAGCGATCGCGGCCCACACCGGCGGGGCGGAGCCGGCCAGTTCGGTGCGGCGGCGAGACAGCCGCTCGCCGACGGAAAGCGGCGCGTCGGGCCGGATCCACCAGGGGTGGTCGTTGGCCTCGAGGGTGTAGAGAATTGCTCCCAGCGCGCTTCCGTAGCAGAGATGGCCGATCAAGCTGGGGAACGCCGCGGCGGCTGCGGCTGCGGTCCATTGCGGTGAGCCACCGAGCCACACCGGCAGGATCGTCAGAGCACCCAGGATCCACCACAGGAAACCCCAGGAGATGCCCCAGCCGATCCCGGCCGCAAGTTCATCGCTCTGCCCACGGAAGAACAGGCCGTACGACGCGCCGAGGACCACCGAGATGAGCAGATGTACGACCACTCCCACGCCGGTGCTGGCCGACCCGACGAGCTGGGCGACCGTGTCGAAGTATCCGATCTGGGCCATGATCACGGTGAACAGGAGGCCACCGGCCACCCCGCCGACCGCACCGCGCACGAGAGCCCGGGTCGTCCGAACGGCCAGGCTGTCCTCGTCGGCGCGTTCGGCCGGGTCGGCGAACAACGTCCGCCGCAGACCACTGAGCCAGGTGGCGAGGACCGCGGCCAGGACGCCGAGCAGCAGGCAGCCCGGCAACGCTGGAAAAAGGCCCCGGATCTGGTCGGCCGACCAGGGCAGCTCTCGCCCCGAGAGCACCGGCGTCAAAGTGACCGGCAGAACGACCCAGACCATGAACCCGAGCCCGGCGCCGCGGGCTGCGGCCGGACCCGTCCCGGCCGGTCCCCCTGGGTGGAGCAGCACATAGCCGAGGCCGGTCGCCGCCCCGAGGATGAGCACGCCGCCGCCCCCGGATGCGATCGAGGTGAAGGACTCCCCCAGAGCCACCGTCAGCAGTCCTGCGGCCGCCGCGCCCGACACGACACCACGCAGCAGAACCGCCGACCAGCCGGCGATCCGCCGTTTGCTCTCCGCCATGGTGGGTGGCTCCTGGAGCAGCACGAAGACCACGGCGGTGATCATGCCGTAGAGCAGGTCGCCGAGCAGCGCGGGCAGCGCGGCCCGGGCAGCGTCGATGCCCCACCCGATCGACGCGCCCTGCAGCAGGGGCCGGACTGTCAGCGCCTCGAGGTACCACTGGAAGGTTCCGTAGACGAGCCCCCAGAACACGACCTGGGCCGGCTCGGTGCCACGACGACGCAGCAGAACACCGAACACACCGCCGAGAACGACCGCGACCACGAGGTGGACGACCAGGCCTGCGGTGGCCGACCGCATGCCGGACACCGTCGGAAGGAGGCCGAAGTGGTAGAGGGGAAGACCGGATCCGAACCCCCCGACCAGACCGGCGATCGCACCGCGCCTGACCACGGCTGCTGTCGAAGAAATCATCGTGTGTCGTCTCCCGCGCTCACGGAGGCCATGCTCTCCTGTCGGTCCCGCGGCGCCCGGCCGCGACGGGGTTCGGTGAGAATGACGTCTCGGGGGAAGAACAGGTCGAGCAGCCAGTCGATGCTGACCCGGACGCGTTTCTCCAGACCGGGCAGCTTGGTGAGGTACACCCCGCGCCACAGCGCCCAGGCCAGCCGGCCGGACAGCAGCCATCGGCCGACCTGCACCGCACCGTCCTGGTGCCCCAGAGCGACGAGCAATGCGATCGTACGGAAGCGGAACGGTGTCGCCATGCGACCGTCGAGCACCGCGAGGATGTTGTCCGCGACCGCGGCACCTTCCCGCGACGCATGCTGGGCCGTCGGCGGCAGGTATTCTCCCGGCCGGGCGAGGTCGGGCACGGCGGCACAGTCGCCGAGTGCCCACACCTCGCTCCGCCCCCGCACCTGCATCGTGGCCTCGCAGGCAATGGCTCCTCGTTCGAGGTCGAACCCGAGCTCACGGACCAACGGGCTCGGGGAGTTGCCGGCTGTCCACACCACCGTGCTCGTGGCGATCGTCGTGCCGTCGTCCAGAGTGGCCTGGTCGGCATCGACCCCGGTGAGCCGAGAGTTGAGCCGGACCTCGATGCCCTTGGCCCGCAGGCGGTCCAGCGCGTGGGCGGCCAGCCGCTCGTCGAGTTCCGGGAGGATGCGGTCCTGGCTGTGGAGCAGCACGAAACGCAGTTCCTCGGGGTCCAGCCGCGGGAAGAACCGGCGAACCGAGTGAACCAGGTCACGGAGCTCCGCGATAAGTTCCGTCCCGGCGAAGCCACCCCCGGCCACCATCACCGTCAGCAGCCGGCGCCGCCGGACGCCGTCGCGCTCGCCGTCTGCCAGCTCCAGTTGTCGCAGAACATGCTCACGGAGGCGCGTCGCGTCGGTCAGCGACTTCAGGGTGAAGGCATTCCGATCGAGTCCGGCCAAGCCGCGGTAGTCCGGAACCGAACCCACCGCGAGTACCAGATGGTCGTATCCCATCGTGACGGCCGCGCCGGCTTCGGGCTGAACGGTGATCTGACGTCCGCTCATGTCCACCGACTCCACGGTGGCATGCAAGATCCTGGTGCTCCGCAGGCCGGCCCGTAGCGGTGCTCCGATGTGCTGCTGGCTGAGGGTCCCGGCGGCCACCCCGGCGAGCATCGGAGTGAACAACTGGTAGTTGCTGTCGCTGATGAGCAGGACATCCGGCGCATCGGCCCGGGCCGAGCGGCGTCGTTGCAGCCGGCGGGCCACGGCGACCCCGGCGAATCCCCCACCGACGATCACCACCCGTGGCCTGTTCTCCTCCGGCGCCGCCGGTGCGGCCGCCGCCCGTACGGGCCGGAGCACACTCACGGCGGCAATCAGCCCGGCGGTCACGCCGCCCTGGATCATGGTGCCGACCAGGAAACCGAACGACGCTTGAGCGTCGCCGAGCGACCAGGACACCTGGTTGCCGGACAGCAGGGGCAGGACCGTCAGCCATTCGACCGCCCACCACAACAGTCCGGCCAGCACACCGGTCGTGACCAGGCTGAGCAGGCGGCCCGGCCGATATCTCAGGACGGACCCGATCAGACCACCGCCGATGACCGTCACCGTGATGGTTGCGGCGCTGCCCGGCGTCAGATCTGCGGTGGCTGCGGCCATGCCGCCCTGCGCCTGCTCGATCACGGCGACAGCCACACCGACACCCAGGCCGGTCAGCACGCCGGCCGTCCTCGCCGGGTTGCCTCGCCGCGCCAAACCGCGCGCCAGGGCTGCCAACCAGATCAGGGTGAGGACGAGAAGCAGGCCCCGTCCGTACGAACGGGGCAGCACCGACGGGTTGGCCGCCGAGCGACCGAAGCCGAGCACGAGCGGAAGAGCCACGATCGTCACGCTGACGCTGATGATCGCGGCCGCCCGCGCCCAGCCCTGCCAAGCCCGCGGAGCCACCCGTTGGACGAGCGCACCCGTCGCGATCACCAGCGGAAGGATGATGCCGTCGTTCAGTACCAGGACGGCGGCCAGGAAGATGGGAACCCCGACCAGGTTCACGTCGTCGATCACCGCGCCGAATGCCGCGTAGGCCATCATTGCCACGCCGATCGCGATCAGGATTCGTCTCATCGCACGTCCCGTACTGTGACCTTGCCGACCCACTTCGTCTGCATGACGCCGGGGCGGTTGGGAGCGATCAGCCGTGCCGGGTACCCGTGATCGGGGTGCAGATCCTCGCCCCGTAACCGCAGCGCGATCAGGGTCAGTGGATCACGGAGGTGCGGGCCGGCCACGGTTGAAGTGCGATAACGGCTCACGGCCTGTAGCGATTCCACTTCTGCCTCCGCGTGTTCCGGGTCGACGCCGACCAACTCGGCCAGGTCTTTGAGACGCACACCGGACCATGTGCCCACGGCGCTCCACCCCTCGACGCAGGAGATCGGCAGCACCGCTGCGTGCTGTGGCAGCGCTCGCAGTTCGTCCAAGGTCAGCGCGACCTGGCGTTCCGGTCCGACGACGACCAGCCGATAGTCCGGGCTCAGCGCCGCGTCGCGCACTCCCGCCGACGCGGCCGTGGTGTTCACCGGCAGCCCCTGAGGGCCGTTCTCCGGACGGCGTGGAGCGAGCACCGAGATCGGCGACAACGGCGCGACGGTCTGCCCCACGGTCGAGAGGGTGATCACACCGGCCGCGGCGCCTACCGCGGCGAGCAGACCGCGTCGCGACATCTGCAGGCCGTCACGCACCGGCCGGTTCAACGCGTCCCGGATGACCGGCAGTTTCACGGCGATGTGCACGATCAGAGCGCCCACGGCCAGCCAGGCCACACGATAGTGGGCGGTGGTGAAGAAGAACGGCATCGGCCCGTACCACCGCGCGACGTTCAGGATTCCGCTGAACAACAGGAACAACGACGAGGCGACGAGCACTGCGACCCCGGCCCGCTCAGCGAGCTCCGCCTTGGAGCGGAATGGCGGCCACGCGAACAGCCGCGGGTAGACCGACCACAGCTTGCCGCCCAGGAGCGGAATCGTCGCCAGCCCGGTCGCCACGTGGATGCCCTGGGTCGCCTGATAAAGCCACACCGGCCGCGACGGCCACCAGAACCACGTCCCCGGATGCTGGACGAAGTGACTGATCAGACCGGTCAGGAAGCACACGCCGAAGCTCACGGCGAGCGCGATCCCCAGCTGACTGCTCAACCGTGTCGTCCTCAGTCGCGACGGAAAGGCGTCCTCCCGCAGCGGGCCCCGGCGCAGCACCTCAGGCGGCGGGGGCACCGGTGCGTTCAGCCACGCCACCACCCGCCCTGCGCGCCGGCGCCACGCTGACGCAGTGGCCCTCTCGTCAGCCGTCGAGCGCGGCTGTTCGGCACCATCGACAGTCATGACCGTTCTCAACCCCAAGACGTGTTTCGAATCATGGCAAATGGCACTCGCGCGACCTGGATGAAGGGGCCGCATCGATTCGGTGCCTGCGTATCGCAGGCTATTCCAATCAACTGATCGGACCGCCTGCTCCGTGCTTATCAACTTCTTACGGTTTCCCTGCTCAGCCGGGCGTTGGACACACCCGTTGACTTTCCGTGCCGCCGGTTGTCCGTTGGCGCAGGCGGGGACCCCACCCCTTTACTCAGGCGCTGGACACTTCGGCGCGATCAATGGTGATGCGCGGGCCCGTGGCAGCCGCGTTCTTGGCTCCGGTGACACGGACCCGGAGGGTGTGAGTGCCGTATGAGAGCTGTGGCGAGCGATAGTTGACGACCTCACCGACGCGGAGGGCACCGTAGAGGTCGACGCGCCGCTCGGCGCCGTTGTCGATGCTGATCGCCGCAATGCCACTGGCTGGATCGCGGACGGACAGCAGGGTGATCCGGGTCCCGGTGAAGGTGTATGTCGCGGTCGCCCCGGTCTCGTCGCTCCAGTGCTGGTCGCCGAAGAAGCACTGGGCGGCGCAACTGGTGTCCGCGTTCCAGATGCCGGCGTAGCTCACGGTGGTGTCGTTGATCCAGGTCGGTGACGGGCCGGGGTCACCGGACGGCAGATCGTGGGTCG
Organism: Paractinoplanes hotanensis; assembly: GCF_023717965.1. Taxonomy (NCBI): domain Bacteria; kingdom Bacillati; phylum Actinomycetota; class Actinomycetes; order Micromonosporales; family Micromonosporaceae; genus Paractinoplanes; species Paractinoplanes hotanensis. Next base: position 69,190 of record NZ_JAMQOL010000038.1, on the reverse strand, counting down.
CGCCGACGGCCAGCGGCGCGCCCAGGTCAGGAGTTCCGTCAGCCTGGAAGGAAATGCGTTGAACGCGCGTGGTGCGGTTGGTGTAGGTGAAGACACTGGTGGTCTTGGCGTGGTAGACGATCCACGTCTCGCTGCCGTCCGGGCTGGCGAAAAACCCGTGATGGCCGGGGCCGAAAACCCCACGCGCATCCTGCCGGGGAAAGCGATTGCCGTCGTGCTGGGTCCAGTTCGCCCGATTCAGCGGGTCAGCGCCGGACGCCACGCTCATCATCCAGATGCCGTAGTCGGGCTTGCCGGTGTCACAGACCGAGTAGGTCATCCACGTGCGGCCGCCGCTGTGGAGGAACGCCGGGCCTTCCCGCACCTCGGGGCAGTGACCATCCGCGTCGATGCTGACCGCGTTGCCCGACACCGTCCACGGATCGGACATCGGCGCGATGCTGATGCCGTTGTGCTGGAACTCGTTCCGGCCGCTCCATGTCAGGTAGAGCCGGCCGTTGTGCTGCATGATGCCCGGGTCGATGGCGAACACGTCGCGGTTGGGCGGGACCAGCCGGGCCTTGAAGCGATAGGGACCGAGTGGGTCGTCACCGTCGGACTCCAGCACGTAGAGCCGATGGTTCTCGTCCACCCCGTCGTCCGCGGTGTAGTAGAGGTACCAGCGGCCGCCGCTATGGAACAGCTCCGGAGCCCACAGGTGCTGATTGCGTGACGGGTTGCTGTCGCTCCAGACCTGCACCGCTGAAGCGGTCAGCAGACCGGCCACGCTCGGTGCGCGCCTGATGCGGATCGCGTCACCCTCGGTCATCGCCAGGTAGTAGGCGCCGTCGAAGTACGTCATCGTCGGGTCAGGACCGGTGCCGATCGGATTCCGGAAGCTTCCGGTCGCGGCCTGCGCCGGGCAGGGGACGGCGAGGATCAGGCCGAGAACGGCGACGAGCGCCACCCACGGACGGCTCCGAGACACGATCCTTTGCAGCAGCACGGATCCTCCAGAAGGGACTGCGGGCGAGGCTCCACCCCCACAACGGAGGGAGGGCCAACCCGGTTCACGGAAGGTCCTCGCCTTGATCAGATCGAGCAGAGAGCTCCGACGGGCCGTCAGGCAACGTCGATCATGACCCTAGGACGAGAAATCACTGCACGGGGCTCAGCCGCGGGTCCGGCCAAACCTGGACTCACCACGTTGTCCGTAAGGGAAATTCATTGACGGCCAGCGCAGAGTTTCGAGATTCGTGTCCGCCGACGATCATGCTGAGCCCTGGCTCGGCTATGTTCGTCGATCATGCTCCCCCAGATCATCGATGCTTACCGCACGTGTGAGTTCGCTACTCTCGGCAAAGACGGCACGCCGATCGCGTGGCCCACGTCCGGCATCCGCACCGCCGATGGCGACTTCCTGCTGACCACGTCGCTCGGGTACCCCCAGAAGGCGTTCAACGTCCGTCGCGACGAGCGGGTGGCGCTGCTGTTCTCGGACCCGACGGCCAGTGCTCTGGACCGGCCGTCGCAGATTCTCGTGCGGGGAACGGCCACCTGCGCTGCCCAGATTCACACCGAACCAACCGGGGATCTGGGCCGATTCTGGTCGATGATACTGAGCCGGCAGCCCGGCAGCCAGCGGTACCTCGACTGGCCGGTCAACCGGTTCATCGATTTCTACTTCATGCGTCTGCTCATCAAGGTGACGCCGACCGAAGTCACCGTCAACGAACTGCCGGAACCGGCAGCGCCGCAGGACAACGGCATCATCGGCTCCTCGGTCCTGTCCGCCTATCCGACGGCGGTGCTCGCCGCCTGTGACGCCAGCGGGGCGCCCACGCTCATGCGCACCACGGTGACCAGCACGGCGAACGGCTATCAGGTCGCCGCGCCGGCGCGGTTCCCAGACATGACTGGTCCGGGCAGCCTTCTCGTGCATCGACACGACGACCGGCTCGACAACATCCATAACGCGGTGGTCGTGGGTTCGCTGGACGACGAGGGGCTGCTGCGCCCGTCTCGGTTGATCGAACCAGCCGGGCGGCTGGGCGGCGGCCCGGCCGATCTGCTCCGGACCATGCGCAACCTGCGCGGTACGACCAACCGCTATCTGGATCGCCGGGGCCTCACCCGCCCCGCGATTCCGTGGCCGGCCTACCGGATGATTCGTGCCGCGGCGCGATCCGGCCGATCGACCCCATGATGCCCGGCGGCGCTGTCCAAAGATGAGGGTCGTACGGAGGCCGGCCGGTGTGACACGTCGGCCGGCCTTTCCCTTCTGTTGTGGCCGTCCATGGCGGTGTGCATGCCGGCCATCCAACGGCGCACAGTGAGCACGGCCGGCGGCATGGCGACCAGCGGCCACATCATGATCACATCAGCTCCTTCGCGGGCTCGGCGTCAGCGCCTCGTTGTGCGCGGCGGAAGGCGCCGGGGGCGATGCCGAATTCGCGGCGGAAAGCGTGAGCCAGCGCAGCCTCGGTGAGGTATCCCGTACGGCGAGCGATCGCGGCGACGGGCGCGTCGGTCTCCCGGAGCAGCAGGGCAGCACGCCTCAGACGGTGGGCCAGCAGATACGACGCCGGGGGGTGGCCGACGGCCGACGTGAAGCGCCGGGTGAACGTGGCGCGGGACATGCCGGCCGCACGGCTCAGATCCTGGACCGTCCAGCGGGTGTCCGGACTGGCGTCGATGGCGCTGATGGCCGCGGTGACCTTCGGGTCACGGGTCGCGGGCCATTCCGCCGTCGCCAGCCACCGGCGCAAGGCGTCCGCCAGCACGAGGTCCAGCAAGGCGTGGCGGGTGGCCTCGACCACCAGGCCCGCCGACTGTTGCCGATCGAGGAGAGCAGCCACGGAGTCGTCCCCGTGGAGGGGGCGGACCACGATCGGATCGGGCAGAACCGTCAGGTACGGGTGCACCCCGAGGCCAGGCGGCAGGCGGTAGGCCCCGCAGAGGAATTCGAAGTCGGCCGGTGCGGGATCGGGCTCGAGATCGCCCAACTCGACCGGCGCGAGTCCGCGTAGTGGTCGTGGCTCGGAAGCGAGTCCGTGGTCGGCGCCGGAGGTGATGAGCACAACGTCGCCCGCCGAGAGTTCGATCGCCGGCCCCGCCTCCGGGAGCAGCCAGCCGGTGCCGTGCAGGACCAGGTGGAAGCCACTACCGGTGAGCCCGGTGTAGCTCAGACCCCAGGTGCCGGACTGCCGGAAACGCCGCACGGTGCCGCGGCCCACCCGCAACGCCGCGATCGCCTGACTCATCGCGTCCACCGGAGCCATGCTACCGGCGCGCAAGATCGTGCGGCATCGCAGCATTTCCGGACGACCGGAACAGCGGTTCAGTGGAGCGATGAGAGATTGCCTTGTCATCGGGGCCGGTTCGGCAGGCCTCAGCGCCAGTCTGACGCTCGCCCGAGCGCGCCGCTCGATCCTGGTGGTGGATTCCGGACAACAGAGCAACCTGAGCGCTCCCACCATCGGTGGTCTGCTCGGGCACGATGGCCGGCCGCCCGCCGACTACTACTCGACGGGCCGCGCGGAACTCGCCGGATACCCGTCGGCCGAGATCATCAACGGGCACGTCGAGCGGGCCGAGCGTCACGAGGACGGCACCTTCTCGGTCACCCTCGCCGATGGCCGCTCGGAGTCCGCACGCACTGCCCTGCTCGCACCAGGCATGGACTACCGGCACCCCCGGATCCCCGGCCTGTCCGAACGGTGGGGCCGAGACGTGTTCCATTGCCCGTTCTGCCATGGCTGGGAGATGCGAGACCGGCCCACGGCTGTGCTGGCGTCCGGAGCTGTCGGAGTGCATGGCGCCCTGAACCTGCGTGCCTACACGGGTGACATCACCTTGCTGACCAATGGCTCTGATCTGTCCGAGGCCGAGCAGACCCAGCTGGCCGGCGCCGGAGTCAAGTGGGATGTCCGACCGCTGGCTCAGCTCACGGGCGAAGGTTCCCGCCTGAGCGCCGTCGTCTTCGCCGACGGCGCGGATCTCGCGGTCTCCGCCATGCTGGTCAAGGCCTTTCTGTACCAGCGGTCGACCCTGGCGCAGGACCTCGGTGCGACGGTCACGATGTCGGGCGACCACCTTGGAGCGGAGGCGATAGCCGTCGACCGGATGTTCCGGACCGGGGTCCCTGGTCTCTTCGCTGCCGGTGACGCGGCCACCTCCGTCCCGCCGTCCATGGCGGCCGCGGTCGCCTCCGGCTATCTGGCCGGAGCAAGCGCCGCCGTGCTGCTCTCAGCCGGCAACTGACCACGACCAGGCTTTCCGGAACCTGCGCGAACACCCTCGAGTAACCGCCCGAGGGTGTTCGTCGTCGCTGCTGCCGCCCTTCGCAGCGACGTCGCGACTCCTGACCCGCCCACTCGCCCGGACCACCCGCAACCGGGGCGCACCGAGCCGCCCCGCCCCCTTGGCCGTCGTTTGCAGGCACCACGGGCCGACTGGAAAGCGTGAAGCGGCCGGCTCCACATTCACCCACGCCTGAAACGCCATCACTAGCCGGCCGTCCGCCAGAGTCGGGTCCGCAGCAGCATCAGTCTCCGGCGCCTGCTCACCGAGACCAGAAAGACGCACCAAGTTCTGCAATGGACGCGGTCTGGACAGCCACATTTTTGCAGGTCGGGTGCGCCTTTCCGTGGTCATCCTCGATACCCGCCACCTCGCCTGAAGAGCCGAGGCCAGGACTCACACCGAGTAGACGCGGACCCAGTCGGCCTCGTAAACCGCCGGGGTCATGTTCGTGCCGTCGAAGTTGTCCAGCTGGATCGTCAGATGTCCGGACGCCATCGCCTGCATGGCCTTGCGGGTCCCGCTCGCCCCGCCCGAGTAACGGAACCACTCGACCCCGTCGATGAAGCCACGCACGTGGTCGGCCGTCCACTCGAATGCGACGTTGTGCCACTCGCTCAGCGGCGCCCCGCAGTTGCGCTCCTCGGCCTTCTCCTGCTGCGTCTTTCCGCTGGTCACCGGATAGTGCAGGAAGGCGACGGCACAGGCCGCACCGGGCGCGCTGTTCTCCAGGAAGTCGTACTCACCCTCCTCGGGCCACTTGTCGCCGTCCGGCCAGACGATGAGCAGCGGGTGGTACGTCCGGCCGTTGCTCGAAGCGGTGTTGCGCGACCGGACCCGGGCCTCCCACCGGCCGTACTTGGTCTTCCGATCGTTCTGCAGCCAGCCCGTCGTGCCGTTGGCGGCGCCGGTCATCACCAGCTTGCTGCCGTCGACCGTGGTGGCGCTGGCGCAGCGCTGACCGCCGGACGCGTGCGGGTTGGACCAGCACTCGTCGGCGTCGCTCCACTTGGCCGGATCCGGCCGCCCGGTGTAACCGAACTCGTCGCTGTACTGGGCCAGCGGCGTGCCCCACCCGTTGCGGACCGCCGCCTCGACGCCGTCGCCGGTTCCACCGCCCCCGTCGACCGGCGGCGGGTTGAGGCTGGGCGTGACGCTCACACTCACCGGGGTCAGCGGGCCGGCCGCAGTGCGCGGAATCAGGATGAACGAGTACGTCGCGTCGTTGCGCAGCAGGTTGAACTGCTGGCTGCGCACGCCGGCCGCCACGTCGGTCGCCCACGGCCCGTTGTTGCGGGTGTCCGTGCCGTCCCGCCCGACGTTCCAGTCCACGATGTCGGTGCGGGTCGTGGTCCAGCTGAGCGTTCCGGTCCCGTTCCCGGGTACGCCGGTCACCTGCACGTCCGGGGTCGGATTGCTCTTGTAGGCGCAGGCCGTGGTGGCGAACAGACCGCCGGTGGCCAGATCGGTGGCCCGCAGCAACACGTTGGCGCGGACCGCGGCGGCCGGAACCGTGAACCGCCCGGAGATCCGGGTGAAGGCGGCAGTGCCGCCGACCGGCAGGTACCCGCCGTTGGTGTGACCCAGGTAGGTGTTCGCGGCGTTGTACCAGTCGATCTCCATCCGGGCCCGGGCCGGGTCGTCCGGCGTCCGCACGTCGGTACCGACATCCCAGACCGACCCGGGCAGCACCCGCTGCTGGGGCAGGTAGATGCCAGCCGTGGTCGCGCTGCCGTTGGCCACGGCGAACTCCCACTGCGCGGCCGGGTGCCCGGTGGCGGCCCGCCGGGTCGCGGTCAGGCTGCTGCTCAGCGTGCCCCACCCAGACGTATCAGTGCCCAGCACCGGGTTCGCGCATTCGTTGTCGGAGACCTGGTACTGGCCGACCCGCAGGAAGTAGTCCACGTCGGTGTCCGAACCGGCCAGCGCGGCGCGAGCGGCCCGGGCCAGGTTGGTCTTCCCCGCCGCCTCGGCCGCTGCCTCGATCGCGCTGACTCGGCGCCGGTCCTGTTCGCCCTTCTTGCGCAAGGCGGCTTCCAGGTCGCGATGGTCGGCCTCGTGGATCCCGGCGTGGATGAACGTCTTCCACGCGGCCGGGTCGGCACTGCGCAACGCGGCCATGGCAGCCGCGTAGACCTCGGTCGGCTCGGCCGCCGTGTTCCACACCCAGCGAACGAAGTTCTCGTCGCTGATCACCAACTGGGCCTCGGTCGCCACGAACCCGAGCACGGCCGCCGCCCGCTTGCGGGCCTCGCGCCCGATGAGCGCCTGCCGCTCGGCCTCGGTGCGCTCCTGGTCGGCCTCGATCTCAGCGATGCGGTCCTGCTCGCGGGCCTGGACGACGCCGGTGGTGATGAAGTCGCGCTGCTGCTGGGCGGTGCCGCCGAACGCGGTCAGCGCCGCCGCCCGCACCCGCTCGCCGGTGGCACGCTGGTAGACGGCGAACACGAAGTCGCGGTCGGGCAGCAGCAGAAGCTCCGGCGTCACCGCGATCTCCAGCATCATCAGCGCCTGCTGCCGGATCTGCCGCGCCTCGCGGGCGGCGGTCGCGTCGCGCACCTGGTCGGCCACGTCGCGGGCCTTGGCGTCGTGGATGCCCGACTCGATGAACACCGTGCACTGCACGAACGACGCGGTGGTGCAGTTGACCAGGGCCAGCTCGGCCGCGCCGCGGACCTCGGACAGGTCCTGGGCGTACTCCCAGATCTTGAAGACGAAGTCGCGCTCCCCCAGCACCAGCCAGTCGTCCGGGGCGACCTCGCCCACCACGGCGGCCGCACGGACCCGGTCCTCCAGCGAGGACTCGAGCCCGTCGGCTGCGCTCGCCGCCGTGGTGGTGGTCCCGATGACCACGGCGGTGACCAGAGCTGTCATCGAGGCGACCACGGCGGCCGCCATTCGTCTCGTTCTCGACGATCTCATCATTCCTCCTGGAGTCGGCGAGTTCGGTTATAACGACGCCGATACATTTCCGGTCCAGCGCCGGAACGGGCCCGATGGCCGCTTCCGGCCATTTCCGGAATTCGCGCGGGCATCGATGTTTGGCTGTCGCCGCCATCTCGTCGTCTGCTGTGGAGAGTGCGATGAAACCGAGAATGCGAATTCTGATCGTGACGGCGGCCCTCGTGCTGAGTACGGGCCTCGCGGCACCCGCGGCGGCCGTCGACCAGCACTCGGCGAACTGGTCGATGACCCGCACAGTCACCCTCTACTACCCGCAATCGTCGGTGCGCGCGGCCGCCTGGGGCGCACTCGTCAGCACCAATGTGGAGGCGGCAGTCACCCGTTTCATCGAATCCGGTTTTCCGTACGCCAAGAAGCGCGCCGCCCTGAATGACGCCCGCAACACCGACTTCTGTCTGCGCGTCCTGGCCACGCACACCGCCGAATTCGCGCCGGAAGTCCACGCGGCCGCGCAGTACGCCCTCGACGGGGGCGCGGCGGCCCGGGAGGCGTTCGCCCGCACCGGATACGCCGCGGCCAAGGCCCGTGACCGCCAGGCCCGCGAGGCCACCGGCACGCAGGCAGCCGCGCTCGAGCAGTTCGACCGCGACTTCGTGGTGCTGCTGCGCGACACCGACCCCGGCCCCCAGGTGCGGGCCGCGGCCACGTACGCCCTGCGGCCGGCCGCCACCGACGCCGACCTGGTCGAGTTCTTCGCCTACGACTGGTCCAACGCGGCCGCGCTCGACCTGGAGGCGTTCCGGATCCGGGTGACCGACGAGGACATGCGCTGGCGGGCCGGCGTCGCCGGTCTGCTCACCGCGGCCCAGACCGCCGAGGCACAGGCCCGGGAGCTGGCGGGTGAGGCCGCCGAGCAGGCCCGCGCGGTGGCCGCCCGGGCCTGGGGTGAGGTGGCCGCTCAGACCGCATCACCCCGGGTGGTGTGGGCCGACGCTCAGCGGGTGGCCGAGGAGCAGGCCGCCGGCTGGCACGAGGTCGCTGCCGCGGCCGGCGGCGCCACCGGGCTGAACTGGAACGTCATCCTCGGCAGCGCCGGCACGACGGCCGAGTCGTGGGCGACTGAGCGCGAGCAGGCTGCCGCCCAGGCCGCGTACTGGTCGGATCTGCTGGCCGAGGCGCTCGCCGGCCAGCAGCGGACAACCGGCGGTGCGGCATGAGACGCCACCTCGGCGCGTTCGGCGCCGCCCTCCTGATCGCCACCGGACTGCTGGTGGCACCGGCCGCACCGGCGACGGCCGCGCCGGCTCGGACCCCGGCCGAGGCGGCCCTCGAGGTGCCGCCGCTGGAGACCGGCCAGTGGGACGGCACGACCGGCGTCACCTTCCCCGACAACGCGTTCCTGCGCGACCTCGTGGCCGACATCGCCGAGCTCAACCCGGAGCCGGAACTCCGTGCGGCCGCGACAGCCGCCTTGGCCTCGACCGAGCCCGGGGCGATCGAGCGTTACCTGTACGAGACGCACAAGCCGCTCGAGAAGCAGATCCAGGACCGGCAGAAGGCGACGGCGCAGCGCAACACCGAGGCGATCCGGGCCCTGGCCGGCACCGGGACGCCCGGCGGCTACTTCAATGCCGAGGTCACCCGGGTGCTGAAGGGCACCGACGGCGACCGCGCGGCCTTCCTCGCCTACGGCGCCGACATTGCCCGTACGCGGGACGGGCAGACCGCCACAGCCGAGAGCGACCGGCGCCGGGTGCTACGCGAGCGGCTGGTCGCCGTGGCGGCCGCCGCGGCCGACGGCTCGGAGATGAAGCGAGCGGCCGGAGCCGCGCTGGCCGGTGACGACAGCGCCGTGGCCGCGTTCTGGAACGGCGGTTACCTGACCGCGGCCCAGGCCGACGCGGCCGCTCGCGAGCAGTACCTGGCCGATCTGGAGGCTCGCACCAAGGCCGCCGAGGAGCTGACCGACCTGGCTCAGCGGGCGGCCCGAGCGGCCGAGGCCCGCCGGCACCTGTTGGTGGCCCACGGCAACGCGGTTCGCGAACTGCAGCGCGCGGCCAACGCGATGGCCGGTGCGGCCAACGCGGCCCGCTCGGCCGAGCGGATTCTGGCCGGCGGCGGCACCAGCACCGAGAAGGGCACCCAGCTCACCGCGGCCCGGAACGAGACGGCAGCGCAGCTCACCGCGGCCCAGCAGGCAGCCCAGCGCGCTCAGGCGGCGGCCGCGGCCGCCGTCACGGCGGCAGACACGCTGGTCGAGACCGGCCTGGACTACGGCGCCGAGTGGTCGCTGATCGTCCGGGGCATGCACCAGGCCGCCGTCGCGGCGGTCGGTGCGGCCACGACCGCGGCCCACGCGGTCGACGCCACCATCGCCACCAACAACGCGCAGACCGCAGCCGACCGGGCCGAGGCGCACGAGCGGCGAGCCGCCACGTGGAAGGAGCACGCCCGCGAGCACGCCGCCGCGGCGGCCGGACTGGCCGCCGCGGCGACGGCCCAGGCGCAAGCGGCCAAGACCGCCGCCGCCCGGGCCAGGACGGCCCGGGAGCAGGCCCAGGCGGCCGAGGCCCAGGCCCGCGCGGCGGCCGAACGCACCCGGCAGCACCGGGTCACCGCCCAGGCCGAGGCGGAGATCGCCCGGGACCAGCGGGTGATCGCCGAGCAGGAACGCCAGACCGCGGCCGACCAGCGCAAGAAGGCCGCGGACCAGGCCGCCGTGGCCGCCGCCGCGCGCCGCACGGCCCAGACTCAGAACGAGATCGCCGCGGCCGCCGCCCAGCGGGACCAGCAGGCCGCCGCGGCCGCCGCCGCGGCCGAACAGACCGCGAAAGCGAAGGAGCGGGCGGCCAAGGCGGCCCGGGACGCCGCCTACGCCGCCGAACACAAGTCACAGGCCCAGGTCACCCGGGCTCAGGTTCTCGCCCAGGTGGCCGCCGGTCTCAGCGGCGACGCCGCGACGGAAGCCCGCCGGCAGGCGGATCAGGCGGCTCGGGACGCCGAGACGGCGGTGGCCGCGGCCCGGACCGCGCGGGCGGCGGCCAACACGGCCACCGGGGCCGCGGCCAACGCCCGCGCCGCGTCGACCGAGGCGGCGCGGGCCGCTGACCGGGCCTGGGCCGCCGCCGAGGAGGCCGGAGCGTCGGCCCGCCGGGCCGACGCCGCGGCCGGGAAGGCCGAGGCCGAGGCCGCGGCCACGCACCAGGCCCGGCTGCAGGCCGATGCGCGGGCCGCCGAAGCCACCGCGCAGCAGACGAAGGCGGCCGAGGCCGCCCGGGCCGCGGTCCGCCTGGCCGAGCAGGCGCAGGCCGAAGCGGTGCAGGCGCTGTGGGCCGCGCAGCGCACCCAGCAGGAGGCGGAGGCGGCCACCACCGAGGCGGTCGCGGCGTCGGCCCAGGCCGACATCGCGGTGTCGGCGGCCACGGCGGCCCGGGCGTCGTCGGCCGGCATAGCCGAGCCGTACAACGCAGCCCTGGGCATGGTCAGTCCGTTCACGACGGCCGACCTCGACGCCGACTTCGTCGTCGCGGTGGCGGCCGAGGCGCGGGTGATCGGCGCCGAGCAGGCCGCCGCGGCCCAGCGGCGGGCGGACGAGGCGCTGACGGCGGCGGACCGGGCGGCGCAGGCCGCTGTCGATGCGAACGAGGACGTGAAGGAGGCGTTCGAGGCCGCCGCCGCCGCGGCCCGATCGGCCTCGGCCGCGGCAGCCTCCGCTGCTGAGGCCAAGAAGTCGGCCGCCGAGGCGGCGCGGGAAGGCGCCGCCGCGCGGGCGGCAGCGGCTGGTGCAGCCGAGGCCGACGCCCAGGCCAAGGCCGACGCCAGGCTGGCTCGGGACGCGGCCTCAGCGGCGGCGGCCGATGCCGCCATCGCCGGAAGATCGGCCGCTGACGCCCGGACCGACGCGAACCGGGCCGCCACCGACGCGCGGGCCGCTGAGAGCGACGCCGCCTCGGCGCGGACCTACGCGACCACCGCGGAGACCTGGGCGGCGGAGGCGCAGCGGGCCGCGGCGGCTGCCCGGAAGTCCGCGGACAACGCGGCGGTCTCCGCCGAGCAGGCGTTGCAGCACGCCATCGACGCCCAGAAGGCAGCCTTCGCGGCCGAGGAGGACGTCCGGCGTTACCAGGTGCGTCTGCTGGCGTACCCGACTCAGGATCCCGGGCCACCCGGCGATCAGGTTCTTCCCCACCTCGGGGAAGCAGACCGGCGGACGTACGAGGACGCAGCCAAGCTCGTCGAGGGCGGCATCTGGGGTTTCATCGTCAACGAGGGCGGCGCCTTCATCGCGGAGGTGATCGCCAAGGAGGACTTCGAGCGCTGCGTCGAGAACCAGGACGTCGAAGCCTGCCTGTGGGCCATCGCCAAGAACCTGCCGCTGCCCAAGGCCGCTCGGTTCATCCTGGAGCTCGCCGACTTCCTGCCCAAACTCGTCGACTTCGTCAACCGGTTCCTCACCGCCCAGGGAGACCTGACCCGGCTACGAGCCGAGGCCGAAAGCAACAAGGCCTGCCAGCCGAAGTGCCCACCGCCCTGGGTCAAAGCGGCCCTCGACGAACTCCCCAAGCGCGCCGACAACGGCAGGACTGTCGGGTTGATCTTCGACCCGGCGGGAGCTCCCATCGGTGGAACGACCTTCCATCGGGTGATCAGCGGTTTCGAGCAGCCGCTCTCCGGCGACGTCGAGAACCTTCTCCGGGCGGCGGCCAACCGGAAGGCGATCGATCCGATCCCTGCAGGGAGCGTCTACCCCCAGGGCTCCCATGTGGAGTCCAAGGTCGCCACGTGGATGCGCAACACTGGACGCGTCGGAGCAGTGGTGGTCATCAACAATGCTGGCGGCCCGTGCACGGGCATGTACAGCTGTGACGTGGCCGTTCCGCTGCTTCTGCGGCAGGGGTACATCCTACAGGTGTGGTACCCGGGCCCCACCAAAGCCGAGCCGTTCGAGGGGAAATGATGTTGCACATCCGGATCGGGTCGGACTACCACTACGCGACCGAGCGGGCCGAGATGGCCGAGCTCATCGCGATGGTGCTGCGGGGCGGGCCGGTGAACGCCTCGACCGCGTTCTCCTTCGCCGACCGGCGGCACACCGCCGAGACCCGCGACTGGTGGCTGGACAACGTCCTCCAGGTCGGGGTCAACCCGGCGACCGGCTACGGCGGGCTGACCTGGCACGTCACGCCCGCGCGGGCCGACCGGTCCGGAGACGCCAAGGACGCGTACTGCTGGGTGACTGACAATCCGGATCCGCCGGAGACGGACCCGGTCGTCCTGTCGGATCCGGGCGCTCCCGTCTGCTACGACCGGCGCAGCACCTTGCCGATCGCGGACATCCGGGCGGCCCTGGAGGAGTTCTGCCGCAGCGGCACCGGTGACCGGCCGCAGAGCGTGCGGTGGGTGCGCGGCGACCTCAACGGGGAGCGCCTGGACGAGCGTCAGGCGCCCAGGTGGTAGCCGATCCCGCGCACGGTGTGCAGGATCGGCGGGTCGCCCAGTTTGCGGCGCAGCTGGGCGACCACCACGTCGAGGACGTTGGAGGCCGGCGGGACCAGTTCGTCCCAGCCGGCCACGACCAGGGCCGACCGCTCCACCGGATCACCGCCCGCGGCCACCAGCGCCTCCAGCACGGCGAACTCCTTGCCGGTCAGTTCGAGCAGGCGGCCGTCGCGGCGGGCCTCGTAGCGGCCGCTGTCCACCTCGACGCCGGAATGACGGACAGTGGTGGCCTCGGGTGGGGCCGGGCCGCGGCGGCACAGGCTGCCCACGCGGGCCAGCAGCTCGGGCAGGGCGAACGGTTTGCCCAGGTAGTCGTCGCCCCAAACCAGGCCGGCCACCCGTTCGGCCGGAACGCTGCGGCCGGTCAGGAACAGCACCGGCACGCGCCAGCCGGTGCGGCGGCGGGCCGCCACGTAGTCGAGGGCGTCGCCGGCCGGCAGCATCCGGTCGACGACCGCGCAGTCGTACGCGTGGACGCTCAGCAGCTCGTCCACATCGGGCAGATCGGCCGCGGTGTCAACCGCGAAGCCCGCTCCCCGCAACGCCACGTCCAGCGCCAGCAGCAGATTGACGTCGTCCTCGATGATCAGCACCCGCACAGCCACACACCGTAGCCGGTGGGGTCAGCCCCTGGCGGGCGGCGATCAGGCCGGCTTGGAACCGGCTCCGCGCGCCCAGCCGGGCCATGACCGCGGCCATCGTGCGGCGAACCGTCCGCTCGGACACGCCGAGGCGGGCCGCCACCGACTCGTCGGTCAGGCCGGTGGCCAGCAGGCCGAGCATCTGCCCGACGCGCTCGTCCTCGTCCATGGTCAGGACACCGCCGTGAGCACGGCGGCCCGGGCCGCCCGCAGCTCCGGTCCCGGCGGGACGTTGAGTTCCAGGGTGAGCAGGTCGGCCGCCCGGCGGTACGCGAGCAGCGAATCGGTGCGGCGGCCGGTCAGGGCCAGCGCCCGCACCAGCCCCGCCCACGCTTCCTCGCGCAGCGGAGCGTCCCCGGTGACCCGGCGCAGCTCGGCCACCGCCTCGGCGCCCCGGCCGAGTTCGAGCAGGCGGGCCGCGCGCAGCTCACGCAGGTCGAGCCGGAGCTCGTCGAGCTGGTCGGCGGCGGCCGAGGCGGCGGCCAGGCCCGGGTACGCGCGGCCCCGCCACCACTGCAGCGCCTCGTCCAGCCGGGACAGCGCCCAGGCCGCGTCGGCCGCCCGGGCCGCCTCCACCCCGGCCCGGGCGGCACAGTCGGCGTCCACCTCGTGCGGCGCCGGGAGCAGGCGGTACGCGTCCCCCCGGCGCTCCACCCGCCCCGGCTCCGGCAACGCCCGGCGTACCTGCCAGACGTACGTGCGGAGGTTGGCCACCGCCGACGGCGGCGTTCCCCCGTGCGGCCACACCACATCGGCCAGCTGGTCGAGGCTGACCCACGCGCGGTGCAGCAGCAGCGTGGCCAGCACGGTCCCCGGCTTGCCGCCGACCGCCCGGTGCACCCCCGCGGCGTGCACCTCGATCGGCCCGAGCACGTGGAACAACATGGACCCACCCCCGTCGCGCCGGCCTCTATGGTGGCCGTCGGCATGACAATCCATCGAGACACATGAGGATCCGATGACACGGGTGCTGGTCGTCGAGGACGACGAGAATTTGCGGCTCGCGGTGACGGCCGAACTGGCCCGCGGCGGGGTCGACGTGCGTGGCGCGGGCAGCCTGGCCGGGGCGGACGCCGAGCTGACGTCCGGCGCGCCGGACTGCGTGGTGTTCGATCGGATGCTGCCCGACGGCGACGCGGCCGGTTACGTGGGCCGACGGCGCCGGGCCGGCTGGACGACGCCGGTGCTGTTCCTGACCGCGCGGGACACGGTGGCCGACGTGGTGGCCGGGTTCGAGCACGGCGCCGACGACTACCTGGTCAAGCCGTTCGCGATGGCCGAGCTGGTGGCCCGGGTCGGCAATCTCGTCCGCCGCGGCGGCGCGGCCCGGCCCGCCGTGCTGCGTCACGCCGACCTCGAAGTGAACGGCCCGCGGCGGCAGGCCCGCCGGGCCGGGGTGCTGCTCGGGCTGACCGCCAAGGAGTTCGCCGTCCTCGAGCACCTGATGAGCCGGCCGGGGCAGGCGGTGAGCCGGACCGAGCTGATCGACCACTGCTGGGACACCAGCACCGATCCGATGTCCAACGTGGTCGACGCCGTGGTGCGGCGGTTGCGGGCCAAGCTCGGTGAGCCGACGGTGGTGCACACCGTACGGGGCCGGGGTTACCGTTTCGCCTCGGAGGCCGAATCGTGAACGCGTCGGCCCGGCTGCGCACGCTGCCCCGCTGGATCACCCTGTGGTCGCTGCTGGCCGGCGCGGCCGGGATCGTCGTGCTGGGCACGCTGCTGGTCCGCTCCGACGCCGCGCGGCGCGACGCCGAGATCGACGCCGAGCTGCGCCGGGTCACCTCGACGGTCTCGCGGCTGGTCCGGTACGACGGCACAGTCACCACAGCCGCCGTCCTGCGCGATCCCCTGGAGGAGTCGTGCCCGCAGTTCGCCGTGCTGCCGGGCGCGGCCGTGCGGTTCGGCGGCCACTTCAGCCGCCACGAGTGCGTGCCGGTCGACCCGGTCGTGCTGACCTCGGCCGCCGAGCGGGCCACCGCGTCCGGCCGGCTGACCTGGGTCTCGGCCGTCGCCGAGGACGGGCGGCCGATCCGGTTGGTGGCCGAGCCGTTCCGGCAGCCGGACCAGCAGGCCATCGGCGCGGTGGTCGCGGTGGCCGATGCGGCCCCGGCCGCCGCTGCTCACCGGCAGACGATCCTCGTGCTGGTGGCCGGCGGCGCTCTGCTGCTGGTCGTGATCGGGGTGGCCGGACGGTTGCTCGCCGCACGCGCGTTGCGCCCGGTCGCGGCGGCCTTGGAGCAGCAGGAAGTGCTGCTGGCTGACACTGCGCACGACCTGCGGACCCCGGTGGCGGCGCTGCGCGCGCTGGCCGAGGCGGCCCTGCTCAATCCCGGGCACCGGGCCGAGCTGCTGCCTCGTACGGTCGAACTGGCCCAGCGGATGGGCACGATCATCGACGGGGTGCTGATCCGGGCCCGGCTGGCGGCCGGCGTACAGACCCTGGAACGCGAGCCGGTCTGGCTCGACCAGCTGGTCAGCACCGTCGTCGACGAGACACCGGCCGAGGGCGCCCAGGTGACGGTGACCACCGCCCCGAGCCGGGTCGTGGCCGACGCCGCCCTGGTACGCCGGGCCATCGGCAACCTGCTCGACAACGCGCTACGGCACGGCAGAGTGCCCGGACAGGCGGCGATCGTGCACATCACGGTAGCCGGCGGGCGGGTGATGGTGGCCGACCACGGGCCGGGGATCGACCCGGAGCTGGCCGACGCCGCCTTCGACCGGTTCCACAGCACCGGCGGCTCCAGCGGGCTCGGGCTGTCGATCGTCCGCTGGGTCGCCGAGGCCCACGGCGGGGTGCTGCGGGTCTACAACGCCGAGGAGGGCGGGGCGATCTTCGAGCTTGCCCTGCCCGCGGACGCTGGATGAATTCTGTATCGCATGTGGACCGAAGATGTAGGCGGTTGTCTATGCTCGGCCGGTGAGCAGGTCGAGCGGCGGGGGGCGGAACCGCTGGCCGCTGGTGGTGCTGATCGTGGTGTCGCTGGTGGCCGGGGTGGCTGCGGTGTCCGGAGCGAGCACCGGCGGCCCGGGCGTGCGGTTCGCCGCGGTCGGCCGGTGGTTCGCCGACCCCGGTCACGGGGTCGTCTTCCACGTCAACGGAGTCAGCCGTACGGTCGACGCCCGGGCCGCCGTGGGCCGGGTCGAGCCGGGCACCGAGGTCGTGGAGGGCGAGCACAGCACATACGTGATCGGCTCGGAAGACATCCGAGAACTGGACCGGTCGAGCCTGAAAGTGACGGGCACGTCAACCCCACCGGCCCGCGAGCGGCCGGCCACTGTGGAGGCGGGCGGGCTGCCGTACGCGGTCTACCGCCAGACCGGCCAGGTGGTGCGGCTCGGGCCGGACCGGACGGTGATCGAGGCCGGCGGTCCGCTCGGCGCGCCGGTGGCCACCCCGGACGGCACGCTGTGGCTGCACCGGCCCGCGGCCGGGCTGCTCTGTCACCTGCCACCCGGCGCCGACCGGGTGACCTGCGCGATCCCGGTGCCGCCGGGCACCACCGGGGCGCTGAGCGTGCTCGACGGGGTGCCGGTCTTCCTCGACTCGGCCGACGACACCCTGACCACGCTGACCACCGACGGGCCGGGCCGGATGACCTCGGTCGGCGCCGATCTGCCGGCCGGTCTGCGGGTCGCCCCGGCCTCGGTCCAGGGCCGCCTCGCCGTGCTGGCCGGCGGGGACCTGTTGCTGCTCGACACGCGCGGGATCGCCGGAGGGGTGGCCCTGCCGGCCGGACGGTGGGCGGCGCCGATGGCCGGGCGGTCGTCGGTGGTGCTGCTCGATCTGAAGCGGCGGCAGATCCACACGTACTCCCCGGCCGGACGGCCGTTGCGGATCACGCAGTTGCCGCCGGGCAGCGGGGACGCGCAGCTGAGCCAGGGCCAGGACGGCCGGGTGTACGTGCAGGCCGGTCAGGGGCGGCACGTGTTCGTGGTGGACGACCAAGGCGGCGCCGAGACGGCCACCCCCGGTGTGGGTGCCGCGAGGCCGGCCGGATCACGGTCGTCCGGCGCGGCCCCCGACGCCCCGGCCACCGGGCCGCCCACCAGCGCGTCGCCCGGCTCCCCGGTGCTCGCTCCGACAGCGACGAACCCGGCGATCGGCGACTCGATCACGCCGACCGGCGCAGCGGACCCGTCGGGAACGACCGGCCTGCCCGCAACGATCGCGCCGCCCTGGACCACCGGCCCGCCGAGCACCACCGCGCCACCCGGAACCACCGCGCCACCCGGAGAGGGGCCGTCCGGGGACGGGCCGCCTGAGGCTACCGGGCCGCCCG
Source organism: Paractinoplanes hotanensis (assembly GCF_023717965.1). Lineage (NCBI taxonomy): Bacteria > Bacillati > Actinomycetota > Actinomycetes > Micromonosporales > Micromonosporaceae > Paractinoplanes > Paractinoplanes hotanensis. The sequence goes on along the minus strand of NZ_JAMQOL010000038.1, from coordinate 51,576 downwards.
GAGAGAACGAGCCGCCTGAAGCTACCGGGCCGCCCGGACCCACCGGCCCACCGGAGACGCCTGTGTTGCCGCCGAGCCGGCCCGGGATGCCGCCCGGCCTGACCGCCGTCGCCCGCGGCCTCGAGATGATCCTGACCTGGGACGCTGCCCCGCCCAACGGCTCCGACATCACCGCCTACGAGGTGACGTGGACCGCCGCTGACGGTGCCACGGGCGCCACCACCACCGGTGGGCAGGCGCGGACTGTCGCGATCGGTGGACTGGTGCGCGAGAGGCCGTACCGGATCGGGGTTCTCGCCCGCACCGCCGGCGGCGTCGGTGTACCCGCGGTGGTGGAGGCGGCCCTGCCGAGCCGGTGGATCACTGTTCACCGCGGCGCGGACACTACGTACGAGGACAAGTGCGGCCCGCCTGATTGCGCCTACCCGTACATCGAGCTGTTCGGCTTCCCGCCCCGCACCGAGATCCAGATAACGCCGGTGGCCTCGGCCTGGGGCCGGTTCAACGTGGGGGCCGAGCTCACCACCAACGACCAGGGCTACCTGCGCTCGCGCACCCGGTTCCCGTTCAGCGGCGTGGGCCAGACGCTCTGGGTCGACGTGGGCGACACCCAGTCCAACCGCTTCCTCTGGCCCGAGAAGGGACCGTAGTGACGGCCCACCTGATCGCCACCCGGATCATCGAGAACGTCGAGCGGATCATCCGCGGCAAGCCCCGCCTGGTCCGGTACGCGGTGGCCGCCCTGCTCGCCGAGGGCCACCTGCTCATCGAGGACGTGCCCGGCCTGGGCAAGACGTCGCTGGCCCGGTGCCTGGCCCGCAGCATCGGCGGGACGCTGCACCGCATCCAGTTCACCCCGGACCTGCTGCCGGGCGACATCACCGGGGTCAGCGTGTTCCTGCCCGGACACGACCGGTTCACGTTCCACCCGGGCGCGGTGTTCGCCAACGTCGTGGTGGCCGACGAGATCAACCGGGGTACGCCCAAGACCCAGTCGGCGCTGCTCGAGGTGATGGCCGAGCGGCGGGTCACGGTGGACGCCGAGACGTACGAGGCACCCCGGCCCTTCCTGGTCGTGGCCACCCAGAACCCGATCGAGCTGGAGGGCACCTACCGGCTCCCCGAGGCGCAGCTCGACCGGTTCCTGATGCGGCTCTCGGTGGGGTATCCCGACGCGGCCGACGAGGTGCGGGTGGTGCTGGCCGACCGCTTCGGCGAGTCGCCCGACGACCTGCGGCCGGTGGTCGACATCGGGGTGCTGCGGGATGCCCTGACCCAGGTGCGGACGCTGCGGGTGGACGAGGCGGTCGCCGGATACGCGGTCGCGTTGTCCGCCGCCACCCGGACCCACCCGGCGGTCCGGTTCGGAGTGAGCGTGCGCGGCAGCATCGCGCTCGTGCGGGCCGCCCAGGGGCTGGCCGCGGTGGCCGGGCGCGACTTCGTGACCCCGGACGACGTGAAGGACGTGGCCCGGCCGGTCCTCGCGCACCGGTTGGTCCGCACGCCCGAGGCGGAGCTGGCCGGCCGGGGCGACGAGGACATCATCGCCGAGGTGCTTGCCGCAATCGCCGTGCCCGCGGCGGGCGCCGGCCACTGACGGTGCGGCCGACTCGGCGTGGCTACGCGGTCCTGATCGCCGCCACGGTGCTGCTGGCCAGTGGCTGGTGGCTGCGTTATCCCCTGCCGGCCCTGATCGGGGCGGCCGGGCTCGCCGCCGTCTCCGTGGCCCTGCTGACCGTACGGCGTGGCCCGCCCGTCGCGGTCACCCGGACGATCAGCCCGGCCCGGGTGGAACGCGGCCGCCCGGCGACAGCCGTGCTCACCGTGCGGCCAACCGGCACCGAGGTCGAGATCCGGGATGTGGTCGCCGGGCAGGTCCATCTGGTGCGGACCGCCGCGACCGCCGAATACCCGCTGCCGACCGGCGTGCGCGGCCGGTACCCGGTCGGACCGCTCGAGATCGGCCGCGAGGATCCGCTCGGGCTGGCCCGCAGCCGCCACCGCACCGGATCGGCCACGACGCTGGTCGTCTATCCGCGGCAGCTCCCGGCCCGGGCCGGCGGAGGCCCGTCGCGCCGGACGCCACCCGGCCCGGCCACCGACGATCTGCGGCGAGGGTCGGCCGAGCCGCGCGGCATCCGCGAGTACGAGCCGGGCGACGAGGTGCGCCGGATCCATTGGCGGGCCACGGCCCACACCGGCCGGCTGATGGTGCGCGACCTCGGCGATCCCCGGCAGGCCCGGCTGACCGTGCTGCTGGACACCCGGGCCGGGGTGCTGGGCGCGGACGACTTCGAGGAGGCCGTGGACCTGGCCGCGTCGCTGCTCGGCGCGGCCGCCCGGGCCGGGGTGCCGACGCGCCTTGTCACCGCGGACGGCCGCGAGCTGGCCGGGCCCTTCCTCGAGGTTCTGGCCGCCGTGCGGCCGGACGGCACGGGCCCGCTGACCGCACACGGCGGCGGACGGCTCGCGCTGATCACCGGCGAGCCCGGGGCACCGGCCGCGCTCGGCCGGGCCTTCGACAGCCTCGTGGTGCTCGCCCTCGGCCCGGGCGTCGGCGCCGAGCAGGCGTTGCGGGTTTGGAACGAGGCCCACCGATGAACGACGGCGTCCGGACTTCGGTCGTCGTGGCCACGGCGGTGGTGGGCGGCTTGCTGTTCGCGCCTGTGTTCGGGTTGACCGCGCTGTTCGGGCCGGTTGCGGCGGCCGGGCTGGCGGTGCTCGCGGCCGCCCTGGCCGCCCAACGCCGGCCCGACTGGCGGCCGCTGCTGGCTGCCGCGGCCGGGGTACTGGCGGTCGGCGAGACGGTGCTGTGGCACACGACGGTGGCCGGGCTGCCAACCGCGGCCACGCTGCACGGTCTGACCGACGGCGTGACCCGGTCGTGGGGGCGGACCTTGGAGTCGACGTGGCCGGTCCGGCCCGAGCCGGGCCTGCTGATCTTCGTGCCGCTGCTGGTCGTCGTGGCCGCGGTGGCCGGGCTGGAACTGCTGCACCGGCTCCGCGGCCCGCTGCCGTCCCTGCTGCCCGGTCTGGCCCTGCTGGTCTTCGCCCAGGCCCACGTCCCCCTCGCCCCCGGGCCGGCGGCGGGCGTCGCCCTGGTCTGGGCCGTGCTGGCCGGGCTGCTGCTGGTCACCAACCGGCGGGCGCGCCTCCTGGCCACGACCGCCGCCGGCGTGGCCGCAGCGGTGGTGCTGACCGGTCTGGCCGCACCGGCCGGGGCGCCCCGCTTCTCGTTCCGGGCCGACCCGCCCACGCCATCGGTGCCGGCCGCACTGACCAGCCCGCTCGACGAGCTCCCGGGCCGGCTGGCCCGCCCCGGGACACCAGTCTTCCGGTTCCGCACCGACGCCGTGCCCGACCGGTGGCCGCTGGTGGTGCTCGACCGGTTCGACGGCGTGACCTGGACCCCCGGCGACCGGCTGCGCCGCCTCGGGGCACGGCTCGCGCCGGGCACGACGGGCCCGGTGCGCGAACGGAGCGCGAGCATCGCCGGGGCGCCCGGCCCGTGGCTGCCCAGCCAGACCTGGCCGGCCGCGGTCGAGGGGGCGGCGCCCTACATCGCGCCCTCGCACGGCACGCTGCTGCTAGCCGGGCCGGTCGACTACACCCTGCGCTGGTGGGAGCCCCAGATCGACGGGGCGACGCTGCTGCGATCCGGGGTGGACAACGACGCGGCGGGCGGGCTCGACCCGATCGGCAGCGCGCCCGCGGGCACGGCCGAGCTGGCAGCGCAGGCAGCCGGCGGGCAACGCCCGTCGTTCCGCACCGCCCTGCGGATGGAACAGTGGTTCCGCACCCGCTACCGGCTGGCTGTCGGGGACGACCTCCCTGCCGGCCATGGCTGGCCCCAGCTCACCGAGTTCCTGCGGACGAGCCGGCGCGGGACCAGCGAGCAGTTCGCGGCGGCCTACGTCGTGCTGGCCCGAATGATCGGCATCCCGGCCCGGCTGGCCGTCGGCTACCGCACGCCTGCCCGGCCGGACACCGACGGCGCCTACACGGTGCGTAACGGCGACGCGCTGGCCTGGCCCGAGGTGGCGGTCGCCGGGGTGGGCTGGGTCCCGCTCGACCCGACCGGGCAGGCTTCGGCCACCGGCGTACGGATCAGCGGTCCGGCCGCCGCGGCTCAGCAGGCCCGGTCCGCGCCACCGCCGGGTGCCGTCGCGGCGACTCCCCCGACCGCCGTGGCGGCGCCCCGGCCGGCGGCGGAGACGTCGCGGCGGTGGTCGTTGTGGCTGCTGCTGACGCCGGTCGGGCTGCTGGCCGGGCCGGCCGTGGTGCCGCTGCTGTGGGTGGCTCGGGCCCGGCTGCGGCGACGGCGCACCGGAGCGCCGGGCGTGCTGGCGGCGGCCCAGGAGGTCCGCGACCGCTTGCGGGCGTACGGGGTGACCGTCTCCCCCGCTCTGACCTTGCGCGACCTGGCCGAGGCAGCCCCCGCGCCCCGGGCGGCCGGGTTGCGGCGGCTCGGCGCGGTCGTCGACCGTGCGGTGTGGTCGGGCGACGAGGTGGGCCCGGCCGACGTCGACGAGGCGTGGGCGGCCGTCCGGGTGGTCCGGCGGGACCTGGCCGACCAGGGGGTCCGGGATCGGCTGCGCGCGGCGGCCGGGCCGCGCAGCCTCACGATCTTGACGCCGACATCGACCAGTCCGACATCGCCGCGACCGTCCTGGTCGTTCATGACGCCACCATCGCGGCGGCCCAGACCGCGTTAGCCGGACGCGGGACTTTCACAACCGAACTCGGGCAACGCGGCGACCCAGTTCTGCGGTCAAGTCGTTGAGTGCAGCCGTGCTCAGCGGCGGCCACTCACACGGACGCCCGGGAGCCGAGCCGTGATATGTCGAGGAGCTGCTCCGTACGGACAAGGGCCGCCGCTCCCTTGAGATGTGCCGATGCGCCCAGCGACCCGGAGGAGATCTTTACCGACGCTGCCATCATCGGCGGGGCGTATTGATCCACCGCTTCCCGAATGCCGTCTGCGATGACGACGGAAGCGGCGCCCAGGGTGTGGTCCACGATGATGGCCTGAGGGTCGAGGAATACCACGAAATCGGCGACGCGGCGGCCGAAGGAACGGCCGAATCCACGAAGCGCCCGCATGATCTCGAGGTCTCCCAAGGCGGCCGCCGCATCAAGATCGCTCACCGTGAAGGTTCTTCCGTGCGCTGTGGCAAGGTCAGCGAGCAGGGCCGGAATGCTGGTGGTCTGCCAGAAGCAACCACGTGCACCGCATTCGCAAAGCTGCCCGCCGTCATCGACGTGGAGGTGCCCGACTTCACCGGCCAGCCGCGAGCCGCCGCGGTGCAGGGTGCCGCCGATGACCAGACCGGCCCCGGTCCCGTGCGTGAGGGAGATATGCAGCACGGTATGCAGGCCTGCCACGTCGCCGTAGACGGCCTCACCGAGCGCTGCCAGATTGGCGTCGTTCTCGCAGAAGACCGGACGATCGAGAAACTCGCCCACCACATCCGCGGCGGGCCGCCCGTCCCAGAAGCGGAATCGCCGCAGATGTGATCCTCCGAGCGAGTCCGTGCCGACAGTCCGGGCGAACATCGATGGGCCGGGTAGCCCGAGAACGGCGAGCTCGATCTGGCGGCGCGTCACCCCGGCTTCGGCGAGGGCACGATCGAGTAATTCGAGGGCCCCCGCCGGTGCGGTGAAGTCCGCTGCACCGTGCACCTTCGCCAGGACTTCGCCGTCCGGTCGTACCACGCCGGCGAGGACGCCGTGGGCCGCGGTCAGTACCACGGCGATCAGCCCGGGCGACGCCGCGACGGACCAACCGCGGGCCGGCCGTCCTCTCGCCGGACGGCCAGAGGGACGTTCCACCACCACGCCTGCCGTTCGAAGGCTGTTCAGCGCGTGCACAACGCTGCTGCGCGCCGCCGAGAGCTCGGTACAGAGTTCGGCCACGGTGCGTTGCCGGCCGTCGGACAAAGCCCGCAGGACGGCTTGTTCCGTGCCGGTGAGACCGATGTCGTGGGCAGCGTCCGAGGTGATGGACATAGCCGTAATTTATAGCTGTCTGGTCATAACTTTGCTACCGGTGAGGTCTCTCCACGTGCCTTCGGTAGCACATGCTGATTCTCGGCTGCAGGAAAGCATATATATGGCAGATTGGTCATAAAGAAATCGCTCTAGGTGAATTGTTTACGTCTATTGATTGTTTCGAGGGTGTTGCGTAGCGTCCGTTCCACGGCGCTTCCCGACGAAGCGGCGGGCAGCGATTGGAGGAACAACCAGTGTCGAAGCGAACACCCCTGGCTGCGATCACCGTCCTTTTCGCCGCGGTCTTGATCTCCCCTGGTACCGCTACCGCGACACCGGCCGACCGCGGCGGCTCCGGAGTGCGCAGCGTGATCCCGATCACGCAGGTTCTCGCCTTCGGCCAAAAGGTCACGGCCGTTGCGGTCGAGTACTCGTCCGAGGTGAACGCGCGGACACTGGACCGCGATACCTATACGGTTTCGGACAGCCTCTACAACTTCCGCTTCAATCCGGTCGAGGACATCGCCGACCCGGCGAAGCGAGCCGACCGTACGATCGCCGCGGTCTATACCAATGACGCGCCGGCGCTGAACGCGGACAAGCGGTCCGACCGGGGCAACTTCGTCATCATCGAACTGGACGCGACAGATCCCGGCGGCAACACGGTCATGGCGGCGGGCAACCACGTCAAGGTCAACCCTGACCTGCAGACGCGGGTCGTGCAGAACGAGGACGTCTACGGGCAACCGGGCAACGGAAAAGGCCGCGGTCATCGGCTGGCAACGGCGTCCGGTAAGGCATACGCGCCCACCAAGCCCGCGATCAACCTGCTGGTCGACGATTTCGTCTACCAGAGGTTCACCACGACCTCAGGCACGATGATTCCGTACGCCTACCACTTGCCCGGAGGCTATGACGCCACCAAGAAGTACCCGGTTGTCGTCATCCTGCCGGGGCACGGCATGGGATTCAACGGCGCCAACGAAGGGGTTCAGGTGGCGGCGGACATCCCCGCGACCGCATGGTTGCAGGAGAAGTGGACGGGCACCGACGAGGACGTCATCGTGCTGGCCCCGCAGAATCAGCGAGTCGGGACCCCGGCCATGCAGGCGAACGTCATGGTTGAGCTCCTGAACGCCTTCACCCGGAAATTCTCGGTGGACCAGAACCGGATCTACGCGTCCACCGTCTCATACGGTTCCACGCTCGCCTGGGCCGCGTTGACTGCCCAGGCGGATCTCTTCGATGGTGTTCTGATCACCGGGGGCTTTGCCGTTGAGGCATCCCAGGCGACCGCCATCGCCGCGTCCGGTACGCCGGTCTGGATCACCCACGGCACCCATGACCACCTCCTCAACGTGCTCACGACCGGGCAGACGTCATACAACCGCATCTGGAACGCCTACATGGCGCTCGGGAAAACCCCCGCTCAGGCCAACGCAGTGGTCAAGTACACCGAGTACGCCGACTCGGCGTTCTACGAGCCGGACCACCACCTCGCGGCCGCTCCGACTTACGCCGACAGAACCATTCTGCAGTGGCTTCTCGACCAATGAGGTTGTCCCATCGGACGGCAGAAGCCCGCTGTCTGAACAGGGTGCGGATTCCGGAGGAGCAGATCAGATGAGAAAAGCAATCGGAGGCTCTCGGCTTCGGCGTGCGATGCTGTTGGTCGCGGGCGGGTCACTCGGCGCAGGCCTCATCGTCTCCGCGCCGGCCGCTGCCACCGGAAGACCCGCGATGGTGGAAGGCGCAACCGTCAAGGCGGATCGCCATTCACCGACCGGTTACACCGTCAAGTTCGTCTACCGCAATCCCCACGCCACGCAGGTTCGCCTGGCCGGCGATCTCACTCTGCTCGATGTCCGTACCGGCACCACCCGGTATCAGCCGCAAGCGTGGCAGCCGGGGCGGTACCACGCTGGAGGCGTCGAGTTCCTCAGGGACATGACCAAGGGCGCGCGGGGCTACTGGTCGGTCTCCGTCCCGCTGCACGCCGGCGGGCTGAGCTATTGGTACCGGGTCTGGGATCCGACTCAGGGCTGGGTGAACAAGCGCATCTGGGATCCCGCCTCGACGAAACCGCGGCCTCCGGGCGAGTCGTCCTTCCGAGTCCGGAACAACGATGTCCTTGATGCCGTCCACGTGCCGTACGCCGCCAAGCAGAAGGACCGGATTCTCAAGGAACGCGCGGCATACGAGCTGCCGATCACGTACCGATCGAGGCGGGGCACCGTCCGGTACATTCCCTACACCACGATCCTGGGCGACAGCGGCCACTACCTCGGCGTCTACCTGCCGGCCAACTACGACGCTCGCCGCCCGGAGCCGTACAAGGTCGCGTATCTCGCCCACGGCATCTTCGGTGACGAAACCGATTTCATGATCCCGGCCAACGTCCCGAACATCCTGGACAACATGACGGCCAGGGGCGAGATCGAGCCCACGGTGGTCGTCACCATGGGCAATCACTTCACGGGCACTGGCCTTGACTTCGCCTCGTACAACCAGACCAACGCCGCCAACAACCTGGTCCGGACGATCCTTCCTCTGATCGAGGCCGGCTACAACGTCTCGACCGAACGTGAAGGGCGCGCCTACGCCGGGTTTTCGTACGGCGGAATGACCGGCGGCGTTGTCATCAGGAACTATCCGACCACGTTCGGGTTCTATGGGCATTTCTCCGGCAACCCGGCCCTGACCCCGCAGGACTACGACAACATCGCCGGCGCGGTAGAGGAAGATGATCTGTTCGTCCTCCTAGGTAACGGCATTTTCGAGGGCAACCTCGACGCTCAAAACGCCATCGCGGACAACTTCCGGGCCCGCGGGTTCGCCGCCGCGACGACCCAGGTTCCCGGCGCGCACGACGGCATGACGGCAGGTCAACTCTTCACCATCTTCGCCCGCGACCACCTGTGGTCGGGGGTCGACTCCGTGTCGGTGAATCCTTCGACCGTGCGCCTGACCAAGGGCTGGAACTGGGTCAAGCAATTCAGCGCCCGAGTGACGACCAACGAAGGGGTGAGCCCCGCGGTGACCTGGTCGGTCCAGGGAGCGACCTCGGCCCGCACGACCGTCTCCGCAGACGGTGTCCTCTCGGTCGCCGCCGCCGAGACCGCGTCATCGCTCACCGTCGCGGCGACATCGGTGCTCGACCCGGCCAAGTCGGGCTCAGCTCGGGTCACCTTGACCCACCCGGGCAGACCGGGCGGTCATGGCGAAAGTGAGAGCGGCACCAGCGTCAGTCGTCCGGGATAGCACGTTCGAACTGAACGTCGAGCCGTCCGGGTCAAGAAGGCTCCGAAGCCGACTGGTGAGATCGCCGTTACCTCGCCGGCACGAGGCGGACAGCTACGCAGGTCGAACCCTCGTACGCAATGTCGGTCTGGCCACCGAACTCATCGACCACCTTGGTCAGCCGGTACCGGTTCATCCAGTACCGGTTCACCCGGTACTAGCCGTGTCCGGAGCTCGACACGAGTGATAGTCACACGGTGATCGCATCCCGGGAGCTGTGTCCTTGAGTTCGGGATGCGGCGAGTCCGACTGACAGTGCATGTCGCCCACGCTTCTTGGTCAGGACCAGTGCAAGTGGTGCTGATACGAGCCGGTGACCGCGCCGTCGCGCTATCTTGCCTACAAGATGCGGGACGCGTGCGCGGTGACGTTGGTCGGCTGACGATGACTCTGATTGACCTCGGTAACGCAGGGGCTGCCACCGGGGCAGCTACCGCGCCGGTCAACCTGCCGCGGCTGCGCCGGCTCGCGCTGGTCGTTCTGACCGCGCTGGGTCTGGCGGCGATGACCGCCTCGACGCCGCCGGCGCCGTCTCTGGTGCGGCCGCTCTGGACGACGGCGTTGCAGCCGAGCGACACCGTGGCTGTGGACGGCCGGACTGTTTACCTGAATCGCAGCAGTCCTTCCGGGCCGGCGGAGGTTGTCGCATTTGACCTGCACACCGGCCGCCTGCGATGGAGCGCGCCGACCGGCGACGCGTACGGAATCCGGCCCGCCGGAGATGTCGTGCTGGTGACCACGGGCCCGTTACCGATCGGCTCGGCCCCCTCTGCGCCGGGATCCCGCACGATCGCGCTCGACTCGGCAACCGGCACACAACGCTGGCAGGCCGCCGGCGCCTCCTCGTCGCCGTCGGGTAGTGGCGTGCTGCTCGCCGAGACCAGCCAGTCCGGTGCGACCACCGGTCTGCGCCTGGTCGGGCTGCGCGACGGCCGCCAGGTGTGGCGACGGTCGATAACCCCGGCCGAGGAATGGACAACGATCACCGAAGGTGGCCGGCCCACGTCGGTCGTCACGATGACCACCACTGGCGACGCCACCGTCTACAACTACGACGACGGCGCCGTACGCCACCGCAGCCGCATCCCCTGGAACGGGGTGTATTCCGCGACGTTCTTCCCGGTCGGCGCCCAACTGGTGGTGATCCGCACGGCGTCCGCCCAGACCGCTGCCACCATCTACCGCGCCGGCGACCTGCGCCGGCTGTGGTTGTCCGACGAGCTGATCGGCTACGTCACCGGCTGCGGCCCGCTGATCTGTACGGCCGGTGTGCGCGGTGTGGCCGGCCGCGATCCCGCAACCGGCCGGCAGACCTGGCGGCGCGACGACATGCGCTTCGTGTGGAACCTCGGCGCCGACCGCCTGCTGCTCTCCGCCGCCGCCAACCTGGCCTCGGCCACGACGGTCCTGGTCGACGCCACCACCGGCCGCACGATCGGCCGTCCGCTCGGCGGCCAGGAGGCGTTCGTGGCCGGCCCGGCCGGTTCACTGATCCTGCTGCGCGCCACGGGAAAGTCCCAAGATCGCACCGCCGTGAACCGCCTCGACCTGACGAGTGGCCGGCAGACCGCCCTCGGCACGGTCGACCGGCTCGCCGAGCAGAGCTGCCAGGGCTCGTCCGGCTATCTGATCTGCCCGCGCGCGGATACCTTGACCGTCACCGCCGTTGATCGACCCCTGGAACGTCGCTGAGATCTGGAAGGCCCCCGGCTTCTCCTATGGCGCCGGCCGGGTGCACCGGCAGCCGCGCCGCGACGGCATCGCGGTTGGCCTCGGCCGATGCCAGTGGAGCCGTGCCCGCGATCAGCGCGGCACTCGACAGACCGGAGGGACGAGTGACGTCGGCGGAGATCGCCACTGCGTTCTGCCGGTGTTCTTCGTACTGGTGCTCTGGGCCTGCCCGACCGCCGAACCAGCCCGACCTCATGGCGGCCACCACTCGCCGCGTGCTCTGACCGATGAGGTCAGCGGTGTGGTGGCCCACGCCGCCGCGGCGCATTTCGCCGGCCGGAACCGCACTTGGGCCGATGGCCAGATGGTCGAGGCCGGGGTGGGGCCGCGTCGCGGTCCCACCCCGGAGGGATCACTTCAAGCCGAAGGCGCGGGTGATGCGCTGGTCGACGGTGTTGCCCCGACTGTCCGAGGCGGTCGTGCGCAGCGTGACGAACGCCGCTTTGTGCGGAGCGTCGAGCTTGGCCCGCCAGACGTGTCCCTCCCGCCGCAGGTCGGTGTGCTGCCAGGTTCTGCCGTCGTCGTAAGAGACGTCGACCGTGACCTGCCGGAGGGTTCCGGCGCCCACGACCCCCGGCAGGGTCGACGGGGTCACGTCCAGATCGGCGTGCCGGTCGGCCTTCCCGGCCGGGTCGGTCCTGACCGCGTAGTCGAGCTGGATCAGCGCCGGCTTCTCGTCCTGGCCGGACTTGACCGGACCCGACGTGAAGCCCCACTCGGTGCGCGTGCTCGTCGAGTACGGTCCGGCGACCTCGCCGCGACTGTTCTCCGATACCAACCGGTAAGGCAGGCGTTCCGGGGCGAGGGTGAGGTAGAGCCCGGCGTTGTCGTCGTCGCTGCGGGCGATCAGGTCCTTGCCCTGATAAAGCCGCAGCGACTGCTGAGCCGTACCCCACGCCATGGCGCCCATGTGTGCGGCGCCGGAGTCGCCCCAGCCGGGAACGGACGCCTGGAACGCGTCACCGCTGTGCCGGACCACCGTGTCCGAGATGCTGGTCAGGCGCGGCCGGTGCACCGGGCTGAACCACGTCTCCGCGGCTTTGTCCCCGGCGCGGTAAGTCTTCCACTCCGACTGCTGGCTGATCACGTTGGGGATCAGGACCTGGGTGGACCAGGGGATTCCCGCGGTGACCCATTCGGTCCGCTCGCCCTGCGCCGGGGCCGGCGCCGGCGTGAGCGACGTCGTGGTGTTGCCGGCGCCGCGACTGCCGCGCGCTTGCAGGACGCGGTCCGAACGCCAGTTGCGGTAGGACGCCGTGATGCGAGCCAGGTTGGACTTGTCCGTCCGGTAGGTCAGGTCGGCCGGCAGACCACCCTGATAGTCGCGCTGCAGGTCATAGACGTACTTCGCGGCCGGGTTCGACGTCACGTCGAGCTTGACCCGCCGGTCCCGCTGGATCCGGCTGATCAGCTGGTTCCCCTGGTCGTGCGAGAGCGTGACCACGGTGACGGGCGGCGGGTCCACGGGCCCCCATTCCGAGGTCGTCCACGGCGCGAGCCGGCCGACTCCGTCGTTGACGACCACCAGCATGCGGGCGCCCGCGGCGGCCGCGGCCGCCGCCTCGTCCTCGATCTTCTTCGCGGTGTCGTGTCGCACCACGAGGGCTTTGCCGCGGACGTCACGGTCACCGGCGAGGACGGCGTCGATGTGCGACGAACCGGTCGGCAGGGGTTGAGCGGCGTGCTGCACCCGCAGGTCGTCGTAGCCGGCGATCTCCAGGGCCGGCTGGGTGAGACGCCAGCGGGTGCCGAACGCGAAGCCGTCCGTCTCGGTGTTTCCGGTGGGCAGTGCCCAGACACTGTCGTACGAGGCGTCCGGCGCCACCCCGGCGAACCAGTTGCTACCGCCGCTGATCCGGCTCTGCTGGCTGAAACTGAAGCTCGCTTCGGTCACGTCGGCGCGTTCGGGGGTGCTGGTCCGGACACGCTTGGCCTTGGCGGCGTCGAGCACCACGGCCCGGTCCCGGTCGAGCTTGAGCCCGTTCGCCGGCATGAGGACCGCGCCCTTGGAGTAGGGGCCGTGCGCCCCTTCGACGTCGCCGCTGAACCACGCGGCGTACGTGTCAACCGGCAGGCGCAGGGTCGCGGTGCCGGTGGCGTCGACACTGACGTACTCGTAAGTGCCGTTGGCCCCCATCACCGTGAGCGTTCCGGCCAAGGGCTTTCCGCTGCGGTCCTTGGTCGTCACGACGAGCTTGTGCCGTTCGGTCTCCTGCCCGACCGACAGCGTCGTACGCATGATCACCGAGCCCGCGGTCGCGGTCAGGAAGCCGGAGAACGCCTGGTCGAACGGCATCCCGTCGAACGAGACGGTCACCTTCACCTCAGCGTTGCCGTGCGCCGGAACGGTGAGCCGCGGTTGCGACAGCGTCAGCTGCCCGGCCGGGAGACCGTTGAAGGAGGCCGACAGATCGAGCGTCACCGGGGCGTCGCCGAGGTTGGTGTAGCGAACCGGCCGTGTGACCGGGGCGTTCACGGCCGGTGAGGTCCACTCGGCATAGCCGAAGTTGACACTGCCGGAGCCGAAGAGGGTTGCCTTGTCCGCCGCGGCGACGTCGAGGCGGCCGGTGCCACCCGCGTACGCGGTCATGCCCGGCAGTTGCTTGGTGGTGCTCATCAGCAGCTCCTTGAGCTGCCGACCGTTCAGTTCGGGGTGCTTGGCGGCCAGCAGCGCGGCGGCGCCGGCGACGTGTGGTGTCGCCATCGAGGTGCCGCTCATGACGAGGTAGGAGCCCTCACCCTCCTGGGCATACTGCGAGCGGGCGGCCAGGATCTCGGTGCCGGGGGCGGTGAGGTCGGGCTTGACCGCGCGGTCGCCGAGGCGCGGGCCCATGCTCGAGAAGCCGGCGAGCGCGTCAGTGTTGCCGACCGCGCCGACGCTCAGGGCGGCGTCCGCGGCTGCGGGCGTGCCGATCCCGTACTCGCGCCCTTGGTTGCCGGCCGCGATGACGAAGAGCGCTCCGGTCTCGGCGCTGAGCTCGTTGACCGCGATGCTCATCGGGTCGGTGCCGTCGGTCGGGCTGTCACCCAGGCTCAGGTTGATGATTTTGGCGTGCTGGTCACGCGCCGCCCACTCCATCCCCTCGATGATCCCGGAGTTCTCGCCGAAGTTGTCGTCGCCGAGCACCTTGCCGATGTGCAGCCGGACGCCGGGCGCGACGCCCTTCTCGACACCGCCGGACGCGGCGCCCGAACCCGCGATGGTCGAGGCGACATGCGTACCGTGGCCCAGCCGGTCGAGGATCGGGAACTCGGGAACGAAGTTCTTCGTGGCGACGATCCGACCGGCCAGGTCCGGGTGATCCGGGTCGATGCCGCTGTCGAGCACCGCGACGTCGATCCCGGCGCCGGTGTTGCCGCCGGCCCACACCTGCGGCGCGCCGATCTGAGCGGTGCTCTCGGCGAGGGCACCCTTCGACTTGCCGTCCAGCCAGATCTTGGTGATGCCCCCGCCGAGGGCGGGCGCGGCGTCGGCGACGCGCTTCTGGCCGGTAGAGGTGATCGAGATCCAGAAGTCGTCCGATCGCTCGGCCTTGAGCGCGGCGCCCTGGATGCTCTCGAGGTCGAGCACCTTCTCGGCGCTGTCCAGCGACGCGGAGGCCTTGGCCCGAGCGGACTTGTCGGCGTAGCGGACGATCAGCGGGAGCCGGTCGCTGTGCGCGTCGTCGTAGCCGTCCTCGACGAGCTCGGTCAGGTTGAACAGCTGCTTGTCGAGCAGACCAGCCGAGACGTACGGCAGGGCCGGGTCGGGATAGACGAAGGTGTCCCTGCCCTTGCGCTGGGCGAGAAAGCCGACGGGCCGGCCCTGCTCATCACGCACCTGGGGGCTGGTAGCTCCGTCGGCGGTCATGGTGACGGTCACTTTCTCACCGGTAAGGAGAGTGACCGTTGCCGTCGGTCCGGCGCCGGGTGAGGCGACCGTCGAGGCGGCGACCGGAGCCGCCGGGGCTAGAGCGAGCGGGACCACGCACACGGCGATGAGTCCTGCCCCGCGTAAACGCGACAGTGGCACCAGGAGCCTCGCAAGTGGATTGATGGGAGCGATCCCAAACAATATGAAGATCATCTATTTCGTGCCCGCAACAGCTTCATTACGGCCGGAGCCCCACTACGGCCCGCGACCATGACCAGCGGCGAGGTGAACGTACGACTGGCGGCGTTGGGCACGAACGGCGGCAGAGGGGGCGGGCTCGTACCTGCTGACCGCCACGGTCGGGTTGGTCGAGGTGAGGCGGTTGCCCGTGCTGTCGTACGTGATCAATTTCTAGCGCTGCTCCGCAGAGTCGATGTGGCCACGTGCCGACACCAACTCTGCGGAGGCTGCTCCGAATCCTCTAGGCCGCTGTGCGGCCTTGTGCGCCGTCTAGTCGGTGACCGTGCCGGTCACCGTCGTGAACGGTGTCTCGTCAGTGATTCCGTACATCTCGAGCCGCACCTGCTCGTCCGGTTCGTCGAGCGAGTCGGTGACGGTGGGGATGGTCAGCTCGACGCTCGACTCCCCGGCCGGAATCACGCCGAACACGCCGGCGAACGTTTCGGACAGCGGCCGGGACGGATCCGGGTCCTCCCCGCTCACATCGGTGAACCACTGCGGGTCGACGTCCGTGCTGGACAGCTCCGGGCCCGCGGGCGGTGTGGGCTGGCCGTACACGAAGAGCTCCACGCCCGCCGGCTTGTCGATCGTGGCCCGCCAGGTCAGCGTCCCGCCCTCGGTCACCCGGTCGGCGACCGGGGTGATGGTCACGGCCGGCGCCGGATCGTCCTCACTCACCAGCAGCTCGCCCCGGTAGTCGCCGACCACCAGGCCGCGCACCGCCTTCGCGCTGACGTTGAACTGCCGGTCGCCGGTGTAGACGGTGTCCCCCGGCACCAGGACGGGCACCCGGATTGAGCGGTCGCCCGGCCGCACCGACGCCACCCAGGACCGGGTGTCGCCGGTGACGCTGTCCGTGACGAAAAGGCGAACCTGCCCGCTGCCGCGGCCGCTGACCCGGACCGGCATCTGGAAGGTCTGCACGCCCGAGTCGCCCTCCGTCGCCGGTTGGGCCGCGAGGGTGCCCACGTCGACGCGCGGGAGCCCGACCGGCCGGGACGCCGGGGTCCCGGGCTGCCAGCCCCACGCGTCGATCAGCCAGGCCTGCCCGGCGTCACCGCGCGGGACGAGGTCGAGCCGGGCGATCCGCTGGGGCCGCTTCAAGGGCACGCGGACCTCCTGCGCCCAGTACCGCGGCAGCAGGTCGGTGCTCGGCAGCCCATCCAGCCGCACCTCGCCCAGGTCGGTACGCCGGCCCCGGTCGTCGGTCACCAGCACACCGAACCGATTGTCCGACGTGTTCGGCGGCACGGCGATCCGCAGCGCCATCGCGCCTACCACCGGCATCGCACGCGGCGGGTCGAGCGACACTGTCTGGCCCGTACGCGACCAATTCATCTCCACCGAGTACCGGCCGGCCTCCTCCGGCACACTTCGCATGTCGGCGAAGTGCGGCGACTGGGGCAGCCCGACCTCCGAGAAGGGCAGGCAAACCCGGTCGTCGTCGCGGCTGACCTCTGCGCACAGCTCGCCGGCGCCGCTCACCCGTACCTTCCGGTCGGGGTCGATCAGCGGTGTCCGCGCGCCGCCGACGGCGTGGCTCAGCACCCGGACCGGATCGGCGGACGGCGCCCGCACACCGGTGCCGTCGAGCAGCGGGCGCACCCGGTCGTCGCCCCCGACGAACAGCCGCGCGGCCGCCGCGATGTATGTGGCTCCGGCCCGTTGCTGCTGGGTCGCGGTGATCCGGGTCGGCGTGCCGGGTGAGCACACCGCGTCCTGGATGTCGTCCGGGAAGTCGTCGAACGCCGGCGCGACCGCCTGCCCGGGTGTCCACTCGGTGTTGAAGTAGTTGTGGTTCGCGCCGACCATGAACAGTGCGCTGTGCAGCGCCCGCCCACGGCTGACGCCGATCGTGCCGTCCACGAACACCTGGCCCTGCAGGTCGGCGACGTCGCCGTCGCAGCCGGGCAGGATGGTGGCCGACGGGACGTCCGGAACGATGTTCTGGCCGAAGATCGTCGGACCGATCGTCAGCAGGCCGCGGATGGTCCAGCGGACCTGGCCGTGATACCCGTCCTGGTTTGCCGGCGGCGGGGTCAGGCTGTCCATCGCGGCCCTGCTCACACCCTCGCCGCCCCGCGAGTGTCCGATCAGGAACACGCGGGCCAGATCAGCTCGCGGCGCCGCCCGGACCGCTGCCGGTGCCGACGCCCGGCCGCTGCCGGACCAGTCCGCCCAGCGGGCCAGGTGCAGCCGGACCAGCGACGATCGCGCCCGGGCGCCGAGATCCTCGACGTCGTTGTCCTGCGCGTTGACGCCGTTCGCCGAGATCGACACCGTGACATAGCCCTGCGATGCGAGTAGCCGCTGCGCCTCGAGGTAGCCACGGTGGCTCGGGACCGCCTTCTTGCCCTCCGGACAGGGCCACTCCAGGCTGATCTGTTCCAGATCGTCACCGGCGAAGCAGGTGAAGTGCCGCCCGTGCAGGAAAAGGGCCAGCGGCCGCGGGCCTTCAGCGCCCTGCGGCGCGACGACCACCGCCTCCATCTCGATCGCCTCCGGATAGTCCGGCAGCGTGACGCTGGGCAGCGCGTACTCCCCGGTCACTGTCGCGTACGGCCCCGGCCGCCCGGGATCGACCGCGCCGGCCCGGCCGAGCGCCGGCAGCTTCGCGGCGTCCGCGGACCGGCGCTGCGCCTGCGGCGGCGGCCCGTCGATACGCCGGCCACCCGCGCGGACCTGCAGTTCAGTCGGCTTCGGCAGTCGGTCCACCTCGAGCCGGAACGTACGGTGGTCGGTCGTCCTGGGCCGGCCCAGCACCCGGTCCCCGGCGTAGAACTCGACGACCGCGTCGCCGGCCATCAGCTGCGGCGCGGTCCAGGTCAGTGTGTGCCCGTCGCTCACCCGCCAGCCGGAGCCGGGTAACGGGTCGGACGGTTCCGCCGACGCTTGGACGGCTGTTCCCAACACCAACGCCGTAGTCATCACCACGGCTGCGATCACTCTGCGCATCAGCGCCTCTCCCATCGATCGACATCGTCGTGTCTAGTCGACGGGAGCAAACGATCAGAGCGTCTCCGCCCCCGCCCGCGACGATGACCGGCAGCGGGGTGGCGCGTACAGCGGGACCGGTTCCCTTCATGACGACGGGTGTAACGTCCGAACGAGTCGCTCCCCCCTTCATCGGAGTCCCGGATGTCCGCGAGCCTGCTTACCACCATGGCCGACCGCGTCGACGCCGCTCCCGGGGCGCCCCTCTACACGTTTCTCGATCGCCACGGGAACGAGATCGACGCGGCTGACCGCCAGGAGATCGTGCGGCGGGCGGCCGGCACCGCCGACTTCCTGCAGGCGGCCGGGGTCGTGCCCGGCGACCGCGTGCTGCTCATCTTCCCGCCTGATGGTCTGGAGTTCGTCGCGAGCTTCTTCGGGTGCATGCTCCTCGGCGCGATCGCGGTCCCGGTGGCAAGCCCCGACCCGCGGCATCTCGATCGGGAGCTGCCCAAGCTCCGGCACATCGCCGAGGACAGCGGCGCTCGCGTCGCCCTCACCCATGCGAAGTACCGCGCGCTCACCACGCTGGCGTCGGTACGCGACGGCGTGGCGGGCCGCTGGCGCGGTCGCGAGACGTCGAGCTGGCCCGAACTCACCTGGCTGCTGTCCAATCGCGTCAAACGCGCCGGTCCAGAGGCGGCCGCAGCCCAGCTGGCCCGCGCGGCCGCCCGGTTCGGCCCGGACGACGTCGTGTACCTGCAATACACCTCCGGCTCGACGTCGGCGCCCAGGGGCGTCGTCGTGCGGCACCGGAATCTGACGCACAATCTCCAGCTGATCGCGCGCAACACGCGGGTCGATAGCGAGTCGGTGCTCGTCGGCTGGGTGCCGCTGTTCCACGACATGGGGCTGGCCGGCGGGATTCTCAACGCCATGTACACCGGGGCGCGCTGCATCGCCTTCTCCTCGGCGACCTTCCTGGCCGCCCCGCGTCTCTGGCTCGAGGCGATCGATCGCTACCGCGGCACACACATCGCCGGGCCCAACTTCGGCTACGACTACGTGTTGCGCGGTCTGCGCGATGGCGACTCGTTCGACCTCTCATCGGTCCGCTCCACCCTGCAGGGCGGTGAGCCGATGCTGGTCGCCACGATGGACCGCTTCGAAGCCGCGCTCAGCCGGATGGGCTTTGATCCGGCGTCGTTCGTCAACGTCTACGGCATGGCCGAGGCCGTGCTGTTCGTCTGCGGGCGGGTCGGCCGGAAGCCGACGCTGCTCCACGGGGATCGGGCCCTGCTGGATCGCGACGGCGTGATCGTCGCGCCGGCCCCGGGCGCACCCGCGGTGACGCTCGTGGGCAGCGGCGTGCCTGACGCGGAGTGGGGTGTTTCGGTGATCGCCGTCGACCCCGAGACCCGGCGGCCGCGGCCACCCTACGCCGTCGGTGAGCTGTGGATCTCCAGTCCCAGCGTGTCGAGCGGTTACTGGGGACGGACCGAGGAGGAGAACACGGCCGTCTTCGCCGCACGCCCGGCGACCGGGAACGGCCCGGACGACGGGCGACGTTTCCTGCGTACGGGTGATCTCGGGGTGATCGGCGACGACGGCGAGGTGTTCCTCTGCGGCCGCCTCAAGGACCTCATCATCGTCGGGGGCCGCAACATTCATCCGCAGGATCTGGAAGCGGCGGTAGTGGCGGCCGATCCGATTCTGCGGCCGGGCAACGCGGTCGCCTTCGGGGTGCGGGTCGACGGCGTCGAGCGGGTCGTAGTGGCGGCCGAGCTGCGCAAGAAGGTCCTGCGGGACAGGGAACCGATCCCGCTGGACCGCGCGGCCTCGGCCATCCGGGCCGCGGTGACCTCACACTGCGGGGTGCAGTGTCATGAGGTCCTGCTGATGACGCCGGACAGCCTTCCGAAGACGACCAGCGGAAAGCTGCGGCGCGCACAGTGCAAGCACCAGTGGACAGTCGGCTCGCTACGTTCGTCGGCGATCTCCGGACAACGCGGGCCGACGTCAAAGACGTTGCCCCGGGCGGGCCCGGGCGGCGAGCCGGAGTACGTGCTCCGGCTGCTGCAGACCGAAGTCGCGGAGGTGCTGCACCTGGCCGACCCGAACGACGTATCGGTGGATCGGCCACTCCTCGACGTCGGCCTCGACTCGCTCGGGTTGATCGATCTGACCCAGCGCGTCGAGGATCGGACCGGAGCGCGCATCCCGCCGGCGAGCTTCGCGAACGACTCGACCCTGCGGGCGATGGCGATCTCGCTGGTACGCCACTTCGAGTCGGCGCCCCCCGAGCCGGGCGAGGCTGCGGACATCGGTGACGTCCCGTTCAGCCCCGCGCAACGACACGCCCTGGAACTGGGGCAATGGGACGGGTCGACCCGTACGGTCATGCTCGACGTCCATCGGCGGCTCACCCCGGACCGCCTCCGTCGAGCCGCGTCCGCGCTGGTCGCCCGGCACGAGGCCCTGCGCCTGCGGTTCCGTCGCGACGACGGCCGATTCGCCCAGCGCTACGGCGACATCGAGGGCAGTTTCACCGTCGAGTCGGTCACGCCGGACCGACCCGACGCGCTCCCGCTGCTCCTCAGCGAGCAGCATCGTCGCGTCAGCGTCGAGCACGGCCCGCTGCTGCGTCTCCTGCTGATCGAGACCGGCTCCCGGCAACGCCTGTTCATCGCGGCCAACCACCTCGTCATGGACAGGGTCACGCTGCGCATCCTGCTGGATGACCTGGACCAGCTCTGCCGGTTGGACGAGCAGGGCGAGTCCCTGCGACTGGTCCGGACATCGGCGCGCTTCGAGGTGTTCTCCGGCTGGATGAACGACTTCGCCCGCCGGGGCGCGAAGGCGGATCTGGAGTTCTGGCGGACTCAGCTCGCAGTGCCGGCACCGGCCACCTACGACCCACTGGCGCATCCCGGCGCGCGGACGGAGGACCTGGCCACCGCCCGCCACAGCCTGCCGCCCGAGGAGACGCGCGCGCTCCGCAGCGTACGGATGACCGGGCCGGACGCAGGCCGCGCACCGCTCGCCACCACCCTGCTCACGGCGCTCGTGCGGACCGCTCAGCGCCAGTGGAGCTGCGGGCGTCTCGTGGTCGAGCTCGCCGGCTCGGGGAGACAGACAGCGGTGCACGGCCTCGACCTCTCGCGGACGGTCGGCGATCTGCACTGCACCTTCCCGCTCGCCTTCGAGGACAGCCGCTCCCAGAGCCCAGCCGAAACGCTGAGGGCGGTGGGCGAACGGCTTGCCGGTGTCCCGTCCGCGGGGCTGTCGTTCGAAGGTCTCAAGTATCTGAACGACGATCCGGACCTGCGACAGAGCATCCGCCAGGCCCCGGCTCCGACACTCTCGTTCAACTTCCTGGGCGAGATGCCGACGCGGAGCCGCAGCGGCCTCCTTTCTCTGAGTGCGGCCGCGATCGGTGACGTGTCGGATCCCGGGGCCGGCGTGCGGCAACCGCCGCTCTACGTCGAATGCGCGGTCGTCGGCGGCACGACCCGCGTCGTCTGGGAATACTCGCCCCGGCGGCTGTGGTGGACCGGAGCCGAGATCGATCAGTGGATGACCCGGTTCCGAAACGAGCTCCACCACCTGGTCCGAAGGGGCACGGGCTCTTACGTTGGGCAGACGTCGCGGTAGACGGCGGGGTGGGGAAGACTGCTCGTCGTGACCCGCGTCGACTCGATGACATTCGCGCTTCAGCGAGCGGACCTTCTCCGTGCGCGGGCGGCGGCGGTGGACTTCGACCCACACCTGCACGCGACGTATTCGGTCGTGGTCGTCTTGACGGGTACCGCGCATATCCGGTCCAGCCGCTGGACCAAGACCGTCCAAGCCGGCGACGTGTTCTTCTTCAACCCGTTCGAGGTGCATGCGGGTCGGAGCGCGGGCCCCGCCGCGCAGTACCACGTCCTCTATCCGTCCGAGGCGTTCCTCGACAGTTGTACCGGCGCGGTCCCGCCGGACCAGGTCCGCACCATCCACACCGATGTGCTGGCACGAAGCCGGTCCACCCATGACCTGGCCGACGCGCTGGCAGAGCCGGTCCTGGACAACGCGTCGATCGAGCGAGCCCTCCGGCTTGTGCTGCGGGAATGCCGCTTCGCGGTGGAGTCCTCTGCGGCGGCCGCGTGGTCGATCACGCGAGCGGCGTGCGAGCTCATCGAGTGGGACAGCCTGAGCTCGATGCGTACGGCGGAGCTCGCACGCGCGATCGGCGTCAATCCCAGCCATCTCGCCCGTTCCTTCCGGAAGACGATCGGGATTCCCCCGCAGACCTACCTTCGCCAGGTCCGCGTCGCCCGGGCCCGGGACCTGATCTGCGCCGGAATCAATTTGAACGACGTCGCGCAGATGGTGAACTTCTCCGATCAGCCACACCTCACCCGCGAGTTCAAGAAGGTGTTCGGTGTTCCGCCGGGAGCGCTCTCCCGTGTCGTGTCCCGCACCTGAGCCGGCGCACATCCTGTTCAAGATTCGGGGTTTCGGTCGGACCTACCGTCGACTTGTCGAAAGGTGGTCACGATGCCAGGCAGCACAAGCAACCACGTCAGACGCTTTCCCGACGCGGGAGGCTATTACGGAGACTTCGGCGGTAACCACTGGCCCCCGCACCTGAAACCCGCGCTCCAGGAGCTTGCCGCCGCGTACGAGGAACTGCGGTCATCGCCGGCCTTCCTCGACGAGCTGGACAGCGTCCGTACGGGCCTGCAGGGTCGGCCCACGCCGGTGCACTACCTGGAGAACATCTCGAAACAGCTGGGCGGTGCGCGGATCTACGTCAAACGCGAGGACCTGAACCACACCGGCGCACACAAGATCAACCATTGTGTTGGATTCGCGCTTCTGGCCAGGAAGATGGGCAAGCGGAAGCTGATCGCCGAGACCGGCGCCGGCCAGCACGGCGTCGCGCTCGCCAGCGCGGCCGCTCGTTTCGAGCTCGACTGCGAGGTGCACATAGGCGCGGTCGACGTCGACAAGGTGAACGCCAACGTCAGCCTCATGCGCCTCCTGGGTGCGCGGGTCGTCCCGGCGGCATCCGGTCAGGCGACGTTGAAGGAGGCCAGCGACTCGGCGTTGCGCGCTTACACGGAACAGCACGCCGACGCCCTCTACGCGATAGGTTCAGCCATCGGGCCACATCCGTTTCCGATGATCGTCCGGGACTTCCAGTCGGTGATCGGGCAGGAGGCTCGCGCACAATTCCTTTCGATCACCGGCGGGAGGCTGCCCGACCACGTCGTGGCATGTGTCGCCGGCGGGTCGAACGCGCTCGGGATGTACTCCGGATTTCTGGATGATCCTGAGGTCGCCCTGCACGCGGTGGAACCCCTCGGCAAGGATGCCCGACGCGGCCAGCACGCGGCCACGCTGACGTTCGGGCGTCCAGGAACCCTGCACGGGACCGCTTCCGTCGTCCTGCAGGAAGACGACGGAAGACCCGCCCCAGTGAGATCGATAGCCTCGGGATTGGCCTACCCCGGCGTCGGACCAGAGATCGCCATGCTGTGCAGGTCCGGGCGGGTGTCCGTGGACACCGTTTCCGACGAGGAAGCGGTCGCCACGTTCCTCCGCATCGCCCGGCACGAAGGAATCATCCCTGCACTCGAGAGCGCACACGCCCTGGCATTCGCGATTCGCCTGGCGGAGACCAGGCCGCCGACCGAGCGCATTCTGGTCAACTTGTCGGGGCGCGGTGACAAAGACGTCGATTTCGTGTTGGCCGGGCACGGTGGCGGCTCGCCGAACGGCGGAGTCCGACGCGGGTTGTGATGAATCGCCGGAGCGGCAGGGCGATGAGCAGTGCAACCGCAAGCAGACTGCACGCAGGCGTACTCGGCACCGAACGACTTGACCGTCCCGACGAGCAGCAGTATGCCGTTCGCCCGCGGTGGACGCCGTAAGGTCCGTGCCGCTGCCCCCACTGGCACCCAAGTTGACCTCGCCCGACCGTCAAGGCCTTGCCGGCGGGCGTAGCCTCGGATAGTGCAGTACACCGACTGGGGTGAACGCGCCGCTCGCTGGTCCGGAATTTGCAGCGAGACGGTAAGTGTGCGCGGCACTGCGGCGCACTACCTGGTAACTCAACGGCAGCAGGTGCCGGAAGGACCGGTTCACCTGCTCGTTCCCAACCCGGCGAACAGCGCCTCGAACTGGTTGGACGTGCTCGCGGAACTGCGACCACACGCGCATGCGATAGCGGTGGACCTGCCCGGCACCATCGCCGGCCACACCGCGCTACCGAACCGGCGCGCGGCGGGCATCGAGGCCAACGTGCTGTTCCTGCGCGATTTCGCTGACGCGCTCGGGCTCGATCAGGTCGTGGTGCACGGCTGGTCCGCGGGCGGGATGATCGCGTTGCTGTTCGCCGACCAGGCACCCGAACGGGTCGCCGGGCTCGTGTTGGTGGCCCCGGCGCTTCCTCCCCCGCTCAGCGTCGGCGAGGCGCGCCTGTGCCGGACCTTCGGCAGGGCGGGCCTGGTCATCGTCGCACCGGTCGCCCGTGCGCTGTTCCACGTTTCGCGTCGGCGCATCCTCGCTGCGCAGCTACGGGCACTGGACGATCCCGCCTCGATCGCGGGCAGCAAATGGAATGCTGGCGGTGGCTTGACGAGAATGTCGCCGGAGATCGCCGCTCTCATGCGAGACGAGATGTCAGCGGTCGACCCGACGAGGCTGGGACGCGCGGTGACGGTCTATGCATCGCTGATATCGCTGATGCTCGTCCGGCGGCGCCCGGTGCTCGACGCGATGCGCCGGGTCGCGTCGCCAACGCTTCTGGTCTGGGGCGACGAGGATCGCCTCGCCGCCCGCGCATCGATCGATGACTGGACTGCGCAGCGGCCCGACTGGCACCTGGCCGTCCTCCACCGCACGGGTCACGCGCCGCCGTTCGAAGTCCCCGCCGATTACGCTCGCACGGTCATCGACTGGTATGCCCACGGCTTCCCGACCGGTAGAGCTGTCTGACAGGACGGGAGCACGGAGACCTCCCCGGCCGACCAGGCGAGTAGGCACAGCCCTCGCGGGCCCCGCCAGCCATGATCACAAAAGGCGGCTTCGACGGTGAACCGTGATCGCGGCCAACCCGAAGCAGAGATCCTGCAAGCAGCACGAGTGCTGCCGAAGTCTCCAACGTCGACCTGCTGACCGCACCAACTGGTCCAGCCGCGTCGCTCACCGCCGTGCATCGCCGGCAGTTCTCCGGCGGTTCTCCGCCATTTCGAGTTTGTCTCAGCGTGGCGAAACCCAGGTCATGGACGGCAGGCGCCGTCGGTGGCCGGCGGGCCGATGACGAAGGCGGGTTCGGCCGCCGAGAAGCTGCCATGGAGGCAGGCATCGCCGGTGGACGCTGCGAAGATCGGCCCGGATCGAATGACGACTTTCGTCAGGCCGGCTGAGCGCAGCGCCGCCTCAATCGCCTGCTTGTCGGGCGCTGTCCGGGAGCCGGCAGTGAGCAGGGAGAATCGCAACTTCAAGATATGAACGCAGGCCTCGGCGCCGGCAATGGCCGCCGCCGGAACCGCTCCGCGAGTCGGGATCGGACGGTGCTGCTCCGCCAGCACCCGGCGGGCCCGCTGCTCCGGGTCATTCACGTCAAACGACGCGGACTGCTCCGGAGCCGGCACCAGCCTTGCGCCCTGTGCGCACGTTGCCTTGCCGGAAGTCGCCGGTGCGGGGACCACCGGCGCACGGCCGGCCGAAGCAACCGGCACGGGAACGCGGGGTGACGCGCCGACGGCACTGACCACGGCGGTTGCGGTCTTGGGCGCGCCGTCCGGCGGACCGGCGGGGTCGGTGCCCGCGCACCCGGCGAGCAACAACGCGGCGGCGCCCACCATCCACCAACGGTTTCGCCACATCCTTGAGACGGTAGCGGCAATCGACGCCATTCGTTGGCTCCGGATCCGCGATTCACCGCATACGCGCGCCTACATGCCGATCTCCCGGCACCCCGGACGGCTGACCACGAAGTCCGGCACTCGCGCCGCTACCTGCGTCGACACCTCGTGGACGGCGAGTACGGATCAGCGGGCGCCGACGATCAGAGCTCGGGTGGCGACGCTGACCGCGGCACCGGCCTCGCTGCTCACCTGCACGGCGCCGTCGGCGGTGCCGACCAAGGCGAAGGCGGCCCGGGTGGCGGCTCGGGGCGCGACCACTGTTGGATTGCCGGTCGCCTTGGTGCCGGGGGTGTAGGCGTTGACCTTGCCCAGGTCGTCGCCGGTGGCGGTGACCGAGAGCAAGGCGGCGGCGACGCGGGTCGCCGGGACGTCGGGCGGGACGACGGCCACTCTCTGCTTGGCGCCGGCGGACACCCGCACCTTGCTGGGACCGGCGGGCGTGACCGGCACGACCAGGCCCTCGTCGGTGACCGGAGCGTCGGCACCGGTGACGTAGCCCACCAGGTCAGCGCGCATCTCGGTGCCGGCGACGTAGCGCAGTCGGACAGTCTTGCTGGTGACCGGCACAGCGAGGAAACCGACCCGGGTGCGGTCCGAGCCCTTGGTCGCGCCCCAGAACAGGGTCTGCCTCATGGCGCCCTTCGCAGCGCCGGCCGAGATCAGTCCACCGTGCGGACCGACATCCCCGGCGACCTGGAGGAGTACCGCCGAAACCGAGCCGGCGTCGCGAAGCTGGTCGATGTCGTCCAGCCGGATGACCGCTTCCTTGCCGTCGCGCTTGGGCACCAGGTGAACCACCTCGGACGGCGGCATCGGGACGATCCTGCCCTCCGCCGAGGTCTTCGCCGGTTGGAAGGCGCCGACCAGGTTGACCAACACGTCACCGCCGCCGGCCGGGTTGACCACCAGGGTCCGGTCGGGACCGATCTGGACGATGGCGTTCGCGGTGGTCTGCACCCCGGCCTTGGGCACCCGCAGCACGGTCACCGGGCCGGCCCCGCCGTCGATGGTGACATCACCCGGCCCGCCGGAGCCCAGCACCGAGATCTCGGCGAGCACCGCGGTGCTGTCGGCAGGCAGCTCGGTCAGTTGGATCTCGGTGTCCGCGCCGGCGGCGATCTTGCCTCGGCCGCGGGTGTCGAGCACCAGCTCCGGGCCGACCGGGACGAACCGGGTGCTGCCCGGCACCGGACCGGCAGCCGCAGCAGGGTTCGCGGCGCGGGCGTCGAGCTCGGTCTGCGGCGTCTGCGAGGCCACGGTGGCAACACCGGAGCCGGCCAGAACCCGCACCCCGAGGATCACCGCGCCGGCGGTGACCATCGCGGTCAGTCCGACCGCCGACCACCTGATCACGGATTGCCGGCGCCGCTCGCGCACGGTCGTGGTCACCTTGATCGCTTTCCGCGGCCGGCTGCCGGGCTTGCTGTCCTGGTCCATCGTGTGCTCCCCGGGTTTCCATCACCGCCCATGCGGGCCTGCTATCTGGCCTTCGCGGTCGACACCGCGTCCGGTTCCGTGGGAGTGACCGGTTCGACGACCCAGCCGGCTCCAGATTCTTCGACGTCCGCCCATTCTTCCGGTTCGGGGCCGGTGTGAAAACCTTCCCGGGTCACGTTTCCGATGTCGACGGTGAACATTGGAACCGCGGCCCGCCCCCGAGGCGGCACGGCCTGCTCCACCCAGGACGCTGCCGCCCCGTCACCACCGACGACCCGCCCGGCCGGGGCAGGCGCCCGGCCAACCGGAACAGGCGCGACGCGGCGGCTCGACCCGCTTGCCGGCCGGCTGGGCACGACAGCGCCGACTGCACGGCCGGGCAGGACGGCTGTCGCTGCGCCGACGGCCAGCCGATGTTCCTCGCCCGTGACGGCCTCGGCCAGCAGCGGCTCCACCTCGATGCCGGTCAACGGGCCGACGCCCGCGCAGGCTGGGACGAAGCCGGCCCGGGCGAGCAGTCCCGCGCCCAGTGCCAGGATGGCGGCCTCAGCCGGCGAACCCGCGCCGGTCGACGAGACGACGTTCACCACGCAGCCGCGGGGCAGTCGCAACCGGCGCCGGGTGCGGTTCAGCAGGCGCACCGCCGTACCCCAATCGTCGGTGCGCCAGGAACCACCCGGGGCGAGGATCTCGGCGACCGCGACCAACCGGTCAGGTCCGGTCCGGATCACCGCGAACACCGCGCCCGCCGCAGTCAGGCAGACCCCCGCGTTCATCGCGGCACCACCCTCAGCAGTGACTCGGACAGCCGAGCGCCCACGGTGTTGCCGGCCGGCGCCGGCGGCTCGGGACAGGCGGTCTGGATCTGGGCCGTCCCGCCTGCCTCGACCAGATATCCGCGCCCAGGCACCGGCCGGGGCGGGGCCTCGCGGGGCAATCGAATCCGCAGGATGTCGCCGTCGTCGGGGGTCGGCCGCAGCAGCAGCCCGGTCCGTGACATGGTCACCGCGCGCTGCCACGGCTGCATGCCGCGGAAGGCCTCCGGACGACCGGAGACGATCACGTGACCGCCGGCCGGGACGGCGGGGATCAACCGGTCCAGGGCGGTGCCCGCCCCGGGGCCGAGCGACTCGATACCGTCCACCAGGAGCAGGCCCCGGCCGGTGTCGCCGGGCCAGGCAGTGAGCCCGTCGAACCCGGCGGCCACCTCGTCGACCGGCGCGTCGGCCCACGCGGCCGGATCGGCCGCCACCACGCAGACAGTGGCGTCCGGGTCGCCGGCCAGGGCAGCCGCCGC
Source organism: Paractinoplanes hotanensis (assembly GCF_023717965.1). Lineage (NCBI taxonomy): Bacteria > Bacillati > Actinomycetota > Actinomycetes > Micromonosporales > Micromonosporaceae > Paractinoplanes > Paractinoplanes hotanensis. Next base: position 22,874 of record NZ_JAMQOL010000038.1, on the reverse strand, counting down.
GAGCATCCGCAGGGCAGTCGTCCGGCCGCTGCCGGGTGGGCCGGCCACGATCACGTGCATGCCCGGCGCGAGCGAGAGGGAGGCGACCGACAGGTCCTGGTAGTACCGCCCGACCCCGAGCCGCCAGGTGGTCCCGGCCCGCCCCGAGATGTCCAGGACGTCGGCGGCCGCAACGAGTGCCGGGAGCACCCCGACCGACGGGGCGGGCACTGCGTCCGGGTAGGCGGCGGCAACCCGCTCGACCGCGGTGGTGACGTCGTAGCGACCGATCTGGATCTCCAGGCGGCCCTCGATCTCGATGGCGCGCAGGCCGCGGAGCTCCGGCACATCCCGGGCGCGTAATCCCAGCCCGGTGTAGGAGCTGGCATCGGCGAGCCGCAGGCAGAGCTTGACCGGCATCTGGGCCATCACCCGGCCGGGCAGCCCCCGATCGTGCGGGGCCGAGACCAGCAGCCGCAGACCGGTCGGAGCGCCGTCGCGGAGCAGACGTTCCAGACGCTGTTCGGCGTCGGCCAGGCCGGCCCGATCGGCCGCCTCGACCAGGGCCGCCCAGCCGGCCACGACCAGCAGGAGGTCCGGGCCGCCGGTGGCTTCCGAGCGGCGCCGGGCGACTTCCGCGTCCAGGTGGTCGAGGACCCGGCGCAGCCGTTCACCGTCGTGCGCGCCGACCACCGCGCCGACGTGCGGCAGCCCGGTGAGCGGGGCGAACCTGCCACCCTGCCCGTCCAGGACGAAGATCCGCTGACGGTCCGGCGGGCGGCACCGGGCCAGTCCGACGCAGGCCGCGGCGAGCACCGCGCCGGTGGCCGCGGAGTCCGCGCCCAGAACGACGGTGCCGCCGTCCTCGGGCCGCCACCACCAGACATCCGACCGTTGCTCGTCGGGTAGATCGACGAGGCCGAGCGGAACCGGGTCCGACGGGACTGGAGCCGGTGAAACCCCGGTCGACGAGACCGGAGAGGGCATGTCCGGGGCCGCATACGAGCCGGGCAGCTCCCAGCCGTCCACCTCGGAAGGCAGCGGCGCCGGCCACGGCACCCGGGGCGGCTCGTACCCGCCGGCATCGGCGGCAGCCGTGGTGATCGCGACCAGTTGCTCCAGGTCGGTCGGCAGGCCCTCGGCCACGGCCGCCGGAGAGCTCGGCGTCGCCTCGTTGATCAGGGTGAAGGGCGTGACCGAGATTCGTTCCCCGGTCCCACCCGGGCCGGCCGCCGAGACCAGCGCGGTCTGCACCGCCACCACCTCGCCGGCGCCGAGCCGGACATAGGCCCGGCCGGGACGCCGCCGGTCGATGTCCGCCGCCTGCCGGCTGCCGAGCACGTCGCGCGAATCCGCGTCGTCCTGCACCCGCAGCGCCACCCGCAGGTTGGTGTTCGCCCGGATCTTCCCGTCCACCACGCCCTGCGGCCGCTGCGTGGCCAGCAACAGGTGAATCCCGAGGCTTCGGCCGCGCTGCGCCACGTCGATCAGCGCCGACAGGAAGCCCGGAAGCTCCACTGCCAGCGTCGCGAACTCGTCGATGACGATGACCAGACGCGGCAGCACCGGGTTCGGGTCCAGATAGTCGCGCAGATCGCTGACCCCCGCCGCGCGCAGCCGTAGCTCGCGGTGCCGCAGCTCAGCCCGCAGGCAGCGCAGCGCCCGGGCGGCCAGATGCTCGTCCAGGTCAGTGACCAGCCCGACGGTGTGCGGCAGCGCCGCGCAGGCGTCGAACGCGCCGCCACCCTTGAAGTCCACCAGCATGAACGTCAGCACATCCGGCGGGTAGGCGCAGGCCAGCGCGGCCACCACGGTACGCAGCAACTCGCTCTTGCCCGCCCCGGTGGTTCCGACGACCAGACCGTGCGGCCCGTCGGCCAGCAGATCCAGCGACAGCGGACCCTCCTCGGTCACCCCGATCGTCGCCTGCAGCCCGGCGCTCCCCCGCCGCCACCACGCTCCCACCGTGCCCGCGTCCAGACGGGTGATCGGCCGCGCCAGCCCGTCCGGCCCGGACGCCGCCGCCAGCAGCAGATCCATCAGTCGGGCTCGGTCCGGCAGCACCGCCGCGGCCGCCGCCTGCTCCGGATCCGTCCATCGGGCCAGCGCCCGCGCGGTCCGCGCGCAGATCACCGGCCCGGCTTGCACCGCCAGGACGTCCTCCTGCAACTCCCCCGTCACCGCATCGGTCAACACCCGAGAGGTGGTCTCCAGGAGCTGCTGACACACCGACGGCAGCTGCTCCACCCGCTCGGCGACCACCAGCACCCGCCCCCGCCCGCCCGCGAGCCGCCCGAGCAGCGCCGCCACCCGTCCGGTCAGCAGTCGGGCCCCGTCGATCACCACCATCAGGCACGCCGGCCGCTCCGGCGACGGACTGGCCGCCATCAACCCCCGGCTGGTCCTGGTGGTCCCCGCGTCCAGGCTGCCCAGCAGTTCCACCGCGGCGACCGGGTCAGCCGCCACCCGGGGCAGGCCGCTGTCCGCCGCCAGGTGCGGCAGCCACTTGGCCCAGTCCCAGGCACCCAGCCGGTCCGGCTCAGCGAGCAGTACCAGCTCCAGGTCGGCCGGTCCGTGCCGGGTGACCAGGTCCAGCACCACCGCCGATACCACCCGGCGGGCTTCGGCCTGGCCGATCGCCCCGAATCCGGTCCGGTCCCGCAGGTTCAGGTGGACCGGCACATCAGCCAGCCGGGTCCGCTCGTCGAGCACGTCTGCGAGTACCGGCAGGGCACTCAGCGCGTCCGCGCCGCGGCGGCCCAGCTCCGGCTGCCAGACCCGGCTGCCGAACCCGACGACCGCCCGCATCTCGTCCTCGTCGCCCGGCCGGACCTCCCACAGCCCACGACCCGTTTCGGCCCGGCGCAACAGCACGGCCAGGTCCGCATACTCCCGGCGGGCCGCCGCGGCAAGTTGCTCCCGGCGGGCGTCCAGGTCGGTGGTGAACTGCTCGACTGCGGCCGCCGACGCGGCGGCGAGCCGCTTCTTGTCCTTGCGGGCCTGATACTTCGACTCGACCCAGCGGGCCAGCCCCATCAGCGGCGTCATCGCGGTCATCAGCAGGAAGAACGGGCTGAAGACCAGCGCCATCACGATCCCGATCGGCAGCGGTGCGAGCATCAGCAGCCATGACATCGGCGCCGGGGGCGACGCGGCCGCGGGCGGCGGCGGAACCGCCACCACGGTGGTCGGCGGCGGGACCGCAACCCTCGGCGTACGCACGAGGGGCACGCGCCCGGCCTGGTCGACCGGGGCGCTCAGCAGAACCGGCGGCTGCGGTTCAGCCGGCGCCAGCCGGAACACCGTGTCACCAGCGACGACGACGGTGGCCGCACCGGAATCCGACTCTGTGCCATCGAGACGCACCGGCTCGTTCACCGAGCTCACCCGCCCGGCCGTCCCCGGCTCCACCTCGAGTCGCAGCACCGGTTCCCGGACCCGGCCCAGGCGAAGACCACCCTCCCCGCCCCGCCCGATGAGGAACTCGCCCGGCGGCAGCGTCACCGCGTGCCCCGCGTCCGGCCCGGCGATCCGCCGCAGCTCCATCGCCCCCGGAGCCGGGCGCTGGGGCGCTTGGGCTCGACCGCCGAGCCGCACCACCGACCCGCACCGGGCCGGCAGGTCGGCGATCAGCGTGTCCCCCGGCACCGCGACCCCGTCGACGTCCACCACGACGGCGCCGACCGCACGACCGGCGATCGCGTCGAGCAGCTCGGCCACGGTCGCCTCAGGGGCGGCCGCCCCGATCACCACATCCACGCTGGACTTCGACCACTGCTCACGGACGCTGATCCTCATGCCCGGCTTTCGCCGCAGGAGCCCCGGCCGGTTCCAGGGGAAGAAGGGTGGCAGCAGGTTTCGGCACACCACGGACATCCACGTCAGCCGATGATCCAGTATTGTTGCCCGGTGGCCGCCAGCAATCCGCCGAGCGCTACCTCCACCGCACCCGCCCGCTCGGAACTGCCCAGGCCAACCCGGGTCCGGTTCCGTGACGGGGATGTCGAGGCGCTCGGCGAGGTGTACGACCGCTATGCCCGGCCGGTGTGGTCGGTGGCGATGACCGTCACGCACGCCGACCACCTCGCGCAGGAAGTCGTGCAGGAGGCCTTCCTCCGGGCGTGGAACGCTGCGCCCACCTACGACCCGGAACGCGACCTCGGCCCCTGGCTGCTCACCATCGCCCGGTACACCGCGCTGGACATGCTGCGACGCGAGCTGCGCCCGACCCGCGGCGGGCACGAGGCCGAGCAGGACGCGGTGGTCGATCCGCCGGACATCGACCGAGCCTGGGTATCCTGGGCCGTGCAGGAGGCGTTGCGGCAGCTCAACGACAACGAGCGAGAGATCGTGCGGCTGTCGTTCTACGAGGATCTCACCCACGCGCAGATCGCCGAGCAGCTGAAGCTTCCGGTCGGTACGGTGAAGTCCCGCTCCCATCGCGCCCACCGGCGGCTCGCTGAGCTGCTGGATCATCTGCGGGACGGGCCGGAAAATCCGGCGGACGGGAACCCTGCGGGGGTCGGCAGCCGAACCCCTACCGGGAAAGCGCCTCGGCAGCGAAGGGACGACGCATGAACGCAGGGCCGCCTCGCGGCGGCGACACTCCCGACGAGGGCCTCGTCGCGTTGCTCGCCGCCCGCTTGGATTCCGAAGCGGATCGGCCACGTGCTCCGGTCGCGCCGCTGCCAGAAGATCTCGGCGAGGACACCGAGGGTACGGACGACGACGCCCGTCCTGCCCCGGAGCAGGACGCCGACCCGACTGCAGAGACCACAGCAACCGAGCCGGCGACCGTGGAACCGGCGGCGGAGGCGCTGCTTCTGGCGGTCGGCGAGGAGCTGCGCTCCGAAGCGACCTGGAACGGCCCACCGCCGAGCCTGCGCGACAGCATCCTGGCCGCCGCCCGCGCCCGCACCGCGCCGGTCACCGCCGACGCCGCCCCGGCGCCGGCCCCAGCCGCGGAAGCGACGCCGGAGGCGACGCCCGACCCGGTACCCGACCCCGTGGCCGAGCCGGTTGCCGCGCCCGAGCCGATTGACCGGCGCCGCCCCTGGTGGCGCCCGGAGCGCTGGTTTCCGCAGGTTCCTCGTCTGACCTGGGCGATCCCCGCCGCCGTGGTCGCCGCCGCGGTCTTCACCTTCGGTGTCCTCGCCGTGGACCGCGCCCTGGTCCCCGGCCCGTCCCAGGGCGAGCCGTTCGCGGCCGCCGGCACCTCGCTCGCCCCGGACGCCACCGCCAAGGGGTCGATCGTGGCCGAGCCGGGCGGTTTCTCGATCACCCTGGAACCGGAGAAGCTGCCGGCCGCCGCCCCCGGCTCTTATTACGCGGCCTGGCTGAGCGGCCCGGGCGGTAAGGTGCCGATCGGTTCGTTCCACTGGCGCCGCACCGGCGCCCCGATCAAGCTGTGGAGCGGCGTCGACCCGGCCGCCTATCCGATCCTCTCGGTGACGCTGCAGGCCGAGGGCAACCCGCCGGACCCGTCCACGCTGGTCGTGATGACCGCGCGAATACCGGGCTGACCGAACGAGGAACGGGCCCCGCACCTCGGTGCGGGGCCCGTTCTCATCGTGACCCGAACGACGGCAGCGGCGGCGGCTCGTCCGGCGGCGCCGGCGGCGGGCCCGGGTTCCGCGCGCCCGGGTCGTCCCGGTGGGCGTCCTCAGCCTCCTGCCAGCGGTTCAGGTCGCTCTCATAGTCGGCGTAGGACGCCGCGTAGGCCTGCTGGGCCAGGGCCGCGACCCGGCTGGCCTCGGCGCGTTCCCGGCAGGTGGCGGCGAGCTCGGCGAGCTCGGCGGTGACCTGCTCGAGCAGTTTGGCCGCGACGTCCAGCTCGTCGGTCACCAGTACGGTGAGCTGCCCGCCGACCATGACGTTCCCGGCCATGGCCGCGCGGGCCGGCTCGATCAGCGTCTTGGCGGTGGCCGCCGCGGCGTCCAGTTCCACGGCCGCGGCCTCGAATTCCTCAGCGGTGGGCATCGTCCTGTCCTTTCCTGAGGGCCTTGACACCGGCCGGAGACCGACGCGAGGCCGTGACGGTCACTCCGTCACGGCCTCGTACGCCTTTCCTCCCGCCGGGTCAGGACCGGACGATCCCGGTGTTCATGACCTCGTCGAGCTGGACAGCCTGAGCGTCCATCGCCTGGCTCAGAGAGGCCGCGGACTCGCCGGCCGCGGCGGACACCATGTTGAACTGGCCAGCCACCTCGGTGAGCTCGCCACCGAGCCGCGCCAGGTCGGCGCGGAACGTCTCGAACAGCTCCTGGACCCGTACGGTCGTCTCGGTGACCCGGGCGTCCAGCTCGATGCCGACCTCCTCGGCCTGGGCCCGGTTGGCGCCGGTCCACTGGATGCCGCTGAAGCTGGAGGCCACCGACCGCGATTCCTGGCTGACCGCCTGCAGGGCGGAGACCACGGCGGTCTGAGCGCTGGTGATCTGCTCCTGCAGACCGGCCACCGCGTTGTCGGTGGTGGAGACCACATTGGAACCGCAGGCGACAAGGTTGTCGCCGAGCGACCGGTAGGCGTTGGCGTGGGCCTGGATCTGGCCGGTGTCGCCACCGAGCATTCCTGCGACCATGATGTTGATCCTCCCTGAATACGGTTTATGAGGTGTCGTGAAGCATTCGTCGCGAGACCACCGGGCGGTTCCCGCCATCGACTAGAAGACTGAGAATCCGAGGTCGGTGAAGCCGAGGTCCGAGCCGACCGCGCCGCCGAAGTCGTAGCTGTCGACGATCGTGACGTCGTCGAACGAGTAGTCGCCGAAGTCGTCATCGGCGAAGCCGTAGTCGGTCAGGTTGGAGCTGTCGAAAGTGTCGTAGCCGAACTCGAAGCCGCTGTCGTAGTCAAGGACGATGCCGTCCGGCACCAGCGGTATTTCGCCGGAGGCGCCGCCACCGCCGAAATCGCCGCCACCCCCGTGGAAATCGCTGTTTTCGGCCGGGATGACGGGGTCCGCCAGGACACTGCCGCCGAAACCACCGCCGAGGGCCGGCTCAGGCAGCGACCCGGGATCGCCCAGGTCCAGGGTGGTCCCGAAGGGCGGCACGAACGGTTTGCTGAAGTCGTCGGCGACGTCGAAGGCCAGTTGCGTGCCGGCCGGCGTCTCCCGGGCCAGCAACACGTCCCCGGGCTGAACGCCGGCCATCGCGGCGATCTGGTTCACCTCGTAGTCGCCCCAGAGCGGCCACTTGAACCCGACGCCGAAACTGGTTCCGGCGCCGAGGGTGTCCTGGAAGTCCTGCGGTTCGAGGGGGCGGATCTCGTCGTTGGTCTGCCGGAAGCCGACCGCGCCGATGTGCGGCAGATTCACCCCGAGCATCGTGTCGTCGATGACGGTCGGCATCTCCAGGTCCAGCAGCGGCGCGAGGTTCACGTCCCGGTTGTACTGGTAGGCGGCGCCGTACGAGCCGATCTGGGCGCCGAGGCCGTACTGCGCGTTGAGGGTCAGGCCGTCGACCGCCCCGCCGTCGTTGTCGGCGGTCCCGAAACCGAGTTCGCCGATGTAGAAGCTGTGCGAGGCCTCGTGCGGGCCGGTGACCGAGGTGCCCCAGCCGATCAGGCCGAGGAACTTCTCCGAGGTGGCCGAGCCGCCGTCCAGGATCGCGTTCGGGGTGAACGCCTGTGGCAGCTCGCTGGCCTGAGGGAAATACTTGTCGAGCTGCATGTCCGGCTCGGGCAACCAGAGGCCGAGGAACGGTGTGGTCCGCACCTCGACGTCGTTGAGCAGGCCACTGCCGGAAGTGGTCTCCCCGCCGAACACGGTGAGGGTGTCCTCGCCGGCGCCACCGGCGATCTCATCGTCGCCCGAGCCACCGGCGATCTCGTCGCCGCCCGAGCCACCGGGGAGGGTGGCGGACTCCGCCGCGACGAGAACGCTGATCGGCTCAGCGCCACCGATCACGATCCCCGGCACCGGCGTCAGGACGGGCGAGCCACCAGGCACCGGCGTCAGGACGGGCGAGCCACCAGGCACCGGAGCCGGGGCAGACACCGGGCCGCCGCCGGCCACCGGCTCAGCCTTGGGCGGCGGCGCCGGGTTCAGCGCGTCCACCACCAGGCCCAGCTGCCGCAGCACCACCGGCGCGGCAAGGGCAGGGTTGGCCCCCTTGAACACCGCCTCCAGAACCACGCCCACCTCGGCGATCCGTTTGGCGATCTCGGCCGGGTCGCCCGGTGCCGGCTCCTGCGGATCGACCGGCGGCTGCGGTCTGGTCACTCCGGTCAGCTTGAGCGCCTCGGCCAGCGCCGCGCCGGCCGCGAACGCGTTCCCGGTGTCCGCCGCGTTGATCGCCTTGGCCAGGGCGGCCGCGATCCCGCTGCCCTTGGCCAGCGCGATCAGGGCGTCCCGGCTCTGCGCGTCGAACGAGAACAGCGCGGTCCCGGGCGGCCCGTTGACGATCCCCTTCGGATTCACCACGGCCACCGCGCCGGCCGACAGGGCCGACAGCCCGGTGCTGAACGCGGCGAGCAGATCACCCTTGCGGATCGCCTCGACCAGCCCGAGTGCCGGCGCGGCCACCCGGCTCAGATCGCCCACCGAGGTGCCGAGCCGGATCAGGTCCTGGGCCAGCTGCCCCTCGATGGCGCCGATGCTGCCCAGCAGCTGGCCGCCGCTGCCCAGGGCGATCGCCCCGGCGCCGAGCCCTGCCGTGAGCCGGGCGAGCAGGCCGTCCGCCTCGGTGAACCGCAACACCGACGTCCCGATGTCGAAGGCGCGCTTGGCGTTGCGCAACATCTCGAGGGTGCTGTTGTCGAACAGGCTGCTCAGCACGTCGCCTTGCATGGCGTCGAGGGCAGTCTTACCGACCGTACCGAAGATGTCCGCACCCGCCGTGAGGGCCGACAACCCGCTGCCGATGGCAGCCAGCCAGTCCCCCTCTATCGCGTGATAGGCGGTCTCGCCGATACTCAGGGCGAGAGCGGCCGCGCCCAGCCCCTGCAGGCCGGGGACCGCGAAGCTGAGCACGCCCAAGGCGATCTTGCCAACCTGGAAGATTGCCTTGAACGGGTTGTCCTTCCAGGACTCCAGGATGGCCTTGCCGACCGCCTTGATGCTGTCCCAGGCCCGCGACAGCCAGCTCTTCTTCTTACGCCGGATGCCGGTGAGCACGCCCAACTCGTCGAAGCCGAAGCTGAACTTGTACTTCCCGATCTCCTCCTTGCGCGAGCCGGGGATGCCGAACTGACGGGCCACCAGCAGGAACTCGGGGTTCTTGCGGACCGCGCTCTCGCTGCGCAGCCTCAGCCGGCTGCGGCCGAGGACGCCGAGCACCTGATCGCCGACAATCGTGGTGAGCCGGCGTTCGGTCAGCGCTGGGGCGCCGACCACCGCGATGGTGCGGAACGCGGCCACCACATCGAGGATCCGTTGCCGTAGCTCGGCGCCGGTCGCGGCCTGCCGCAGGTGGCCGAGCGAGGCGATGAACTGGGCCTGGATCGCCGGTGAGCCGGCCATCGCCCGCGGGATCTGCGAGGCGACCAGTGCGAAGAGCTGCTGCTGGATGCTCTCGGTGAGTTCGACCGGGCCGCCGGTCAGGTTCAGGCCGATGGCCGGCGCGACCTGATCGAGGAGGGCGGCCAGGCCGCTCAGGTATTGACTGTCCACAACGCCGGAACTGCGGCCGAGTTCCAAGGTGGCGGCGATGCCGGGGGCGTTGAAGAAGGCCAGCGGCTCCGTGTCGCCGGCGAAGCCGACCGGCAGCAGCGCGCTCTGCAGAATCCGGTTGGCGCGCAGGTAGGCCACCGCGGCGGTGAACCGTTCGGCGTCGGCGCCGCCCGGGTCGGTCCAGCCCACCCGGGCGGCGAATGCCAGGGTCTGGGCCAGCTGGATCGGGTCGGGGGCGGCATCGGTGCGCCCGGCGAGCAGCTGGGGCAGGTAGTCGCTGATCGCCGCGAACGCGGTCTCGTCGGCGGCGTTCTCCGAGCCACGGGCGAAGTCGTACGAGTCCAGCGCGTCGCCGAGGGTCGGCCGCCCGGCGGCGAGGGCGAGGCGCCGGTCCAGCTCGACGGTGCCGCTCACCCAGGCCAGCAGCTTCGCCGGGTCGGCGAGCACGTCGGCGATCGTCCGGCCGTCGGCCCAGAAGTCATCGTAGAAGACCTCGGAGTCACCGCCCACCACTGCCTTGCTGACGAGCTTGGCGAACAAGCCCTTGGCCCTCTCGGCCTTCTCCGGGGCCGGTGGCCCGACGTGCTCGATGCCTAGCTGGAGGGCGAGCAGCCGCAGGTCGGCCATCAGCTCGGCGGGCGGGGGCTCGGGGAGCTTCGGCTGTTCGCCGACCGGCCGGGGCTGGAGCAGCAAAGGGGAGAGCCGGGCCAGGGCACCGTCCAAGGCGGCGTTGGCGCCCGGCGGGGGCAGGCCCACCAGCACGTCGCGCAGGCTGCGCGGGCCGGACAGGCCGATCAGGCCGGCGATCGCCGGGCCCAGGTCACCGGCGGTGGCGCCCATGGTGGCGGCGGTCTGCTGCGGGGCGACGGTGAACCTGTCGGCCAGGTCCGCCTTCTCGGTCACTCCGGTGCCGAGTCTGTGCAGGCTCTCCTGGAGCAGCGCCAGGTTGGCCGGGGATCGGCCGGTGAGTTCCGCCAGGCCCAGGGCTGTCACGGTCTGTTTCCGGGTGTCCTCGGTTCGGGCGGCGACGTCGCGCAACGCCTGCCCCAGGATCCGTGCGCCCTGCGTGTCGATCCCGACATATGACATCGTCCGCTCCCCTTCCGCGTACTCCCCGTGCGGGAGCTGTCGACAGCCCGGGTTCGCCGCAGCACCCGTCCTCGGTTCGCGGGAACCTTCCGCGGACCTCACGGCGAACCCTGGGTGCGCAAATGACACACCGACTCGAGGAGATTTCGATGAGCGTGGATACCGCCGACACCCGCTGGGCCGGCACGCCGCTGGACACCGAGCACTGGCTGGAAGGGCGCACCGGCTTCCCGCCGGGGAGCGTTCTGGCCACCAGCTCGCCGGAATCCGCCGAGGTCGTGGCCACCGCCCGCGGGCTGACCCTGTCCCGCCGCCAGCTCGACGAGGTGGTCGCGTTCGCCGAGTTCCTGGCCGGCCGCAAACTAGGCGAGGACGATCGCGCCGAGCTGGCCGACGACATCATCGACGCCTTCGACGACACCCCCAAGGCAGCGCTGCGTTTCCTGCGCCCGCTGTCGGCCGCAGTCCGCCGGGTCGGCTCGCTCGACCCGATCCGCCGGGCGCAGCGCCGGCTCCAGGCGCTGACCACGACATGGGTGGTGGAGCTGCGCCGGGAGGCGGACAGCGGCGAACTCAGCCCGGTGATGACCGTGGTGAGCCGGCACAACCCGGTGGTCCGGCACTGGGCGGCCGGCGGAATCGTGCTCGTCGCCGACGCGCTGGACGCCCGCTGGGAGCAGCACCGGCTCGTCCTGGGACTCGCCGGCCGGGCGCCGGAGCCGGTGGAGCGGCTGGCGGAACGGCTCGTTGCCCGTACGGAAGACGCCTCCCGCCTGGAGGTGGCCGAATTGGCCGCGGCAGAGGTCCGCTTGCTGGTGATCCGCTCCTGGCTCCGCGACCTCGGTCGCAATGCCCTCGCTGAGCTGAGCGCCGAGATCGACCGCGGCGCCGCCTCCGCCCTCGACGTCGACATCGTGGTGCAACAGGTCGGCCACCGTGCTGCGCTGGGCCGCACCGGCCGCCTGTCCTGATCCCGTTCCCTCCCATGGCAGCTTCATGACAGGGGCCGGGGCTGATCGCCAGCCAGTTCACCGCCTCGGCCCGCCGGGTCAAGCGGTCGCTTGAGGGCCGCTCGGACAAGAAGGCATCGATACCGGCGAGGAAGTCCGGCCAAGCGGGCTCGGCTGCCGTGAGCAGATGATTCCGGCTTCCCAGCGGCACCAGCGCGATTGTGGTCGGATCGGGTGTTGGCGGCATGGTCGCGGCCCGGGTCCTGAGTGACCATCTCGACCAGGTGATGGTCCTCGAGCGGGACACGTGGCCGGAGGATGCCGCGCTCCGCGCCGGTGAGCCTCAGGGGCGCCACGGGCACATCCTGCTCGGCGCCGGGCAGCGCCTGCTCAGCGACTTGTTTGACGCATGTCCGGCATCTGTTCGCCGGATCCGCGACGATGCTGCGTCCGGACCTGGACTTGCGAATCCTGCTGGACGCGCGACGGCTGGAGAAACGTACCGCCGCCTCCCGAAACAGTCACGCGGCGGCCGGCCGATCGCGATCAGGGACGCCGGCGGGCTGAGCCGAGACGCCGGTCACAGGTCGGTGGCACCACAGTCGGCGACGCCACCGCGGACATTCTCCGGGGCGACAGGAAACACATTCGCTGCCCGACCGATAGTGCTCGTGCACTGTCATTCCGTGGCCGCATGAGCAAACGATTCGTGTCATCGGCCGCGGTTCGCCAGGAGTAGGTTGATCGGGACGCATGAGGCTCGCGAGAACTCGGGTGAAGGTCGACATATCTCATTCCGGTGGTGGTCGGCAATATTCGGCGAGGGCGAACCGCCGAAAACGTTGACACATTCGCGATGGTCAACGGTCTTCGACCGTTACGCCGTGACACGCGACGCTCCCTTCGCCCGCATCGTCGAATTCATGGAGCTGAACGTGAGCAACCGTGAAATGCCGGCAGGAGCATGCTCCTATGGATGCCAAGCCCGCCTCGCTGCTGTCACGGGTACGCCGCCGGCCTCACCGCGAGTTCGCGCTGAGACCGGCGGGGAGATGTCAGCCGATGACGATGTCGCAGTCGGCGCGCCCGTATTGCTTGATCTTGGCGTACTCGCTCTGGATGGTGGGGTGGTATGCCGCGGAGGACGTGCTGCGGTCCTTCTTGCCGGGCACCCACTCCGAGCCGGTCTCCCGGGTCACCTTCGACGCGTCCCAGGTGAGGTCACAGGTCCAGTGGTACCAGCGGCCGACGATGTTGCCGTTGTGGGCGCCGCCGGCGATCCGCCAGTTTCCGTCCTCGTGGACCGTGAGCGTGACGTTGCCACTGACCTTGCGGCTGCTGTCGCTTGTGGAGAAGACGATGCTGGCGCCGTCCGCCGCGACCGTCTTCGTCGTGTCGTTGGCGTGTGCGGGCGTCATCGTGACCAGAGAACCGGCGACGGTCGCCACAGCCACGGCCCCCAGCAGACCCCCGAGCCGGATCCCCATGACGGCTCCGGCCGATGTGATGTCAGATCGCATTCTGATCTTTTCCTCTTCATCGAGTGAACGCCTCGTGACGTTCACAGATTCGCACGAGCCAGGCTTTCGGCTCGCTGGAATCAATGATGAGAGCCCGTCGAATTCAAATCCTGACGAACTTCTGAGGATGCTCTGACGAATGGCTGATGTGGCGGCCATGTGTCAGGAATTCCACTCCGCAATGCCAGGTATCCGACACTACAACAATTGACTTTCGTCTTCTCGCCCGGACCGCAGTACGCAATCTGTCGTTGGCCTTGTTCTTCGCCGCGCCGACGGCGGCTTGTTGATGTACGTGATGTCCGTGCCGGTGGCGGTGCGGCTCGGGCGGACGGCGGCCTGACCGAGCACACGTGGACGCTCTCGCGCAGCAATCCGATCCGGCCCTTGCATCCGGTACCTGGGTACAGGCTTACCGTCGTGGGGACGGCGTCGGTGTGACGCCGAACCCCTGTTTCGAGGAGCCTGCGATGCCTGTCGTCGTTCCTGATGCCTGCACGCTACCGACGGTCGAGCGGCCAGTACGGCTGGCCGAGTTCGATGCCCTGTTCGCCACCGCGGTCCGCCAGGTCGACACCGTCTCGCCGACCCACACGCGGATGCGACTGACCGGCCCGGCCGGGCTGTCAGCGACGGTACGGGACCTGACCGCCCGCGAGACCGAGTGCTGCTCGTTCTTCACCTTCACGGTGACGCCCGAGCCCGCTGATGACGGCGAGATGCTGATCCTCGACGTGAAAGTCCCAGCACAGTACGCCGATGTGCTTCGATCCCTCGCCGAGCGGGCCGGCGCAATCATGGCCGGACAGAAGTCATGACCGGGGCGCTGCTTGACCTTGCCGAGCTGGCCGTCCGCGCCGAGGTGCCCGTCGAGCGGGTACGGCACTACGCCGAGGCCGGGCTGCTGCTGCCGGCCCGCCGCGACGGTGACCTGTTCGGCTACCCGCCCAAGGAGGTGAGCGCCGCGCGGATGCTGGTCGGCGCCGACGCTCTGGGTCTCGACACCGGCACGCTGGCCATGCTGGCCGCCGCCTGGCGGGACAGCGACTGCGGCAGCACCCAGCAGCAGCTGGCGGCCGCGGTCACCGACTGCGCGGGCCCGTCGTGCGGCCGGTCCAAGGTCGCCACCGCCGCATTCGGTCGGCTCGGCTTCCGCGACGTGGGTGTCTACGAGGGCGGCAAGACTGACTGGCCCGCGTCGGGGCTGCCTTTTGAAGGCGACCGGGCCGGTGCGGGAGCGGCCCGGTGAGCGCGGCGGAGCAAGCCGGGCTGCGCACCGGCGAGGTCGCCGAACGGGCCGGCGTCAACATCCAGACGCTGCGCTATTACGAACGCCGGGGGCTGCTGGCCGAACCGCACCGGTCGAATGGTGGGCACCGGCTCTATCCACCGGACACGGTCGCCCTGCTCAACGTGATCAAGGTGGCGCAGCGGCTCGGATTCACTCTCGACGAGGTCGCCGACCTGCTCGACGCGGGCCGGCGCCGCCACCCGAACCCGGACCTGCGCGAGCGGGCCATCGGCAAGATCGCCGAGATCGACCAGAAGATCGCCGACCTCACCACCATCCGCGCCTCGCTCACCGAGGTCGTCGATGCCCGCTGCGACAGCCTCACCAACTGCACCTGCGCCGACTGCCCGATCCCGTACCTGACCATTGGCACCACCAGACCTCCCGGAGACAGAGCGTGAGCCAGCCCTTGCCGTCACCCACCTCCACCGGTCACCCCGACCCGGGGATCGACAACGCGCCACCGCGGCGCAGCAAGGTCACCGGCGGGATCGCCGCACTGGCCTGCGCCGCCTGCTGCGCCCTGCCGCTCCTCATCGCCGCGGGCGTGCTCACCGGCGCCGGCGCGGCGATCCTGGAGCGGACCCTGCTCGCCGTCGCGGTCGGCCTGGCGGCCCTAGCCTTGGGCATGTGGTGGCTCGACCGCCGCCGCAACGCCCGGCGCGCCGCGGCGGCGGGCGCCGGGTGCGGTTGTGGCGGCGCAGGGTGCGGCTGCTGAGCCGCAGCCGCTGCGGTGCTGCCCCTGCCAGTGGCGCACCCCGCCGATGTGCTGCGATACGCCCATGACGATCATCCGATCCGTCCTGCTGTTCGTCGTCGCCGCCATCGCCGAGATCGGCGGCGCCTGGCTCATCTGGCAAGGCGTCCGCGAGCACAAAGGCCTGCTGTGGATCGGCGCCGGCATCGCCGCCCTCGGCGCCTACGGCTTCGTCGCCACGCTCCAACCGGACGCCAACTTCGGCCGGATCCTCGCCGCGTACGGTGGCATCTTCGTCGCCGGCTCCCTCGCCTGGGGCGTCGTCGTCGACAAGTTCCGTCCCGACCGCTACGACCTGATCGGTGCCACCATCTGCCTGATCGGCGTCGTGGTGATCATGTACGCGCCCCGACGTTGATGTGCACTGCGCCTCGCCTCGAGGATCACGACGCGGCGCCCGGCCGCCGCGCCCGACCGCATGCCATGGATGTGTGTCAGCAGCAGCGTCCGGCGGCAGAGGGGGTGAGGCTGATCAGTCCGGCGACGCTGGGCAGGGCGCCGGGTTCGTCGTTGAAAGCGGCGATCTGCAGGGCGATCCGGGGGTCCAGGCCGATCTGGACTGCGGCGGCGCGTACGGCCTCGCTGGCGCCGGCTGCGGTGGGCAACAGGGCGATCGTGGCGGTCGCGAGAGCGGTGGGCACGTCGGGGCCGACGCCGAAACGGGCGGCGATGTCACGGGAGGCCTGTTCGGCGCCGAGCCCCGTGCTGCACACGCCGGTGTCGGGGAGGTCGAGCTGAATCTCTTCGGCGTCGTCGAAATCGCCGACCAGAGCGGCGGCGATCGAGCGGACCTGTTCGTAGCCGACGGTCATCAGGAACGTCGGTGCCCGTCCATAGGACTTCATGCCGACGGCGTAGTAGTTCGGCTCGGGGTGAGTGAGCTCGGCGTAGCCGTGGGGCGTGATGGCGCTGCGGGAGTTCTCGTTCGGGTCGATGAGTTCGGCGAGGGTACGGGTGCAGCCCAGGATCGGGTCGAGGTCGAGGCGCAGTTCGCCGGCGATGCTGTGGTCGGGCCGGAAGCCGGTGGCGGCCACGACCCGGTCGGCGGTGACAGTGCGCCCGTCGATGGCGGTCAGCTGAATGCCCGTGCCGGCGCGGGTGACGGTGTGCACGCCGAAGCCTTCGAGCAGGGTGACGTGGCCGGTCTCGAGCAGGGTTCGCAGGCCGTTACCCAACGCACCGCGGTCGGGTAGCTGGTCGGTGTCGTCCTCGCCGAGGGCGCGGGCGGCGGTGCCGCGCAGGGCCCAGGTGATCCGCGTTTCGGTGACGGTTTCGGCGAGGCGGGCGAGGGTGAGGAGGGTGTTGGCGGCGGAGTGGCCGGAGCCGACCACGATGGTGTGCCGGCCGGCGTGCGTGTCGTGGTCGGTGCCGAGCACGTCGGGCAGGGCGTGGTCGATGAGGTCGGTGAGGTCGTGTTCGCCGTGGGCGGGCAGGCCGTTGACGCCGAGCGGGTTCGGGGTGTTCCAGGTGCCGGCGGCGTCGATGACGGCGCTGGCGAGCAGATCTTCGCCGTCGGCCAGGCGCAGCGTGAAGGGCAGGTCGGCGCGTCCGTCGGTGCGGACCTTGTCGAGGCTGGTGCGGCTGATCGCGACCACCCGGGTGTCGCAGCGCAGGCGGCCGGCGATCGCGGCTGTCTTGGCCAGGGGCTGCAGATAGTTCTCGACCAGTTGCCCGCCGGTGGGCACAGTGTCGTCATCGGGTGCGGCCCAGCCGGCAGTGTCGAGCAGGCGGCGGGCGGCGGGGTCGATGTTGTACCGCCAGGGGCTGAACAGCGACACGTGCGCCCAGGCGCGGACCGACGCGGCAACGGCGCTGCCGGCCTCGAGGATGAGGAACGGCACTTCCCGCTCGTGCAGGTGCGCGGCGGCGGCCAGGCCGACAGGGCCGGCGCCGATCACCACGACCGGAAGGTCCTGCGGTGCGGTCGCGTCGAGAATGTCGCTGCTCATGAAGGTGTCTCCTGGACGTCGGTAGTTTCCGGTCGGTAGCGCGGGTAGGCGCTGGTGGCCCACAGCGTCACCGCGGCGAGCGCGCACAATGCCGCGGTCGTCACCAGGACGCTGGTGTAGCTGCCGGATCGGGCGTGCAGGGCGGCCGCGGCCAGCGGGGCACCGGCTTTGGCGATGGTCATGGGCACCACGATGGCGCCGGCGATGGTGGCGTACCGGCGGGTGTCGTAGCGGTCGGCGAGCAGCACCGGTTTGGCGATGGCGGAAACGCCGAAGCCGAGCCCGAAGCCGACGACGGCGGCGATGACCGCGATGGCGTTCCGTCCGATGAACGGCAGCAGGCCGATCGCCAGAGCCTGGACGGCGAAGATGACGGCGACCACGGAACTGGTCCGGTAGCGGCGTTGCAGTCCGGTGGTGGCCAGACGTCCGGCCACCGACAGGATCCCGAACAGCCCGGCGGTGCCGGCGGCGAAGGTGGCCGTGTGTCCCCAGCTCGTCAGCGCGGCGACCAGATGCACGGTGACGATGCTGATGGCCGCCATGTTGGTGGTGAAGCCGACCGTCAGGAGCCAGAACACCCGATCGGTGAAGACAGCCCGCAGTCGTACGGCGCGATGGTGATGCTTGAAGGAAGTCGGCGGGTTGCCGGGGGCCGCTCGCAGAACGATGACGTGCAACGGCGTGGTCAGCAGGGCCTGGATGGCAGCCAGGACGAGCAGGGCGGTCCGCCAGCCGTGCTGGTCGACCAGCCACCCGGTCAACGGCAGAAAGATCGTGCTCGCGAAGCCGGCCACGACGGTCAGCGCCAGCAACGCCGAGGACCGGCGGCCCGGGGTGTGCCAGGCGATGATGACCGCGAACGCCGCCTCGTACAGACAGGCGGCCGACGCGATGCCGATGCCGATCTGCACCGCGTAGAGCTGGCCGAGGGTCTGCACCTGCGACCACGCCACCAGCAGGAACGTGCCGGCCAGCGAACCCGCAGTCATCAGCGCCCGGCCCCCGTGGCGGTCGAGCCACCGCCCGACCGGAACGGCCAGCGCGGCCGAGGCCAGCACCGAAGCGGTGAAAGTGCCGGTGACCGCCGTAGTGGATGTCTTCAGATCAGCGGCGAGCGGAACCAGGAAGACGGCGAAGGCGTAGTAGAGGGTGCCGTAGCCGACCGTCTGGGTGATCGCGAGCGCGGCGACGATGCCTTTCGCCCGGCTGGAGTCGCGTTCGCGGTGGCCGTCGGCTGTGGAGCCGACGGCCACCGTATGAGGAGATGTCACTGCGTCAGCTGCAGCAGCCGGACTGCTCGTCGTTGCCGGACGGCACCGTGATCACCGCGAGCGGAGTACGGAGCAAGCCACCCGACACACCGGTCGCGAGACCCCGGCCGGCCGACACCGGTTCGACCGCGGCGGGGGTGCCGCAGCAGCCACCGCCGGCGTCGATGGTGTCGCTGTCGAGGTCCTGGCTGCTGTTGCAGACCCCGGTCTCCGGCAGATCCAGCTGCACGTCGCGGGCGGCCGCCCAGTCGCCGTCGAGGGCCGCGACCACCGAGCGGGCCTGCTCGTAGCCGGTGGCCAGCAGGAACGTCGGTGCGCGGCCGTACGACTTGACGCCGATGGCGTAGTAGCCGGGCTCCGGGTGGGTGAGCTCGTCGGCGCCGTGCGGCGGGACGGTGCCGCAGGAGTGCTCGTTCGGGTCGATCAGCGGCGCGAGGGCGCGGGTGGAGCCCATGATCGGGTCGAGGTCGAGGCGCAGCTCGCCGACGATGCCGTGGTCGGGCCGGAAACCGGTGGCTCCCACGATCCGGTCGGCGGTGACCGTGCGGGTGCCGTCGGACACCTCGACACCGTTCGGCCCGGCGGTCACGGCCTGGACGCTGAAGCCGGTGAGCAGGGTGATGGCGCCGGATTCGACGTGCTCGCGCAGCCGGGTGCCCAGGGCGCCGCGGGCCGGGAGCGCGTCGGCGGTCTCGCCGCCGTAGGTGCGGGCCGGGGTGGCCGCGCGGATCGCCCAGGTCACGGTGGTGCCGGGCTCCTGCCGGGCGAGTTCGGCCAGGTTCAGCAGGGTGTTGGCGGCGGAGTGGCCGGCGCCGACGACGAGGGTGCGGCGGCCGGCGAAGCGGTCCCGGTCGCGTCCCAGCACGTCGGGCAGGGCGCTTTCGACGTACGCGGTGGCTTCGGTCTCGCCGTGGGCGGGGATCCCGGAAGCGCCGAGCACGTTGGGGGTGCTCCAGGTGCCGGAGGCGTCGATCACCGCCCGGGCCAGGAGATCCTCGCCGCTGGCCAGGCGGATCAGGTACGGGGTTTCGGCGCGACCGGTGGTGCGGACCCGGTCGAGGCCGAGCCGGGTGACCGCGGTGACGCGGGCGTCGTAGCGCACGTGCGGCTTGAGCGTGGGCAGGTCGGCCAGGGGCTGCAGGTAGTCGGCGGCGAGCTGGGCGCCGGTGGGCAGCTTGTCGTCGTCGGGGCGGACCCAACCGGCGTCGGTGAGCAGCCGGGCCGCGGCGGCGTCGATGTTGTAACGCCAGGGCGAGAACAGCCGTACGTGGCCCCATTGCCGGACGGCGGCGGCGGGGCTGTCGCCGGCTTCGAGGACCAGGAAGGCGATGCCGCGGTCGGCGAGGTGCGCGGCGGCGGCAAGGCCGACGGGTCCGGCGCCGATGACGGCGACGGGCAGGCGGTCGAGCTGGGTGGTCACGAGTGGAACTCCTGTCTCGGGTAACGGCGGGGCTCAGGTGATGGCGGGGCTCAGGTGATGGCGGGGCTGCGGCGTTCGATGAAAACGACGTCACGCCACCGGTTTGCTTGGGCGTGGTGCCGGCCGACCCGTTCGCGGACGCCGACAGCGGCCAGAAGCGGCTCCAAGCCGTCCGGAGCGATGGCCGGGCTGGTCATCAGCAGCAGCCCTGACCGGCGGTGACCGCCTCGGCCTTGGCGGCACTACCGCAACACGGGCTCCCCGCCGTGGCCTCGGCCGGAGTTCCGCAGCAGGGCCCGGCCGTGGCATCCGGCAGGACGAGAGCAGTTCGTGGTGGGTTGCCGCAGCAACCGCCGGCCCCTGCGACGGACAGCACCTCGGTGGGGTCGCCGGCGAAGCCACCGACGGTTTGCGGGTCGCTCATGGTCATCCTCCTGCGACGCGAGACGGATTCGAGGTTTGTCGAACTTGACGCTTGTCGAAACCGACACTTGCACGCGGATTCGATATCTGTCAACCTCGAAGGATGTCGAAACCAGCACCCGCCGCCCTCGTTCAGGAAACCGAGTCGGTGCCGTGCTGCCCGCCGATCGCGCAGAGCCGGATCCCGGCCGAGGCCGCCGGCACGCTGGCGCAGGCGTTCAAGGCTCTCGGCGATCCGATCCGCCTGCAGATGATGTCGATGATCGCCTCCGCCGAAGGCGGGGAGATCTGCGTCTGCGACATCACACCGGCCTTCGAGATCTCCGGGCCGACCATCTCGCACCACCTCAAGGTGCTCAAGGAATCCGGCCTGGTCACCGCCGAACGACGCGCGAGCTGGGTGTACTACCGGGCCCGGCCGGGCCTCATGCGCCAACTCTCCGCGCTGCTCGACACGAACACTTGAGTGGCCGCCATCACACCAAGCGGATCGGCTTGACGTTCAGACAAAGGTCAGCAAGCATTGACTCAATGAACGGCGATGCTTCTCTGCAGGCGCGGGCGCGCATCCACGCCGCGCTGGGCGATCCGGCAAGACTGGCGATCGTCGATGCACTGACCCTGGGTGACGCCTCCCCCGGTGAAATCGGCCACGACCTCACGATGCCGACCAATCTGGTCGCTCACCACCTCAAGGTTCTGCAGGACGCCGGCCTGATCGTGCGTACCCGGTCCGAGGGCGACCGCCGCCGGACGTACCTGCGGCTGCAGCCCGGCGCGCTGGCTTCGCTGACCCCGCCGCCGCTGCAGGACGCGGATCGGGTGGTGTTCGTCTGCACCCACAACTCCGCCCGATCTCAGCTGGCCGCGGCGCTGTGGCGCGACCGGGTCGGCGGGCCGGTCGCCTCCGCCGGCACCAAGCCGGCCGCGCGGGTGCACCCGCGCGCGGTCAAGGTCGCCCACCGCCACGGCCTTGTTCTGGACCCGGCCGGTACGGCGCACGTCAGCGATGTGGCGCACCAGGGCGATCTGGTGATCGCCGTCTGCGACAACGCCCACGAGGACCTCACCGGCGAGGTCCGTCCCCAGCTGCATTGGTCGGTGCCCGACCCGATACGCGTCAACACCGAAGCCGCGTTCGAAGCCGCGTACACCGACCTCGCCCAGCGCATCGACCGCTTGGCGCCCGCCGTCCCGCACGCCGCCGAGCAGAACTGATCCTTCGGCCCGCACCAGCTGCCGTCTTTTGGTGAGATGGGCGGTGCGGGGTGCTCGCGCCGGCCGTCAATCGCCTTCACGATCGATTCCCGACCATGCTGAAGACCGGAGTCCTGCATCCATGCACCCCATCGCCGCCTGGCGCCGCCTGCTCGCCGAGTTTCTCGGTACGGCGTTGCTGGTCACCGCCGTCGTCGGCTCCGGCATCATGGCCACCACGCTCTCGCCCGATGACGTCGGACTGCAACTGCTGCAGAACTCCGTCGCCACCGCCTTCGCGCTCGGCGCGTTGATCCTGACATTCGGCCCGATCTCCGGAGCGCACTTCAACCCCGTCGTGTCCGCCGCCGACTGGTTCCTCGGCCGGCGCACCGGCACCGGCCTGACCGGCGCCGACCTCGCGGGATACGCCGCCGCGCAGACCGCCGGGGCGATCGCCGGCTCGGTCCTGGCCAACCTGATGTTCGACCTGGCCCCGGTCACCTTCTCGGCCAAGGAGCGCTCCGCCGGGCACCTGTGGCTGGGCGAGGTCGTGGCCACCGCCGGGTTGCTCCTGCTCATTTTCGCCCTCGCGCGGTCCGGCCGCGCCGCCGTAGCGCCCGCCGCGGTGGGCGCGTACATCGGCGCCGCCTACTGGTTCACCAGCAGCACCAGCTTCGCGAACCCGGCCGTCACCGTCGGCCGGGCCTTCACCGACACCTTCGCCGGCATCGCACCCGCCTCCGTGCCCGGCTTCATCGTCGCTCAGATCATCGGACTGGTCGTCGGGGCTGGCTTGCTGATCGTTCTGTACCCCGGCGTGGGAAACGCCGCCGACGACGTCGTCGTCGAGCACGACTCCGCCCGCACCGCCTGACTACACCGTCACCCCTCCATCGAAGGATCAACGCCATGAGTGACAAGCCCAGCGTCCTGTTCGTCTGCGTCCACAACGCCGGCCGCTCCCAGATGGCCGCCGGCTGGCTGCGCCACCTCGCCGGCGACACCGTCGAAGTCCGCTCCGCCGGCTCCGCGCCCGCCGACACGATCAACCCCGCAGCGGTAGAGGCCATGCGCGAGGTCGGCATCGACATCACCGACCAGACGCCCAAGGTCCTCGAGTACGAGGTCGCGCAGGACTCCGACGTCATCATCACCATGGGCTGCGGCGACGCCTGCCCGGTCTTCCCCGGCAAGCGCTACGAGGATTGGAAACTCGACGACCCGGCCGGCCAGGGCGTCGAAGCCGTGCGCCCGATCCGCGACGAGATCAAGACCCGGATCGAGGCGCTGCTCGCCGACCTCGTCCCGGCCGGTAAGCCGTGAACCCGGTCCGCGATCTGATCATCATCGGTTCGGGGCCGTCCGGCTACACCGCGGCGCTGTATGCCGCCCGGGCGAACCTCAAGCCGCTC